>JABABZ010000152.1 GCA_014237965.1 Phycisphaerales bacterium | reverse complement strand
GATCCACACGCAGAACATCGAGCGAAGCTGGTCCAACATGAAGATGCTGTTCAAGTCGATGTTGGGGACACGGCGGAACTTCGTCTCAACGGCGGCGGCAATCCATTGAACATCACGACGCTGAGCGTTCAGGGCACCGACGCGTCCGTGGTCTTCATCAACGAGACGCCGGACGCCTTCCGGGCCGAGCATCTCACGAAGTTCACCTTCGACGGACTTCCGCCGATCGAGGACGTGACCTTCACGGTCGAGAGCGACGGCGCCGCTGGTTGCATCGTGCGTTCGCTCGGCGGCGAGGTCACGCCCCAGGACCTGATCTGGACCGGCGCCGGTGACGGCGAGAGCTTCTCCGACGTCGCCAACTGGTCCGGCACGCCCACCGGTGGTTCCATCAACCTCACCACGCTCGTCGATCGCTACACCATCGACGACGGCCTCGTCGGCGGCAAGTCCGGCGTCCTGCAGATGTACTTTCTCGGCGATGGCGAGTTGGTCATGACCGGTGGCGAGTTGTCCCAGGGCTCCGGCGCGGGCACGCAGGGCATCACCGGCGGGACCGTCGCCATGAGTGGCGGCACGCTCAATCGGCAGTTTCTGAGTGGCGCCGGGGTCGCCGTCTCCGGCACTTCGACGGTCAACCTCGCCGGTGGCGCCGATCCGCTCCCCTTCGGCACGACCGTCGACATGTCGGGTGCCGACTGTTCCATCACCTTGATCAACGAGACCGTGGCCGACTTCGAGGCCGAGCATCTTTCCAAGATCACCGTCGACGGCGAGCCCGCCGCGATCGGCGTGAACCTCCAGGTCGATCCGGTCGGCAAGGCCGGCTGCACCATCTCGGTCCTCGTCGCGAGCGGCTGTCCGGCCGACCTCAACGACGACGGCGAAGTCAACGGTGCCGACCTCGGCCTCTTGATCGGGCAATGGGGAGTGTGCGTCGGTTGTCAGGCCGACCTCAACGGCGACGGCATCGTCGACGGCGCCGACTTCGGACTCCTCATCGCCGCCTGGGGACTCTGCGGCTGACCCTTCGATTCACACGGGCGCGGCCCCGTCTCGGCGGGGCCGCGCTGATTCCGTTCAGATCCATTCGCCCGTCGTGGCGGGCTCTTCAACCAAGGACGACCTCCATGCGCATCCTCACCCTCGCCATGCTTGCGACTGCCGTCGCAGGTGCTTCCGCCACCGCCGACACCCTCACCTGGAGTGGTCTCGGTGACGGCACTTCCTTCGCCGATGCCGGAAACTGGAAGCCCGCCGGAGCCACCATCGACCTGGCGGCCCTCGAGGACGACTTCGTCATCGACGACCCGGGCGCGTGCGTCGGCTGCCCGGGCGGCGTCGCCCAGATCAGCTGGGTGGCGGGCGAGGGAAGCCTCACCATGACCGGGGGCGAGATGATCGGCGGGGCGGGCATCCGCTTCACGACCATCGACCTCTCGGGCGGCGTGATGACCCGGACGTTCGCCCTCGAGTGCGAGATCGCGGTGTCGAACGACGCCACGCTCGTCTTCAACGGAGGCGGCAATCCGGTGAATCTCTCGACGGTGAGCCTCGCCGGTGCGGACGCCATGGTCAGCTTCACCGCCGAGACACCCGACGATTTCCGAGCCGAGCACGCGGGCAAGTTCACCTTCGACGGGCTGCCCGGCATCGAGGGACTCACCTTCGAGGTGGTCGCCGAAGGCGACACCGGATGCGCCGTCCGATCGCTGGGCGGCTCCTTCGAGCCGCAGACGCTCGTCTGGAACGGCACGGGCGGCGACGGGACCTCGTTCACCGATCTCGCCAACTGGGACGGCACCCCGACCGGCGGCTTCATCGATGCGAACGTGCTCGTCGATCATTACGTCCAGAACGATGGTGTCCTCGGCGCCGATCTGGATGGTGACGGCACCGGATACGGGGTCCGCCAACTCTACTTCTACGCCGATGGGGACTTCACCATGACCGGCGGAGAGATGGTCCAGGACCTCACGGTCGGCACACAGGGCATCACCGGCGGCAAGGTGTACGTCTCGGGTGGCGTCCTCAACCGGCAGTTCCTCTCGGCCTGCGAGGCCTACATCTCCGGCACTGCGGAAGTCGTCCTCAACGGCGGCGCCGATCCGGTGCCCTTCGGTGCGATCGTCGACCTCTCCGGCGAGCAATGCAGCGTCACTTTCCTCGATGAGACCACGGCCGACTTCCGCCTGGAGCACGTCTCGAAGTTCCGCGTCGAAGGCGCGCTGGCCGTCGAGGGCGTCAACCTCGTCGTGCAGTCCTTCGGCAAGACCGGATGCGTGGTGACCGCGATCGGCGCCGCGTGCCCCGCCGATCTCGACGGCGACGATCAGGTCGGGGGTTCGGACGTCGGCGTCATGCTCTCCCAGTGGGGCGGGCCCGGGACGGGCGACCTCGACGGCGACGGCGTCGTCGGCGGCGCCGACTTCGGCCTCCTGCTCTCCGCGTGGGGCGACTGCCCGGTGAACCCGTGCGAAGGTGCCCGGTGCGACGACGGCAACGAATGCACGATCGACTACTGCGATCCGACCACCGGCGAGTGCGTCCATGACCTCATCGATGGGTGCACGCCTGACTTCTGCGACGGGGTCGACTGCAATGACGACGATCCCTGCACCCTCGACTACTGCGATCCGCTGACCGGCGAATGCATCAACGAGTTCGTGGAAGGCTGTGGCGAAGGCGGCTGCGGCGACCCGCTGGCCGGGGACTGCGACGAGGCCAATGGCACGCCGGGGTGTTCGGACGCCGCCTGTTGCACCGGCGTGTGTGCAATCGACTCGTTCTGCTGCGATGTGGAATGGGACGAGGCGTGCGTGAACATCGCGTCGAGTCTCGGAGACTGCTGAAGCTCCGGGCTGAAGAATGGTCAGTCAAGGATGGGAACTGGAGGATGTGCCGATGTCGGCCATTCTCCAGTTCCCATTTCTCCTCCCGCATCAAACTCCGTCGACACGATCGGTCTCCGATGCGATCGCAAGCTTGCATCCACTCGGAACCATGGTTCCTCGTGGATGAAAGCACGTTGCCGCCGTGAATGTCGGGCGTTCGAATCGCCTCGCCCGCTTTCGCCATCAAAAAAAGCCGTCCCCGGACGAGGTCGTTGGCGGTTTTTCTCGCGATGCGTGGTTTCATTGGCTCGGGCACGCCGTTGTTGTAAACTAGGCGTCTCATCCGGCGCCTATCGAGAAAGACCATGATGCATTCAAAACATCAAGTTCTGTTGATTCCAATTCTGATCAACCCTCTGCTGGCGACGCTCAGCGTGGCCAACGCAACGCCACCCATCATCATCGACAGATTGGATCCGCGGTCCGGCCCGATCGGAAGCACCGTCGGCGTCTCAGGCGCCGGGTTCAGCGCGATGGCATCTGAAAACAGCGTCTCTTTCGGGGGCGTCGCGGCGACGGTTCTTTCAGCCTCCGAAACACAACTCCTGGTCACTGTTCCAGACGCTGCACGTCATGATCCAGTCACCGTGATGACCAATGGGTTGCTCGCCCTGTCGAGCGATCGATTCAACATCACCTTCAACGCCACCGAAACATTCAACGCCTCACACCTCGACCACCACTTTCTGACGCCCTACCCAGGGAGTGGCGTCAAGGGCATGGGATGGGGCGACCTCGATGGTGATGGCACGCCCGAGATCGTCACGACCCAAGGGTATGGCGACATTCATATTCACACCACGGCATTCGACGAGGCTGGTTTCGTGTCCTTTGAACGACGCCACACCATGGGCTATGGAGTCGGTGGCGTGGCCCAGACTCATGATGTCGCTGTCGGTGATGTCAATGGTGACGGGCGACTCGACATCGTTGCCTCCGAGTATGGCGATGTCACTGATGACTTCGAGTCACACACGTGCATCTTCATCAATACCGGAAGCGGTAGTACTGGCGACTTTGACTTCGCGGCGCCGCTGATCCTCTCAGGGGATGGTTACGAAGGATTCGCCCAGCTCCAGGACATCAACGGCGACGGTCGACTCGATATCGTCACGTCGCGATCCAACTACAATCAGATGGGCGTCTACCTGAACACGACCGAGCGTGGCGCCGTCGCCTTCGCACCCAAGGTCATCCTTGATGCACGGGTCGAGGCCCGGCCGGTATTCGCTGATTTCAACGGCGACGGACTCCTTGACGTGGTGTCATCCGGAGACAACCGGGACGTCCACATCTACTACAACCGAAGCACACACGATGTCTTGGCGCTCGAACTTGCACTGACCCTCCAGGCGGGTGGCGTGGAAGACCCGCAGTACAACTACTACTGGGGCACCTCGGCGCCGAGACTGGCGGACATCGATGGAGATGGCCGGCTTGATATCATCACCAAGGGCGGCGCCTTTACTGGATCCCCGGACGGAATCTCGGTGATGCGGAACACCAGCACGGAATCCGAGCTGAGCTTCGACTACGAGTTCGAAGACTATTACCAGTACCAGAGCAACAACAGTCCACTTCTCATCAGGATCTCCGATCTGGATGGGAACGGGCGATCCGACATCGTCACCACCGACTGGCTGGGGGGGCTGTCCGTCTGGATGAATGACAGCGAGCCGGGAACCATCACCCTGCGACGACAGTTGGGGATCGGCGTGGGAAGCTTCCCCACTTCACTTGTCATGTGCGACCTCAACCAGGATGCCACGCCGGAAATGATCGTCGGGCACTTCAGTCCTACGGATGGCATGCGGATCCTCCACAACTTCCTGCCCGTCAATGCATGTGTTGATCCTGCGGATTTCAACCACGACGCGCGGATTGATGGCGCTGATCTGGCCATACTGCTTGGTAGTTGGGGCGGCAGCAGCGCCGATCTTAATGGTGACGGTCTCGTCACTGGCGCCGACCTTGCGGAGTTGCTGGCTCGCTGGGGCGATTGCTACTGAATAGCCGATGTGCTCCGATCCCACTCGCCGCAATCTTTCGTCGCGCCTGCCCAAGGCTCGCCATGCCTGAGTTCTCGCAACGTCCAGAGCCTGAATCAGGTCACCTCGATACTCGGCGGCCTGCCGAAGCAAGTACCGTTCAAGTACCGTTCAAGGCCGGCGGAGGTCGACACGTGCGATTTACTTCTGGCAAGCCCTGACTAGAGTCGTGGCTTCTATGCTTTCGAGGGTATCCATCACATGCTGAAAGGTGCGTTGCCAAGGTGACGGTCGGGCGTTCGAATCACCTGTGGACCCGCACTGCCACAAGAACGCCTTCCGCGCGTCAGTCGACGTCGGAATCCGTCGAACGCACCACCGGCACCTGAACCTCGCCGTACCGCCAGAACCACGGCACGAACGGACTGTTGTAGCCAAGGAATCTCGACGACCCATCGGCCTGCCATGTGGACTGCCCCGAAAGCCACGCCCTCACCCGCGCGAGTCCCTCGGAATAGTGCGCGGGCGAGTACGAGCCCCGCACCCCGATACTGGCGTACGCGCGTGGAAGAATATCCTCGACGCGAACCACGCCGTCCGTACCGACCGGACCGAGATCGGGCGTTCGATAGAGGAACGCCATGCCAGTCATGCGGTCACCACCCCCGTCGTCCTGACCACCGGACGCGTCACCGTTGTCGTAGGTCATGTCGACGGGCGAGGTCATGGGGATGTCGTTCGAACTGATGTGCTGGAAGAGCGACCGGAACATCGGAGTCGTCCCAGTCTTCCCGTCTTGCTCGGTCACGACCGCGGCCCGGTAGCTCGGATACTCGCGAATCTCGACCTTGCCGACCGGGGTCAATTCGGGCCAACCTTCCGGAAGCGGCGCCGAATCGAAGTACCAGGCCCCCCCGGAGCTGCGGACGCAGCTCACGAGTACCAGCGGTATCGCGACGAGGGGCAGGATGAGGATCCTTGCCGCTCGCTTGCGAAGTGACTTCTTCCGCGGCTGGGAGGCCGCCATCGTTTCGCTTCCACTCATGGTTCTTCTCCAAGTCGTGACTTAGGACACTGTCCGTCCGGCCAGTTGGGGGCAACTGACTCTACACGCTGATCGTCGAGCCCGAGCATGACCGCATCAAGACGACCTCGAGGTTCAGCGAACGCCCATTCAATCGCCAGGTGCACCCGACCGCCCTCCACGAATGCCACGGTCACGAAAAAAACGCTGCCGAGATCAATCAGCCACAGCGATCGACGTTCGAGACCGCGGCGCTTCCCGGCGGAGGCCGGCGGAGGTTGCCCCGCGATGGCGACGACGACCGAGAAGTGTGACCCCTGCGATCGCCGCGAGAGCACCGGCCTGGCCCTATCGGGACAGGGACGGCCGTACAATCGTCACCGGTCGTCACGGTGATGAATTCGCCAACGCCCTCTTTTGATTGAATCCGGTGGCGGACGTTCCTTGTTCGACTTTGATCGAGACCGCGAAGAAATACGATATCGTGAGTCCGGAATCCTTCACTCCCACCTGGAGAAGCCATGAACGCGACACGGATCTTCCTTGCAACCGCGACGGCCGCCGGCGCTGGATTCGCGTTCCATGTCTTGTACGGACGTGTTTTCGCGCAGGACTACATGGCCGCGGCAGCCGAGAGTGGCCGTATGAACGAGATGCTGCAGGAGCCTTATCCAACCTACGTCGTCATCATCGCCGCCCTCACCGCGTTGTTGCCGACACTGGGAAAGGTGCTCGTCTGGTTGCTCATCCGCGACAAACTTCCGAGCCTGACGACCTTCGGTAAAGCGATCTGTTTCACCGGACTGATGATGCTCATCGATGGCGACGTCTTCAGAATGCCGGTGATGAACCTGCTCGTTGGCATGCCACTCGACGTCTGGGCCGTCTACTCCGCCGAGAAGTGGGTCATCGTGCCGACGATGTGCTTCCTCATCGCGTACATCTTGCCGCCAACCCGTGGTGACGGACCTTTGTCCAGTCCCGCAATGGTCAGGTGAACGGGCACGGAGGCGTGACCGTCTCTCAGGACTTCGGGCGGGGGTCACCCGAATCACATCAAGTCGACATCGGCGACAAGGTTTCCAGACGTTCGAATCGCCTCGCCCGCTTTGAAG
>JABABZ010000151.1 GCA_014237965.1 Phycisphaerales bacterium | reverse complement strand
CGCGATTCGCACCACATCGGGGGGTCGGAAGTCGGCGAAGATCCCTTGTGGCGCGAGGGCCTCGAATCGTTCGCGGGAGCGATCCGCGATCCGGACCGTCAACTGGCAGCCGCGTTCTTCGGCGTTCCCGGGGGTGATCACCGAACTTCCTTCGGGGAGCATCTCCTGGAGGCAGGTATGGAGGAAACCCGTCAGAACGCGACTCTTGGATCGAAGCGCCGGGAGTCCGGCCTCCATGAAGAGGTCGAGCGATGCCACCAGAGGCGCCATGGCGAGGATCGGTGGGTTGCTCAGTTGCCAGGCCTCCGCGGTGGGTACCGGAACGAAGGTGTCTTCGAGATGCATGCGGAACCGGGTGTCCGGATCATTGCCCCACCAACCGGCGAATCGTGGGATGTCGCCGTTGGTGGCGTGTCGCTCGTGAATGAAAGCGCCTGCGACGGCGCCCGGACCACCGTTGAGATACTTGTACGTGCACCATGCGGCGAAGTCGACGTCCCAGTCGTGCAGGGCAAGCGGAACGTTCCCTGCGGCGTGAGCGAGATCGAAGCCGGCGAGGGCTCCCGCGGCGTGCGCCGCATCGGTGATGGACGCAAGGTCGAGCAACTGACCGGTTCGGAAGTTGACGCCGCCGAGCATGACGGTGGCGAGCCGGTCGCCGAGCCGTTCGATCTCCGCGAGGATGTCTTCGGTTCGGAGAAGATCTTCACCCGGCCTCGGCGCCACTCGGACGATGTCGGCGGCGGGATCTCCACCTCGAGCCGCAATGTGGGTCTGGACGGCATAGGTGTCGCTGGGAAAGGCGCCGTCCTCCATGAGGAGGATTCGGCGGTCGCCTTCGGGGCGGTGGAAGGACACCATCAGCAGATGCAGATTGACGGTCAGCGAGTTCATCGCGACGACTTCGGACGGAAGCGCCCCGACGATGTGAGCGAAGCCGTCTCGAAGATTCTCGTGATACGGATACCAGGGTCGCGCCGCATCGAAGTGCCCCTCGACGCCGAGCTGCGCCCAGTCATCGAGTTCCTGTTCGATGATCGCTCGCGCCGCGACCGGCTGCAGGCCGAGGGAGTTTCCCACGAAGTACGAGGCGTCCCCGCCATCCGGTCGCTGTGGAAGATGAAATCGACTTCGGAATCCGACGAGCGGATCGAGGCCGTCGAGATGAGCGGCTCCAGACGCGGTCGGATCGAGATCCGCAGCGGTGATTCCGTCGAACGGAAACGTCGAAGGTGCGTCTGGCACGGTCATCGATCCACTTTCATCGCGGAGACCGGCAGGCCGAGGAACTCCAGAGCCGTCCCGCCGAGGAGTCGGTCTCGCGTGGCATCGTCGAATGCCTCGATCGACCGGATGAGCGCTCCCGGCACGTGTTCGCCGAGCGGGAACGGATAGTCGCTTCCCATCGCGATACGTTCGGCACCGACGAGATCGACGAGGTGGCGAAGTGCGCCGCCATCATGAAGGAGTGAATCGTAGACGAAGCGATCGAGGAAGTCGCGGGGTGGCGTCGGGCTGTCGACGGCGCAGAGATCGGGCCGTACCGCGTGTCCGTGCGCGATCCGACCGATCGTGAATGGGAAGGAGCCGCCGCCGTGTGCGAGGCCGATGCGAAGATCAGGAAGACGGTCAAGCACGCCGCCCATCGCGAGAGAGCAGGCGGCCCGAGCAGTTTCGGCAGGCATTCCCACCAACCAGGGCAACCAGTACTTCGGCATCTCGGGACTGCCCATCATCTCCCACGGATGAACGAAGACGGCGGCACCGAGGCGGGCCGCGGTCTCGAACACCGGGAAGAGTTCCGGGGCGTCGAGATTCCACTTCTCGACATGCGATCCGATCTGGACACCGCGAAGACCGAGTTCGTTCACGCATCGCTCCAGTTCGGCGCAGGCCAGATCCGGAGCTTGCATGGGGATCGTTCCAAGTCCCTGAAAACGATCGGGCCGATCTCGCACCACGCCGGCGAGATGATCGTTGAGCAGTCGTGAGACTTCGAGTGCGTCCGCCGGCTTCGCCCAGTAACTGAACATCACCGGAACGGTCGAGAGCACTTGAACATCGACGCCGTGGGAATCGCAATCGGCGAGGCGTCTTTCTGGCGACCAGCAGCGATCGTCGACCTCACGGAAAGATTTTCCGTCGATCACCATCCGGGCTCGGCACGGTGCACAATGATCAAGAGAAATCCACCCGCCGTAACCGAACTTCTCGGCGAGGTCCGGCCAGTGTTCGGGGAGGAGGTGGGTGTGCAGATCGACGACGGGTCCTGACATGCGGTCGATCGTACCCCGCGGGGCGGATTCGTTCAGTCGCGGCCCAGAATCACGGACGCGAGTTCGTGCCCGAGATCGCCTTCCACGACGATTCCGGCCTCGTCCACCGGACTCAGAACACGTTGAAGGCGGAGGACGTCCTCGGCACCATCGTCGGTGCGGCGGAATCGAGGGCCGATGCCCGCCAGCCGGCAACCCTCGTCGAGAAGCCGCTCGGCGAGTTCGGCGCAACCCGGATCATCGATCGGGAGGTCGACGAAGATGACCGCGGCATGGGCAGCGGTCTCCATGACCACGAGGCCCGAGCGAACGGCTTCGATCGAGGCCGGGCCGATCGAATCGATCTCGATCCGTCCGACCCGTCGAGCGGCATCGAATCGGGCGTGCAGAACGCCTTCGCCTTCCCGGGCCACGGTGCCGGACGTTTCGATCGTCGTTTCTCGTCCCCGCGCGGCGTAGATCTTCCCGATCAATCCCGCCAGGGCTGCCGGTACGAAGGCGGTGATCGGAGCCTCGGGTCGGAGGGGATGCCAGTAGAGGAAACAGGAGTGCCGTGACGCGGCGTCTTCGCGTGAAGAGGATTTTCCGACGCCGCCACGGAGAGTGGTCTCGGCGGGAGTCGTTCCGAGGCACAGGCCGCAGGCCGTCGAGCCGAAGCCCAGGTTCATTCGCTGGCTGAATGGATGACGTGCCGTCGGCTGACTCCAGATTCCCAGGAGCCCGATCTTCGCACCCGCATCTTCCACGGCGGTGCGCATCGGCTTCATCAGGCCGTGCCCTCGGTGTGCATGGTCGATCACCGCCTGTCCGGCTTCGCCGATCGGTCCGAGATCGGGGCGTTCGAGGGCATAATGTCCGACGAATTCGCCGTCCGAGGTCTCACAGATGATCGATCGGATCCGGCCTTCTGAATTGAGCGCGTCGATTCGATCGGGATAGTAGAGATCAGGGTTCGGATAGGAGTGACCGTAAGACTCGTAGATCCGACGGGCGACTTCGAGTCCGTCGCCCGGTCGATAGTCACGGATTCGATATTCGCTGGTGGTGGCCGACGGCGTGGTCTTCGCATGGTCGGCCTCGGCGGCCTCGTGATCGAGCCGGTGTGCGACGGATTCCAGAGTCGAGATGTTCGCGTGGGGGCGATGGGCTCGAAGGTGCAGCTCCGATCCTTCGTGGCCTTTTTGAACCCACCAAAGCCGATCGAAGACCTTGGCGGGTCTGATCTGCTCGGGAATCGCGTGCCCGGCCGGTTCGAGATCATCTTCGCCCATCGGGGTGCCGCTCTCCAGCACCGAGAATTCGATCGCCGCGGAATCGATGATTGCCGAGATGTGAAAGGTGGCGACCTCGTGTGCCTTTGTTTCGAGTTCGCGTTCGACCAGATTGACGGCGGAGATCATCGCTTCCAGAAGATCGGCTCTTCGATCGTCCTCGATGTCGGCGAACTCGATGGCCCGAGAAGCGAAGTCGCGAAGCATCGATTCCATCTCCGGAAGGCCGGGGATCTCCAATCGAAGTTCAAGGTGGTGGTCAATGGTGGGAGGCATCAGGAGGCGTGTTCTTGTCTGGTCGTGAGAGTGATCGATCCGATTCGAGCAGCGTACCGAATCGGACGGGCCGTCCTTCTCGAATCATCCAGTTCGTTGCAACCCAAGCAGATCATGCCGGTCTAGGATCGCTCTCTCATGGAAACCTCCTCTCTGATCCCGGAATCCCACCTCAGCCGGTCGGTGATCGGTCTCGTGGCCTCGATCATCTGCGCCTGTGGAGCGGTGGCATCTCCCCAGTCGGCCGATCCGGTCGCCGAAGGTGACGACGAGGCGGCGACGATCCTCGATGGCGAAGTCCCGGAGACGACGTCGGCGCCGCGCGTGTTCGGGGTGACCGAGGCGCCCGAGATCGATGGAGTGCTCGAGGAGATCTGGAAGGACGGGACGTTGCTCGCCGACACCTGGCGGCAGGTCGATCCCGACGAGGGGGCGTTGCCGACCCAGCGGACCGAGGTCCGGCTGATGCGCGATTCTCGGAATCTCTACGTGGGCGTTCGCTGCTTCGACGACGAGCCGTCCAAGATCGTCTCGCGGGTGATGATCCGAGGGGGGCCGATCAACCGGGACGACAACATCCTGATGGTCCTCGATCCCAAGCGAGATCTCCGCACTGGCTACATCTTCCGGATCAATCCCAACGGCACCCGAGCCGACGCTCGACTCGTCAACGGAAGATCCGACTACGACTGGGACGGACAGTGGTACGGACGGTCGGCGATCGACGCCGAAGGCTGGACCGCGGAGTTCGTGGTGCCGTTCCGGACGATCTCGATCGATGCAGACAATCTCGACTGGGGCATCAACTTCGAACGGGACATTCGCCGTAACAACGAGACGATCCGGTGGCAGTCCGCCGATCGCGACGTTCGCGTCACCTCGGTCGCCGACGCGGGCGTGGTCGAGATGTTCGGCGACATCGATCAGGGCTCCGGCTTCGATGTTCGTCCCTACGGAAAGATCACCGCTCAGGAAGACGACGGCACCAATGTCTCCGGCACCGGCGGCGTCGACGTGTTCTGGAAGATCACCCCGGGACTCACTTTCGTCGGAACCGTCAATCCGGATTTCGCGGAGACCGAAGTCGACCAGCGAGTCATCAACTTCTCCCGGTTCTCGATTCGTTTTCCCGAGAAGCGGGACTTCTTCCTCGAAGACGCGGGGTACTTCAATTTCGGCGGGATACGTTCGACGCCATTGCCGTTCTATTCCCGAAGGATCGGGTTGTCGCCACAGGGCGAGCCCCAGACGATTCTGGGCGGCGTCAAGCTCACCGGGTCGATCGAGGACGTCTCCGTCGGCATCCTCGACACGCAGATGGATGACGAGGTCTCGCCGGCAGGCCGGAACTACTTCGCAGGGCGGGCGTTGTTCAACGTGTTCGAGCAGTCTTCGGTCGGGGTCATCGCCACGAACGGGAATCCGCTCGGCCCGGAGTCGAACAGTCTGCTGGGAGCGGACTTCAACTTCGTGACCACGGATCTCGCCGGTGGTCGCACTCTGTCGGGAAACGCATGGTTCCAGCAGACCTTCACCGGAGGTGAAGAGGACTCGGATGCGACCGCGATGGGGGCGAGGATCAGCTATCCCAACGACATTCTGAACTGGCGACTCGGCTGGGCTCGGATCGGCAGCGACTACTTCCCGGCGCTCGGGTTCGTGCAGCGGACGGGTATCCACGAGTTCTTCGGCGGTGGTCGGTATCGATGGCGGCCCGATTCGTCGTTGGTGCGGACGATGGACCTTGGAGTAGGGGGGTTCATGGTCACGGATCTCGATTTCGAGGTCGAGAGCATGGACCTCGAATTCGACGTGCCGAAGATCCAGTTCGAACGAGGAGATGAGGTCTATCTCGAGTACGGCATCCAGCAGGAAGTTCCCACGGAGGACTTCCTGGTCGCGAATGAACTCCTCGTTCCCGCGGGGAACTACACGTGGAGCCGGGTCCAAGCGGGATTCGAGACGACGTCGAAGGAGCCGGTCGAGATCGGAGGTTCGGCGGCCTGGAGCGGGTACTACGGTGGCTCGCGGACCACGCTGTCAGGCAACATGCGTTGGCAACCGGCTCCCAGCCTGCTGCTCGCCGCTTCCGCGCAGTGGAACGACATCAGGCTTGATACCGGACGTCTGGAAACCTGGCTGGTCTCCAGTCGTGCCAACTTCTACTTCACGCCGGACGTCTCCTGGGAGAACCTCATTCAGTACGACACGCAATCGGGAACCGTCGGTGTGAACAGCCGTTTCCGATGGGCGTTCCGCGACGGGCAGGAGGTGTTCGTCGTCTTCAACCAGAACGTCGAGGCGGATGATCTGGACTTCACGATCGACACCACGGAATTCGTCGCGAAGATTGGCTGGACGTTCTCGTTCTGACGATGAAGTGATTGGTGGGTACGGGATCGAGAGAATCCCGCGCCGATTGAATCCTGTCGTCCAGCGTCGGTCCGGAGAGGTCCGATAGCGTCGTGGCGCCGAAATCGGCGCCGGTGGGAGCTGATCCGTGAGATCCGCTGTGTGTCGAGCGCTCTGCAACATGAATTCATGCCGAGTCTTCGGCATGTGCTGCCTCGTCGGAGGTTGGTCGTTGTGCCTTCCGCCTGGCGTCTTCGGCTCGACGCTCACCTGGGTCGTGGTTCCGGTACCCGATCTCGATGTACCTCTTCCTCCCGCGCCGGTTCTCGATTCGACATACTCATCGATCGCCCTGCCGCTCGCTTTCGGGGCCGACGATTTTCGGGCGCGTGACCTCGAGGTGCTCGATTTCATCCTGCGCGAGGACGTCGACGACCCGGTCATGCCGAGAATCGGCGCTTTCGGACGAGTCTCCGACACCGAAGATCCCACTCGCGGCACACTCGGGATCGGGGGCATCGACATCGACTGGCGCCCGAGTTCGACGTTGGCGGTGGCGGTGGTCGCGGGCGGACAGATCGATGCCAGCGATGCCTTCCGACCGAGGGATCGAGATCGATCGATTTGGGATCGAGATACCACGGGATTCGACGGCGGCGTCCGACTTGCGAGTCACAGCAGCGCTTTCGACGGGCTCGGATTCGGCGGCGAGAGTGCATCCGAAGCGACTCCCTTCGTCGGCGACCGGCTCTTTCGTGCACCTGCCGACGCCGATGGGCTGGAACGCAGTTTCATCGCGACCCGCGCGGTTCTTCGGCCTTCGGCCGGCTCCTCCATCGGTTTCGTGGCAACCCGAGGGGGCGGTCGAAGCGGCGATCACCACCCGGACCAGGGCGTTGCTCGTGGTTCACGTCTTCGGTCGCCCGGCGGCCATGGACGCCCTCATGACCATCGCCGAGCGCCACGACCTGCGC
>JABABZ010000150.1 GCA_014237965.1 Phycisphaerales bacterium | reverse complement strand
GACAGCCCTTGGAGACTTGGCCAGGTCGCCTAATGCCTGCTGTGTCGATGACCACATAGCCGGTTTGGCCTGGGAAATATGCAAAGGGCTCATCGTAGTCATTAACAAATGGGACTTATATGCCGACCAGGGCGTGGGAGCACGTTACCGTGCTGCTGGTATTGTGCGTGACCGCCTCCACTTCATGCCGTACGTGCCGATCCTCTTCACTTCCGCACTGGAAGGAGAAGGTATCAAGACTTTGATGGACACCGCCCAAGATCTGTGGACAGAACGAATGAGGCTGGTTCGCTACAGAGACCTCCAATTCATGCTGGCCGATGCCATGGCAGAACACATGCCACCAGTGGTTAGAAAGCACAGAGGCCAAAGGGTTCAGATCAACCGAATTCAGCAAGTTGGAATCAATCCGCCCACTTTTCTTTTTACAGTCAACAATCCCCAGCTGGTACACTTCACCTACCAACGGTATCTTGAAAATAAGATCCGTGACACTTTTGGCTTTGACCGCACTCACCTGAAATTGCTGTTCAGAGCTAGGTAGCTTTCGATCCAATCAGCTAAAATGGCGTCTACCAGACCAGGTCGGATTCCTGCCCGTCGATCATCGCCTCGAACGGCTCGATCGTGAGTTCGTATCGTGCGACGGTATCGGAGAATGCACGCCAGACCGCTTCGGAGCCGCCGATCTCACCGCCGAAGGCGGCGCGGGTCCTCGATCTGAACTCGGCGAGCCCGGCCCGCCTCGCGTCCATCTCCAGATTCGGCTCGTCCGCCAGGTCGTCCACCAGACGCATCCAGGCATAGATCGCGTACAACGCGGAGCGGCGAGGTTCGGGCGTGAGACGAAGCCCGTACCAGAAGTTGCGTGCCCGCATCCGGACGATGCGACCACACGCCTCGTAGGCTTCCGCCAGTCGGGAGTCCGTCGTCATCGTGCCTCCTCCATCCGGGAGGAATCGGTCGACCGCGAGCTTCGCGTCGTCAGCCAGGCCTTCGCCAGAATCATCAACTTGCCCACCGGACCGATCCGGGGGCGATGAAGCATGGTCTCGTAGTCCCAATCTTCGATCCGACGAAGCACGCTCGCCCCACCCCCACCGAGCACCTCGATCACGGGCGCCGCTCGAGGCCCCAGCAGGCCGGGAAGTTCGGCTCCCGAGGTGTACAGCGGCCAGGTCCGATCGACACAAGCTCGAATCAGCTGCCGGGACTCTTCCAGGAACGTCCCATCCACCGCCCATCCTTGCTCCGCGGTGACCCTGAATCGTCGCTCGAAGTCATCGATCTCGATCATCTCCGCCGGAATGTAGATCCGATCTCGATCAAGCAGATCCCGCCGAAGATCCTGCCAGTGATTCGTCAGCTGAAGTGCCGTGCAGATCGCATCGGATCGTTCCAGCTGCGCTGGAGTTCCGGGTTCCTCCAGAAGTCTCAACACCAGTCGGCCCACCGGATCCGCGCTTCGTCGACAGTACTCGAGCAACTGGTCCCAGGATTCGTATCGCGTGACCGTCTGATCCTGCTCGAACGCCGAGATGAGTTCGAGGAACGGTCCCGGTTCGAGATCGAACCGTTCGATGGTCGGCTGCAGGGCGCGGAACACCCAGTGCCTCGGTGCCCCGTCCCACGCGGCCTCGACCTCCGACCTCCACCAGGCGAGGAGTTCGAGCGATCGGACGGGGTCGCCGATCTCATCACCGAGATCATCAGCGGTCCGACAGAAGGCGTAGACCGCTGCAAAGTCATCCCGCACGTCGGCGGGCACGAGCCGAGTGATCACCGAGAAGTTCTCGCGGTGGGAGAATGCCAGCCGTCGGCTTCGATCCCGAGCCTCGGCGACGGTGAACGATGACCACGACGACGGGTCTGCGTCGGGGCCGTTGAGCACGAGATCTTCATGGATACGTCGGTCGGCCATCAGCAGGTTCCCGGCGGGAGAGCCGTCGGCAGGCGAGTGTAGCCGGGTTCGCCCCCTCCGCGGGCCTTCGTCGACGAATACAACACGGTTCGGACCCGCGAACCGCGGCGATCAGGGGCCGGACTGCTACCATTCACCGACCCCCCCTTGCGACCGTGCATTTCCTCGACACCGAACCGACTCCATGAAACTGATCCTCGCGAATCCCCGTGGCTTCTGTGCCGGCGTCAACATGGCGATCGCCGTCGTCGACGAGCTCCTCGATCTCTTCCCGGAAGAGACGATCTGCGTCTACCACGAGATCGTCCATAACCGGCATATCGTGGAACGCTTCAAGGAACAGGGCGTCATCTTCGTGGAAACGATCGAAGAGACGCCGGATAACGCCATCGTGGTCTACAGCGCCCATGGCGTGAGTCCGATGATCCGGGCCCAGGCCGAAGAGCGCAAGCTCGTCGCCATCGACGCCACCTGCCCCCTGGTGACCAAGGTCCACGCCGAAGCCATTCGGTACGCCCGACGCGGCTGGCAGATTCTTCTGATCGGCCACGCGAACCATCAGGAAGTGATCGGCACCCGGGGTGAGGCGCCGGAGTCGATCCAGATCGTGGAGACGACCGCGGACATTCCGAACCTCGAGATCGACGACCCGGAGAAGTTGATCTACCTCACGCAGACGACGCTCTCCATCGACGACGCCAATGTCGTGATCACCGCCTTGAAGGAGGCGATCCCGAGCATCAAGGCGCCGCCGAGCGAGGACATCTGTTACGCCACCACCAATCGACAGAAGGCCGTGAGAGCAATCGCTCCGGACTGCGATCTGGTCCTGGTGATTGGCAGCAGGAACAGTTCGAACAGCGTCCGCTTGACGGAGATCTCCGAGAATGTCGGAACGCCCGCCCGGCTCCTCGACGACCGGAGCGAACTCAATACCGATTGGTTCGAAGGCGTCGACACGGTGCTCATCACCGCGGGTGCGAGCGCCCCGGAAGACCTGGTCAACGAACTCGTCCTCCATCTGATCGAAGAATTCGGCGGCGAGGTCGAACAACGGGACATCGATCGGGAGGCCATCGTCTTCGGCCTCCCCGGATCGCTGAAGCAGTTGATGCGGTCGAAGGGACTGGATCCCAAGGATCGCAGCATCACCGTGGACGGCGCCGGCGATCTGGATCGAATTCTCGATGCGAACGGAATCCCCCATCGGACCGTGGACCTCACGATCGGTGCATCAAGTTGATTGATCGGACCACCGGACATCACGAGAAGGATGAAGCCGCCCCGCGGGACGTCCTCAGGCCCAGCATCTTCGATCACGACCTCGAGTCGATTCAAGATTGGGCCATGGCGCACGATCTCCCCAGGTACCTCGGGGATCAGGTCTTGAAATGGGTCTATGAACGCGGCGTTCTGGATCCGAATGCGATGTCCGACGTGTCGAAACGCGGCAGACGAATCCTCTTGGAGCACATTCGCTTCGGAGAAGGCATCGAGCTGGCCCATCCGATCGCATCGGACGGAACCAGCAAGATCCTTCTCGGATGGCCCGAGCCGGACCGAGCCTCGAAGACCGGCGGGCTTCCGGTTCTCAGCAATGAACCGTCGTGGCAGACCGAATGTGTGATGATCCCGACCGAACAGCGGCGGACCGGCTGCATCTCAAGCCAGGTCGGCTGCCCCGTGGGATGTCGATTCTGTGCCAGCGGACTGGGCGGACTCGACGGGAACCTCTCCCGCGGGAGGATCGTCGAGCAGGCATGGCGGCTCGGACACCTCCCTGACGGCGGACGGCTCAGCAACGTCGTCTTCATGGGCATGGGCGAACCGCTGGCGAACTTCTCGGCGGTGACCGATGCGATCCGGACTCTTCATGCACCGTGGGGGATGGGCATCTCCGCCCGTCGGATCACGGTCTCGACCGTCGGACTTCCCGCCGCGATCCGACGCTTCGCGACCTTCGACCTTCCAGTGACCCTCGCCTTGAGTCTGCATGCCCCCAACGACGAACTTCGTCGCGAGATCATTCCCTGGGCGCAGTATTCGACCGTGCCGGAACTTCTTGATTCATGCCAGGAGTACTTCAAGCGATCCGGTCGGGAGATCACCATCGAGTACATCCTGCTCGGTGGATTCAACGACGGTGTCGAACACGCACGCGAGCTGGCATCGCACGCGAAGTCGCTCCGTTGCAACATCAATCTCATCCGATACAACGAGGTCTCGGGACTTCCCTTCCGACGGCCGGCCACCGAAGACGTCCGGAGATTCCAGGAGGAACTGAGACACCGCGGGATCAACGCGCACATCCGTGCGAGTCGAGGCCGCGACATCGCCGCGGCCTGCGGGCAATTGAGACACGAGCGGCGAGCCTCGGGGACCAACCCGGTCGGTTCCGACTGATATCAGTCCGCCGCCGGTTCACCTGCGGATGCCAGGACCGAAACGGGTGTCTCATGGAGTCGGCCGTCGATCGCCAGATCGTGCCAGTTCCGGAAGACACCGCACCACCGGACGTAGGCGTCGGCATCATTGCTTCGCTCGATCGCGCGGTCGATGCCGGATTCGATCGCCGACCGCCTGGCTCTGGACTCCCGATCCCCTCGGCGGGACTCGGGGACGAACCGACCGATCCTCGCCAGAATCGGAAGCAACCAGTCCCGGACGGGGATTTCCGCACGCATGCGTCGATCGAAGGCGACCAGATCGATCCGCGCCAGGTAGACCCTCTCCAGACGATCTCCTCTCGCCCTTCGGACCCCGAGCCTCCGCCGCAATCGACGACGGTGATCAAGACTCGTGGCCGCCACCGCGAGGGCGAAGAGATCGCGGGCGAGCATCGCTTCGCCGAGCGGAAGAACCGCAAGCCGAGTGAGTTCCCGACCGGTCGCGCCCCGATCGGCGGCGTAGAGCCGTTCGATGCGGTCGAGGTACTCGTCGACCAGAGATCTCCCACCCCGCCGGAAGAGACTGGCGACCGCAAGTTGGACGTCGTCGAAGGCGACCCGGCCGGCCTCGGTCTCCAGCAAGCCCGGAACCGAATCCAGCAGACGGCCGATCCGCTGATCGAGCCAGATCGCGGAAGTCGTGCCTCGATGCAGTCGCGTCTCCAGAACGATCTCGCGTCGGCGACGTCCGATGGGCTCGACCCCGGGGACCTTCGATGCCCGCTGATCGGGCGGTCGCGATGCGAGCAGCCGGCCGAACCGGAAGGCTTCGCCGCTTCGACCGAAACCGACCCGCTCCAATCGTTGCGCCGCCTCGGTGATCGCTTCCAACGAGACCGGAATCAGGCCCTGCTGGTACGCGACCCCCACCAGAACGATGTCCAGCAATCGACGATTTCCGAACTGTTGAAGAACCTGCTTCGAGAACGCCCGGACACGATCTTCGGACGTTCCACACCGGCGTCCGGCTTCCCGCTCGAGGAGTTCGCGAAGATCAGACGAGATGGGCCCTTCTTCCACGGCCGGCTCGGTGTTGGCGATGATCGAAGTCGCTCCGGGCGTGGCGATCTGCAGCATCGGGTCCGAGACCAGTGCTCGCAGGGTCTCGAACGGATCGATCCCGATCAGGACGTCGGCTTCGCCGCGGGGAATCGAAGGAACCAGGGTATCCGCGGCGTCCTCCCGCATCGGACGGGTGAAGAGAACCTGCGTCCACGCGGTTCGACCGGGCGCCAGTGGCTGGGCGAGGGACGCCAGTCGAACATCGAAACCCATGTTCCGACCCGCGAGCGAGATGAGACTCCCGGCGCCGCCGGGTGACGTGCCTCGGACCCCGGCGATGTGCGCACGCCAACGCCCGCTTCCGCGGTGCCGCGGCGTCGGAGCCGCGATGCCGAGTTCCGGCGGAACGGGCATGGCCGGAAGCGGATTCCGTTGACGCACGAGTTCCGAGATCTCGAGCAGGCGACCGACTCTCAGAACGAAGGATCGCTTGAATCGACTCCGGATCGGCTCGAAGCGGTATCGAGCGGTGACTTCGTCGGGGCGAGGAAGCGAGGGGTCGACGGTCGGTTCGCCGGATGGTCGGACACCACACGCGTCATCGATCCGCGTCTTGACCCGGATGAGCGGGGCGTAGCCGAGTCGATCGATTTCATCCGGATCTCGAACCGACGCGGGTTCACGCCTCCGAATCACGAGGACCGAAGGAAATGCGGCGCGGGCGGCCTCTTCGATCCCTCGTCGCAGCGTGGAATCGTCTTCGATGTCCAATACCTGCACTTGAGCGGGGTTCTCCCCGGCGGCCGGAATCGCCGCGGTGAGCAGGCGTGCGGCATCCAACTCATCGCTCCAACCCTCATCGGCGATGAGGGTGACCCAAGGACGACCACTGTCCCGCCCGGCGGCGAGCAGGACGGCTTCTTCCAGAAGCCGCCGTCGCTCGACGATCTCCACGGCGATCACCCGGCCGGAGAATCCAGCGGGAGGACGTCCGTTGATGGCCAGGGCCATCGGTTCGGTCGCATCATCATCGAGACGACGAAGGGTTCGATCCGCGGACACCGCCGCCCGCCGCACCGATTGGAGCAGCCCTCGACCGACTTGACCGGGGCGAGGTGGTATGGAAGGCGTCTCTTCTTCATCATCCCGACGGTCGTCGTCTTCTCGATCGGGGAATTCCAGAGTCGGCCGCATTTCCAGAAGCAGGCCCCGGAGTTTGCGCACCAGCGTCGAAGGATGACCGGCATCACCCCGTTCGAGGGTTGAATCGCCGGGGCCGGGAACCTGCCGCCACGCGACCTGGGCCACGGTCTCCCCACGTCTTCGAAGTCGCTCGGCGATCTCGATCACCGGTGCGGCCAGGAGTCCGGGACGAGTCTCGACCACCAGCACCGTTCGACATCGAGTCAACAGCCGTTCGATCGACGCCGGGTCGAGCGGATGGACCAGCCCGACGTGAACGACGGGAATTCGACCGGTGAGCCTCGTCTCCTCGAGCACGTGTCGTACCGACGTCGATGCGAGCCCCGTCGCGATGATCCCGATCGTCTCTCGCTCACCGGGACTGGGCGTCGCCACCGCGACATCGAGTTCGAGACGGCGCCCGAGTCGACCGAGATCCCGATCGACGGCGAAACGCGGGCCGCGTCGACGCCGGAGCGCCGCAGCGGTGTCCACGGTCTCGACCACGCGATTGGCGCGAACGGAGATCGTGACCGCGATTCGGAACAGTGATGCATCGATGATGATCGCGGCGGGACCGTCCGAAGCATCCGCCAGTCTCGCGGCATGTTCGATCTTCAAGCGCAGATCGTCGAGATCCCCGATCTCCAGCACCGGAATATCCAGACCGGCGAACAACGAGCGAGCGGGCGTCCCCGAAGCGATCCCGGGATCAGCGATCGCGAGCACCACGAGCCCACGACGAGCGGCGTCTCCACCTCGGCCGATCGCGGAGACGGCCCGAGGAATCTCCCGGGTGTCTACCACGGCGATCGCTGCCCCGCGAT
>JABABZ010000014.1:4667-27303 GCA_014237965.1 Phycisphaerales bacterium | reverse complement strand
ATCGGCGTCGGGCAGGCACTCATCGCCTATCTCTTCTGGGGATTCGGCACCGGGGTCTACTTCAAGCTTCTCGATGAAGTCGACGCCTTCGAGTTGCTCGCCTGGAGAGTGCTTGCCGGACTTCCGGTCATGCTCGTATTGCTGGCGCTTCCTCCCGGCTACGGTCGTATTCGAGACGCCTTCCGGGGACGCGGCGCCACGTTGCTGCTCACCACGTCGACGATCCTGATCACCATCAACTGGTTCACGTTCATCTTCGCGGTGGTGAGCGGGCGGCTCGTCGAAGCGAGTCTCGGCTACTACATCAATCCGCTCGTCTCGGTGCTCCTCGGCCGACTCTTCCTCGGCGAGCGCCTCACGTCGCTTCAGAAGTTCGCGATCGGAATCGCCGGAATCGGCGTGATCATCTTCATCTGGTCCGCACTCGGCGATTCTTCCGCGATCGATGCGACCGGAACGGAAGGGTCGATCATCGATCTTCCCTGGATCTCGATCGTCCTCCCGATCTCCTTCGGTCTCTACGGTCTCTGCCGGAAGAAGATGCGGGCGGATGCGATCTCGGGTCTGACGATCGAGATGATTCTCCTCCTGCCATTCATGCTCGCCCTGCAACTCTTCCTGGCCGGGAGGGGCGAGACGAGTTTTCTGAAGATCGATCTCAAGACCGATCTCCTGCTCTTCGCCGGCGGAGTGGTCACGGTTCTTCCGCTCGTGGCATTCGCGGCGGCCACCCGGCGTCTCCGACTCACGACCATCGGAATCCTCCAGTACATCGCGCCGACATGCCAGTTTCTTCTCGCCGTGCTCGTCTTCGGCGAGGAGATCACGCAGTCCAAGGCCGCGGCATTCGTCCTGATCTGGATCGCCGTCATCCTTTACGCCGCCGATGCGTGGCGCACCAGCCGGCGAACAGCAGCGCCGGAGCACTGATCTCCAGACCCGCGGGCCGTGGCACGCCGATCCTTCTCAGCGACGCGACGGAACCGCGAAGGGCCACCCGTCATACTGGGTGTTCGGCATCTCGGGATCCGCCCAGCGCGGCCAGGCTTCCAGAATGGCGTCTCCGGTCCTCGGGTCGATCTTCACGATGCCGTATCCCGGGGACAGATCGAACAACCGTCGCGGCTCGAGTCGGCGATCCTCGGGATTGGTCACCGCCCAGACGGTCATCAGATTGCCGAAACCGTCGATGAAGTCACCCGTGTACCGAGGCATGCCCTCGACGTGATTCGCGCCGGGTTCGATCGGCATCCAGCGACGTGGCCAGGTGTTCGCGACCGCCGGTGGCGTGAATACGAATCCTCCGTCTCGATGGTCATCGACCCCGTATTGCACGAGCGAACCGAGATGCTGATCGCCTGCGAGGTGAATGGCATCCGCATCCGTGATGGAACGGACCGCACGCGTCCTCGCGGTCTGCGGCCAGCCTCCCGAATCGGTGTCCGCGGCCGGCATGTCCCCTTCGGCGTACTCGCCTCTGGCGTGAATCCGCAATCCGGGAACCACACCGTCGTCCTTCCCGGGCGGAAGCGTGGCGGCGTTGACCCAGGGGGTCTGGGAAAGCACGATCTTCCTGGGACTCGCCGGGTCGCGCTCGGTGGCCCACGAAGAGAGGAACGCCTCCTGGGTCGGGCCGAGGAACTCCGCCTCCACGACATCGGAGTCCTTCGGATCGAAGTCGGGATTTCGGAACCACCCGTTTCGAACCTTGCCCTCCGGCACCATGACGCTCGCCGAGTCCTTCCACATTCGATCCGCGACCACCGCGAAATCCGCCGGGCCGTAGCGAATCCGAGTCGCATACGGCTCGATGCCCTGCCCGATGGGACCGGGGATCATCCGGGCGGGGAGATTCCCGACCTGCGTCCGATGAATCGCATTGACGACTTCCGCGGAGAGCTTGTATCCGCCGGCGTCCTGGACCGTGAGGCCGTCCTTCGCCTTTGCAAGAACCCCTCCGGCTCCCCAGATGTTCCCGTGGTAGACGTCGTGGTCATCGGGAATGACGACACACGGCCGATCGCGCACCAGTTCCGCGAACGCCCGCAACCAACGGTGGTACTTGGTGTGGTAGTCGAGAATGATCTTCCGGCGGTCCACTCCGTTGATGTCACCTTCATAGATCTGGTCTCCGGCGAAGAAGAGGAAGTCCGCGTCATGCGCCGCGACGCGTTCGGTCAGATCCTCATGTGGAAACCAGACCCCGGCTCGATTCCAGGCGGAGTGTGCCGTGACGTTCTTCACGCAATTCAGGCTCGCGATTCGAAGATCGCGGTCGGCCGGCGGCGCATGAAGTTCGCCGATCCATTCGTACGGCTCCCCATTGACCTCCCCCACCACGCGATACCGGCGCCCGAGGTACTCCTCGACATCCTCGACTTCGAAGGGCACGGTGAAACTGAGGTCCTCCAGCCCCGCCTCCGCGATTCGCCGCCACGCGCGATCACGAGTCTCGAATTCGAGCGCCACTTCGCCGAGATCATCAGCCGCGACGGGTGGAAACAACGCATTGAGTTTCAGCGCGTGAATCCCGTCGTCGTTCCGATCCAACGTGTAGGTGACTCCGAGCACCGGCCCCCAGGAGTGGTCGGTCTCGTCGATCCAGCGATCAAGATCGCGAGAACGGAGTTCGAGACCATCGAATTCCCAGCCGATTCCATCCTTCCGGACTTCCCGATGTGACACCAGCGCGATGCCCCCGTCGATCTGATCCGAATTCAGTCCACTGGCCGACGTCGTTCCGAATATCGCATCACCATCTCGAATCTCGAGGTCGAGATCGAAGAGACCATCGCGAGGGGTGACCCGGAGGAGAAGCGTCAGACGCCCCTGCGTTCTGGCGCCGGAAGCGAAGTCGACCTTCTCGTTCATCACGGGCTTGAGATCCGTGAACTTGATCTTGTTGGGAAGCGACCAGCTGAATCCACCCTTCTTCTCGGTGGAGAAGTCGAGCAATCGCGGCGTGGTCGAGGCGTCGACCACCGCGAGGAGCCCTCCGTCCGGCGCCGGAACCTGCTGTACCAGTGCGGACAGTCTCGGATCGACCTCGGAATTCCCGGCCCCGATCAGAACGCCGGCAAACGCGCCGGCTTCGACCGGCATGCCGATCGGACGAAGACCGGCTTGAATGACCAGCGGCGCGGCGGGTGATGACGGATCGATCCGAAGCGGAAGGACGTGCGCGGTGCGAACCGGGAGACGGCTGTCGTCGTTGATCAGCCGACCGGATTCCAGTCTCCAATCCTGAAGGCGGCTTGGTTGCCACGCCGAACCGATCCAGCGACGGGACTCGACCCCGTCGATCTCGATCGAACGGGAGTCGATCGGCTCCGAATCGGCGAGCGGCGGCGAGCCGAAGACGAGCGTCGTCGTGGCGAGCACTCCCATGGCGAGAATTCGACGGGTCAAGGCAACGGATGGCATCGGGGTTTGCTCCATCAATGGGCCAGAGGGCTCAGGAATCGATCGGCCGATCCCCATCCTACGCGGCGAGCCCGCTCATCTCTCGGGGAATGGACGACCACCCTTCTCGCGGCTCATCCAGCGACGGAAGCCGTCATCGGATACGTTCCGGGGCGTGACCACCACCCTCTTCGTCATTCTCCCCGCGATCCTGCTGATCCAGGCAACGCAGATCACCACGGGCACCCCACCGGTCGAATCCGGTCCACCGCACGTCGTGTTCATCGCCGGCGACGAAGAGTATCGAAGTGAAGAATCGCTTCCGTTGCTCGCATCGATCCTCTCCCGGGATCACGGCATTCGAACCACCGTCCTGTACAGCCTCGACGAGGAAGGACGAATCGACCCCAATGCGTTGGACAACATTCCCGGGACCGAGATTCTCGCCACGGCGGACATGCTGGTGATGTTCACGAGGTTTCGAGCGCTACCGGACGAGCAACTCGCCCCGATCCTCGAATTCGCGAAGTCGGGAAAACCAGTCGTCGGTCTCCGAACCGCCACGCACGCGTTTCGTTATCCCGACGAGGATCTCGAACATGCCTCTCTCAACAGAGATTGGCCGCGTGAGCTCTTCGGACAACGGTGGATCACGCACCACGGACATTTCGACGATGGCAAGTCGCCGCTGACCCATGTCGATCCGGTCAAGGGTTCGACCCACCCCATCCTCCGAGGCGTGAGTCCGTTCGATGCCTACTCGTGGCTCTACCACGTCGAAGGTGGCGAAGACGCCCTTTCCGGCGAACCGACCTCGCTCGCGATCGGCACGACGCTGAAGTCCTACCACGCCGAGCGCCACGATCGCTTTCCCGCTTCGAATCCGGTCGCGTGGATCTACGAGCACGAATCGGATTCCGGCAGACCATCGAGAGTCTTCTTCACCACCCTCGGCCATCCCTACGATTTTCGATCCACATCCTGTCGGCGACTGGTCCTGCAGGGAATTCTCTGGGCCCTGGGTCGGGACGACTCCATACCAGCCGCAGGCATCGCCATCGGACGGACCGATGATTGGCGACCTCCGAACTCCGGAATCGGGAACTTCAGGCCGAATCGACGACCGAAGAGTTGATCGAGCCGATCCTGAAGAAGGCCGCGAGCACTCCCGACTGACGGGCATTCCACCGGACCGGCCATTTCTGCTCGTCGATAACCGACCGGAGACCGTAAATCACCCTTCTCCGGACAAGTTCCTGCTTCCGAAGCGTCCTCGCGGGGGTATTGTGTTACGGAGACGAACTTCCGGGATTGTGCCGAATTCGAACGGCCACTCCCCCGCCCCTCTGGATGGAGCCGTTCAAGATGCCGACCAGAACCCCCCGCATCAGAGAATCCAACGGATTCACCCTCGTCGAACTCCTCGTGGTGATCGCCATGATCGCCGTGTTGATCGGCCTGGTCCTCTACGCCACCGGCGTCCTCCGCCAGACCTCGAAGGGCATGCACTGCCTTTCCAACGAGCGGCAGATGATGCTGGCCTGGGACGGGTACGCCACGGACAACGCGGGACGATACGTCGCGCCCGACACCAATCGCCACGCCTGGGACTGGGTCAGCTCCATCGGGAACAACATGGGCCCCGGCAACACTGAGAAGATCGAGGCTTTGACGGAGGGCCGGTTGTATCCCTACGTCGGTGATGTCCGCCTCTATCGATCACCCTTCGACGAATCGGACCACGTCCGGACCTACTCGCTGAGCGCCTTCTTCACCGACGGAGAAGGAACGAGCGACTGGAACGGCCCACCGAGCTGGAGCATCGGAACGCGAAGCAGAATTCCCAAGCCGAGCGAGACGATCTCCATGGTCGCGGAGCATGATCGCCGTGGTCACAACATCAATGGCTGGGGAATCAATCCATACACCCCGGACTGGATCGACCAGTTGATGACCTGGGACACCGGCTACTTCAACTTCGCCTTCGCCGATGGCCACGTGGAGCGATACAAGTGGGCGGGCGAAAGTTACACCGACCCGGACCCCATCGAAGTCGCCTTCAACGATCCCGGCCAGCTGACGAATGTCTACTACCCCGGCCCGGATTGGGACTGGGTCTCCCAGCGACTGTTCCCGGGCAGCGCTGCTCTCTACGGCGACTGGTGAGCCTGCCGCATGGGAAAGACCAACTCTCGATCGACTCTCGGAGTTGTCGCTCTGATTCTTGCAACATCCTCTCTCGGAGGATGTGACCAGAAGACCGCGCCACCCGTACCGCAAGGAACTGATGGCGGACTTGGTCGCGCCGGCGCTCCGACCACGATGGACGATGACCCTGCCGTAGCTCGATTCAAGAAGGAAGCCGCCGGCTATCTCGCGCTGCGGGCGGAACTCCGCCCGCTCGAACGGAAGTTCTCCGACGGAACGATCACCGAGCCCGAGGTCGACGCATGGCGAACCCTCGAGGCCGAATGTGGCGCGGAGCGGAATCGACTGAACGTCCTCCTGTACGATGAATCGGTCACTCCGGAACAACGACGAGCGATGTTCTGGATCCTCCGCCCGACGACTTGATCCGCCTATAAGTCACCTCGTGATCCGAAGAGGGAAACTCGAGAACATGAGATCGATACCGAACCGAAGCCTTCGCACGCTCCTCGCCGTCTCCGCCGTGATACTCGCAGGCTGCGCGAACCCATTCATGGAAAACTACGTCGGCAGCCGTCAGGAATCCGACGGTACGCCGGTTCGAGTGCAGGCCGAGATCGAATCGGTTCGGCTCGGAGTCAGCAGATTCACCAAGAAGATCGAGGCCGGGCAGCTTCCAGGCGACAAGGAAGCGATGGCCGCGGCGGAAGAAGTCGGCGCCAAAGCCTATTGGTGGCGATACGCACCGACATTTTCATCGGCGAACGAGTCGGCGAGAATGGGCGCCGGCAACGGAAGGGTCGGATCGACCCCCGCCTTCGGCCCCGCACTCGGAGAGAAGGCCGTCAAGTGGTATGAGTTCGAAGCCGTCTTCTACGCGAACCTTCCGGTCAAGAAACCGTGAGCAGCATCGCTCCCGAAGCCCGCCCGGGCACGCCTGATCGGAGAATGAATGAAACAGGGGACCGTCCAAAGACGGTCCCCTGTTTCTTTTTCATCGATGATCGTGGCGGCCGATGTCGACCGCTCGTGATCAGTTGTAGACGTAGTCCGCATTGAGCACGCGATCGATGATCGCCTTCGCATCACTGAGGTGAGCCTTGGAGTAGGCGTCGAGCCGGCTTCCATCCCGACTCAGGACTTCACCGATCTGCTCGTCGAGCTCACGCAGCTGCTGACGCGAGAGGCTCGCGACGGCCGCCTTGGATGGTCCGAAGCGATCGCTCCCACCTGCGAGCGACACGAGTCGTTCCAGATGCGATCGTTGCAGATTCCGCCGCAGACTCGAGATGTACGAGTCGGTGTTGGTCTGCTTCCCGTCCGGCCGAGCGTCAAGCTCCGTCCAGACCGCGGCCTTCACACCGTCCATCGTCTCGGGGATGGTGAGCACGTCGGCACCTTCACTCGCCCGGAATTCATTGTCGTACATCCGGTTCAGAGTGGTGGGATTGAGGATCAGGGTCAACGCCGTCTCCTGGATGCCGTTGATCCGGTTGTGCACGTCGAAGGTGGGATCCGTCATCGCGGCCCGCATGCCACCGCCGTCGAACCACTTCTCGACGGTCATCTTCCGGAGGAGTTCCGGAGTCAGGCCGTAGGCCGCATCGGGCGTGGTGGCGTCGAGAACGATCGCCAGGGCACGACGCTGCTGGTCCGCCGGAATGTCCGCGATCGGATCGAGCTCCGAGCCCTTCTTCACACGGTTGATGGTGCTTCCACCGATCCAGTTGCCAGCGGTTCCGACGGCACCCCGGTGCTTGGAGAGGAGCATGAGATACCCCTGACGAGCCTTCGACCAGCTTTCGCCGTCGTCGACCATTTCGTCGAGGATGCGACCACGAAGCTCTTCGACGATCGCCAGCTGGGCGTCGACGTAGTCGAGCGGATTCTTCGCATGATCGAAGCGGCGGGCCATGGGGTCCGGCCCCATGGTGTCTTCGTCGGTCAGGTATCGAAGTTCCGGTTCGCCACAACGAGCGAGAACCGCATCCGTCTTGCCGGGGGTGTATCCGTAGGAGATGGCCCAGAGGTCATAGGGGCCGAGTTCCATCGTGGTCCAGGGGCCCTGCACCACGTCGTCGCCGAAGGCGATGTTGACCGGCAGGTAATCCATCACCGACGAAGAGATCGGGCCGTCGAAGCCTTCACTGTTCATCTCCTCGTAGGAGACGAGTTCGGAGCCGACGAAGTTGTGTCGAAGTCCGAGAGTGTGACCGACCTCGTGCATGATCACCTCCTTGAGGAGGGGACCGATGAACTCTTCGGGGATACCGTCAAGCTTCTGGCCGTCCGGATCGTCGCCGTTCATCAGGCCGAGAAGTTCCGCGTTCATTCGCATGAACGCGACATCCGTCGACTTCCGCATCGCGTTCTGACATGCGGTGCAGGAATGGGCGTTGCTCTCGGTGGCGATCCCGTCGGGACCAGCACCTGCGATGAGCTTGCCCGGACCGTCGAGGCTCGGATGCATCGCTCGCAACCCCTTGCCACGGAGTTCCTCGAATCGAGCGGCGATCTCCGCGGCGACCTGCGTCCGGTCCTGAGGAGCGGCGAGGATGACGCGAGGATCGAACTCGGGATGGTCGACCAGCCATTCGATCGTCTCTGCGCCGAGACTCTCCATGGCGGCGTGAGGAACCTGTCGTTCCCAGGCGTCGACCCAGGAACTCACGAAGCCCTCGTCCATGACGATGTCCGCGTCGAGGATCTGTCCGGTGCGGGGATGCACTCGGCTTGGCCCGATCGCGAAGCCCATGTTCGCGTTGGTCCAGACCATGAAGTTGTAACGAGCGTCCTCGGGATCCTTTTCCATGTGGGCGCCGGTGTTGGCGTCCTGCTGGTAGACCTCCACGGCATTCACGATGCCGACCTCCTCGAAGGCGGAGTTCCACTCGAGAATTCCGTCACGAACCCATCGTCGGTACCTGACCGGGACGGTGTGCTCGATGTAGAAGACGATCGGCTTCTTCGGCGGGCTCATCTTGAGGCTTGGATCGGCCTTCTCCAGATGCCACCGGTTGATGTAACGCTTCCAGGACGTATCGGCCGCTGGATCGCCGAGGTCCTGGATGCTGGTGGTGAAGTACCCGACCCGGTCGTCCGCCTTCCGCGGTCGGTATCCGGTGTTGCCGGGAATCGCCGCGATCGAGTAGTAGAGCTTCGCGAAGCGACCGCTGCTGAGCGGCATCTGGTAGCAGAGCTCGACGTTCTCAGGGAAGGTCTTGGCCTTCTCGACGGTCACGAGCCTGGTGTTCGCTCCACCGGCCACACCACCGAAGAAGCGGGTCGCCTGATTGACGAAGAGGCTGTTCAGATCGATGACCGGACCACCGCCCGGACCCATTGCGAGAATCGGGACTTCGAGGATGACGCGATCGGTGAAGACCCGCTGCGTCGCATCCTGACTCTGCTTGTCACCGGTGGACACGACGGCGAAGTTCGGCTCGATCAGCGCCAATCGCTTTCCGAATCGCTTCCACTTCGCATACTGGTCACCGGTCTGGACGGCCGAGGTCTGAACACCCGCTGCGACGGTCCATGCGAGGAAGAGATCCTGCTTCTCGAAGTTTCGAGGCAGCTCTGCAAGCGTCTTCTGAGTCTTCTTGTTGACCCAGAGCCGATAGAGGCCGCGCTTTCCATCCGCTGGAGCCACTTCCGTGAAACCCTCGGAGATCTTGTCGAAGGGCGGGAAGTCCTGGCTGGCGCCGGGCTTGGCCGATGGAGGCGGACCTTGCATCGCAGTGGCCGGGAGCGAAGTGACGAGAGCCGCGAGGCCGGTCACACCGGCGAGGACGAGGGTTCGAGGATGAACCATGGGTTCGAGTCTCCTAAGCGGAAAATGATTGTTTGACGACAGACGTGCTGCACGACTTGAGACGCTGCCGGCATCCGTTGCTGAAAAGGATAACGGGGCATCCAAGACTACCGATGGAATTCGGGGCGGTTGCCCCTCTGAGAAGTGCTACGAAGAAGTCATTCGCGGGTTCACCGGGTTCTGGATTCCACCGTTTCTGCAGGCTTTGGAGTCGATTTGATCGGACGATGATCCAGGCCCTCCGGCCCGAGGACGCCGACCCCGACATGACCGGGGCCCGACCCCTGCCAGTGGATCACCTCGAGGAGGACCGGCATCCCCGCCTTCAGCCGCAGAGGCGATGAAATCTGCTCTGACCGCTCGTCCCAGCCGTTTGGCCCCGTCCATCCGGTCAGCTCTGCAAGCTTGAAGACGCTCTCTGGCGCGTCAGGATCGAGCATTCGAAGCTCCGCCAGATCGTCTGCGGTCACCAGAAACCGGTACTCGCCGTCCCTGGGCGGAACGAACCGACCTCGGAGCCGGGTGGCCACGTTGACCCCGACGCTCGCGGACCCCATCGAAAAAAGCCGCTCCGTGCGATCCGGAGGCGTCGCGAAGACCGCGAGACTCGACGGAGCACCTCGAGCAACGTCCTCCCAGATTTCCAGCGTGAATTCGGGTTCGAGGGTCATTCCGATCGGAATTGAAGCGCCCGAGGGCATTCCCGGCCCCCGCCAGGCGATCGAGAGGTGGTCGAGGCCATCCTGATCACGATGCCGGGCTTCGAGGTAGTACCGCTGGCCCTTGATCAGAGTCAACGGTCTCGACGTCTGTTCCTTCTGACGATCGAACTCTCCCGGCCCCGTGAACCCCGTCACCTCCGCCACCAACACTCGATCATCGGGATCCGGCGAGGGCGAGAAGAAGAGCAGGCCGTCATCGTCGGAAGCGATGGAGAACCGATACGAACCGGTTCGGGGCGCCTCGATCCAGCCACGAATCCGCTGGACGAAGTGGTCCCCGGCATCATCCGCACCGACGGGATGGGAGACGATTTGAACACGATCCGGCGGTTGAGCGAAGGTCGCGTCATCTCGCAAGGCCGCCGCCGTCGCCGGGCTTCGCCAGATCTCTCTGGCGAACACGAACGGGTGATCCGGTGACGGTTGATCCTGTGCCTGAGCGAGCCCTGTCAGGGCCACCGTGGCGAGCAGGAAACAAGATCTTTGACGATGAAATCGGGGCGGTTTCATATGCTGATTCTCCGCAACGGATCTGGAATGCATCACGTATCGTGGTCCGGTGTTCCGGCGACCCCATGGAGCGTACCGCCTCTCAGGGGCGTCGTGCTGATCGTGGTCGACGACTGGAGGCTCGCCGGTGACAGAACTGCTGGACAACATTCGACTCTCGCTGGCGGATCCACAGGCCCGGCACGCCATGCTGGTCCACTTTCCGATCGCCTTCAGCGTGCTCGCGATCCCCTTCACCTTCGCCCTGCCGCTCCTGTATCGCCGCCGAGCGATCGCCTATCGCCTTCTCCTCGCGACCACGATCTTCGCCACCGGCGTGATCGCATGGCAGTCTGGCGAAGCGGGCGAGGCGGCCGAGCCTCTGGCCCGCGCCAATCTCGGCGAGACCGGAATCGCCCTGCTCGAAGAGCACCATGACGATGGCGAACGTGTTCCACTGCTCCTCACGGCGATCGCCGCGATGATCCTGGTCTCCGCCATCCCTCGCCCCCTGATCCGATCGGGCGCGGGAATCCTCGCCTTCGCGCTCACCCTTGCCACCGTGGTCTGGACGATGCACGTGGCGGATCAGGGAGGACGATTGGTCTACTGGTTCGGTGCCGTCGATCCCGGCCAGCCGGAAGCGATCGTCGATCCCGACTGAGCCATGCGTTCAAGATCCATCGAAGAACCGAAGGATCACTCGTCCGCGGGGCCGAGGTATCGAGCGTGCCTGTTCTCGATCATGGCATGCCATCGGCGTCCATGGCGGTCGATCACTTCACCGAGGAAGCGTTCTCGAGTGCAGATGGCGGGCCCACCGTGGTCCGGCGGAAGGGATGCGAAGGTCGCTTCGACCAGCACCGGCCCTTCGGGACCATCGACCTCGCTCCCGAGTACTTCGAATAACGGCATGCCAACCCCTTCTGTCTTCGATTCCAAGTCCGGATCAGGAGAACATGAAAGCAAATCAAGAAACAGCCTGATCCTTTCGAACCCGACCATGATTCGGCCTGGATTCCATCACGACGACGATTTCGCCGCTCCGATTCACTGGCCGCCGGTGTTCGCCGTCACTTCGACTTCCGACCACCGGACGGGACGAGCGTCCTTCTTCCAGGAACGGAGATAGTGAAAACGGATCATGCCCTTCCCCGCTTCAGACGCCTCGAGAACGAACTCCGAGTCACCACCCGACCCGACCTTGTTCGAGTCGGCCGGCACGAATCGGGCCGTTCCACGCTGCTTGAGAAACGACGGAACATCGCCGACGATCACCCACTCGAATCCGGTTCCGGCATTTCCCGGAAGCGTCAGGGTGAACGGAACCCCCACCTTCGCCGTGACTTCATTCCGGGCGTCCGGATGCAGCGCTTCCACCCGGCCCCCTCGGGAACTCGTGGATTCCATCTTGCAGCCACCGATGATTGCCACCGGTAGAACGAGGGCGCCGAGAAGGCGGCGAAGGGGCGAGTTTCCGTTCATGGATCCGATCTCTTCCTGCGGTGCGTCTGGTTCGTGATCACCGATGGCAAGGCCCGCCGTCGGCATTGAATTCGTGATGCTACCGCTCTGTGGGATTCGCGTCTCGAATCCCGCTCTCCAACGTCGCGACCAACGCGATCATTCGGTCTTCGCATTCTCTTCGATCGTGGAATCGGGTGCGGGCTTGGAAAAGTCATACGTCCAGCGCTGCACCGTGGGAGCGGCCTTTCCTTCGCGAAGGGTCGACTCGGTGAGACGATTCCCCTTTCCGTCATAGGTCATCGTGACCACGGTGGCCTTCCCGCCGAACGTTCTGATCTTCAGTCGGCCGGGTCGGCAGTCGTCGCCATGCTCCCACTCTCGAACCTCGGTCTGGCCTCTGCCGAGGACCGTCACCTGCTTCACGAGACACCCCGAAGAGTCGTATTCGAAATCCACGCGACGGATCATCTTCCCATCCGAAGTGGTCTCCTCCTGAAGCACCCGATCCGACGCATCGAAGGTCCGCGTCGTCTCTTCAGGGGTCCGACCCGCTTGAACGAAGATCGTCTTGACCTGACGACCGGTCTCGTCGTAGACGTGCCGCCGCGAGATCGTCTCGACCTCGGTCCGAGGGTTCAGTTTCTTCCAGGACTCGACTCGCCCGGCGTCGTCGTAGGCATACGTTTCTATCCAACCGAGATTCCCCATGAACACCGCGGAGACCTTGACGGGCCGCCCCTCGGCATCGGACTCGAAACCGACGTCCAACGTGACTCCGAGCGTCTCCGACCCCTGCTCGATCTGAAGGAGTCGACCCTGGGAATCAAATCGGTAGTTCCGGAAGATCATCGGCCCCCCCGGCGTGATCGAATCGGCCTGGACAGTCGCCACCAGAGGTGCGCCCTTGAAGGCTCGAGGCGAGAAGTCCATGTCCAGCTGCGCAAAGGCCGGATTCGCGAGGAACAGAAACAGGATCGCTCGAGACCAGATCGACTGGAGCGATCGACGAGCGACAAGACGGTGGATCAGATTCATGGGTGGAATTTCCGATTCGGATGGAGGCCCGACGTGTTACCGGGGTGGAGAAGGCGACGGCTAAAATAACGGAATCACGGCTTCGCCCCCGCTTCGAATCTGGCCAGACCGAGAAAACCCGCAGGGCGCGGGGTGGTTCCGTCGATCGCCAGATCCGCGGCGATCTCTCCCACGACCGGTGCGAACTTGTATCCGTGGCCACTGAATCCGGCCACGACGACCATGGAGCGACGACCGGGGAGATGATCGATCACGAAATCCTGATCCGGGCTCATGGTGTAGAGACACGAGCGGGCGGCAAGCGGACGACCCAGAACGCCCGGCATCCGGGTCGCGAGATCCGCCGCGAATCGCTCCACCACGTCGGGCGTGATCTCACCCGGATCATCGGGGTCCACCACGGTCCCGAAACCGTGATAACCGACCTTCACGCCGCCCGGGGACGGCTGCCCCGGCCAGGTCGGAACGCCGTAATAGTTGCCCGCGGGGTCGCCATCGTCGATGAGCCACGCCGGCATCCGGTTGGATGAGCATGCTTCGGAGTCAGCCGCTTCGAACCAGATCATCGCCTTCCGATGCGGGATCAGCGGCACCTCGCAATGATCACCGAGCAACGACGCGGTCCATGCACCGGCGGCGATGATGAGTCGCCGCGTCCGAATCTCTTCCCGGCCCGTCCTCACCACGGCGAAGTCGTCGTCCCCGTCGATCGAGACGACCTTCTCCGGTCTTCGGATCGATGCCCCCGCGCGTCGAGCGACATCGAGATGCGCCCGGACGCCGGCCTCCGGATTGAGGATCCCACCACCGGGCTCGAACAGGCCGGACCATTCCGAAGCCGGCGAAAACTGGGGAAATCGATCCCGCATGCGATCTGGATCAAGCCACTCGACCGGAACCCCGTGATCTTCAGCGCTGGCTCGCGATGCCCCAAGTATCGACGAACTGGATGGACCGACCAGAAGCACTCCGGTTCGATGAAGAAGCGGCAAACCCGACGATTGTTCCAACCGTTCCCACCCCTCGAACGACTCGTTGAGAAGCGGGACGTAATCGGGATGCTCGAAGTACGCCCGACGAATGATCCGGCTTCCTCCGTGAGAACTCCCCCGGTCGTGCGGTGCCGGCTCCTGGTCGATCCCAAGGACGTCGACCCCACGGCCCGCAAGCGACGCCAGCGCGGACGCGCCCATCCCACCGAGCCCGAGAACGATCACATCGACCTGCTTCATTCGCATTCCATCGGCGAATGGCGGCGTCGATCGTGGATAAGCACGTGCATTTTCGCATCCGCCACGTACCGGAATTCCGAGTTCCAGGTCATGAAAAAAGGACTCTCTCGGAATTCCGAGAGAGTCCTGAAAGGGGCCTCAGCAAGAGTCAGAAACGCCAACTAAGACCCCGGACGAAAGAGTCAAGATTGCGACAGACCCCCCGTAAGGAAGGCCCATCAGTTGAATGGAGTTTATTTCAGCCCGCCCCGATGTAAAGATAATGCCGCCAAAAACCCGCCACATCGAATCCATTCCGTGAGGGAATGGTGCAGAAAGGCGGTTTTCTCGGAATTTTCTGAACCCAATTCCTGCCCGAATCGTCAACCAATCGGGCGGGCGTCAGTTCCGAAGGCACATCCCGACCTGATGTCACTCCGCCAAATGGATCTCTCCGAGAGCGAACCCCGATGACCCAATCGACGAATTCTCCCGCCCGTATCCGAACCAGACAGCGCCTGATGGATGCGATGATCAAGGTCGTCGGAAGTAATGGCATGGAGAAGGCGAGTGTTCGAGCCATCGCTCGAGAGGCGGGCTGCAACGAAGCCGTGCTCTACCACCACTTTGACAACAAGAATGCGATGCAGGAAGAGGTCTTCGTGAGCCTCGTTCTCGAGTTGGCGGAGACTCGTCGCGAATCGGCCGCGAACGAATCGGATCCGGTCCGGTTCATTCGTTCGTGGGTGGCGGCGAGTTACCGTTTCTACGACGAACGCCCGAACGCCTTTGCATTCGTCCTGCTCACGTTTCCTCCCGTGATGCCGATCGAGAACACCGCCTTCAATGCCAATTCCGAGCTGTTCGCCTCGTGCTTGAACAACATCACTCCACCCGAGGGGTACGCCATCAACCTCACGGAAGCGAGTTTCTCCGCGTTCCGCGGATTGCTCCTCGGCCCGCCTTCCGACATTCATCTGGGGAAGATCCCGGGGCCGGCTTCCGACCACGTGACAGAGATCTCGGAACTGGGCGCGAAGATCCTGCTCAAGCCGGTCTGATGCGAAGATGACCCGCGACTCGACATCGATTCGATGTCGAAGCCCGACGTCGATCGATTCAGAGCATCGCGAGCCCGTTGGAATCGCCGAAGTGTTCCATCGGCATGCCAGCGGTCGATGCCATCGAGCGATAGAGATTGCAAAGAGGTGTTCGGGGCGAGTGCGAGACCATTCGGCCAGGCTGCGCGGCTCCACCACCACCGGCGACCACGATGGGCAGGTCATGATGGTTATGGCGGTTGCCGTCGGAAATGGCACCACCGTAGAGAACGAGAGTGTCGTCCAGAAGGGACCCGCCGTCTTCTCCCTCGACGGCCGCCAGGCCCGACACCAGATCCGCGAATCGCTCGTTCTGCCAGAGATTGATGCGTCGAATCGCATCGATCTTCGCCTCGTCACCCGCGTGGTGAGACAGATGGTGATGTCCTTGACGGACATCGACCATCGGGAAGGTCCGGTTGGACCCCTCGTTGGCCCACATGAACGTGCATACGCGGGTCAGATCCAGACGAAACGCCAACGTCATCAGATCACCCATCAACGAGAGGTGTTCCTCATAGTCGCCCGGAACGCCATCCGGGAGATGCTCGATTCCCCATCCGGATGAATCCTGCTCCGAGCGCTCGACCTGTTCGATGCGGCGTTCGAGTTCTCTCGCACCATCCAGATACTCTTCGAGTTTGGCTCGATCACGTCCGCCAAGATTCCTGGACAGCCGGACGGCATCACTTCGCACGGCATCGAGGATGCTCTGGCGGCGGTCCAGACGACGAGCCCTTGCCTCCTTCGACTCACCCATCGGTCCCGCCATGAAGAGCCGCTCGAAGACCGCCCGAGGATTCGTCTCCTTCGCCACCGGTGTTCTTGGTGATCGCCACGCGATGTTGGCGCTGTAGGCGCAGGAGTATCCCGAGTCGCAATTGCCGGCGGTCAGTGTCGGATCACATCCGAGCTCCAGACTGTCGAATCTGGTGCGTCCCCGAATCCCGGCGGCGATCGCCTGGTCGATGGAGACCCCGTTGACGATGTCGCTCCCCGCGGTCTTCCGAGGATGGGTTCCCGTCAGGAAGCACGCTGCGCTTCGAGCGTGATCACCCGGACCATCGCCGAGCGCCGTCGCGTTCCGATGGGAGAGCCCGCTGTGAAGCGTGATGTGTTCACGAACACGATCGAGTGGACGGAGCAACGGTGGCAGGTCCACCGGCATGGAGGATGCTCCGGGAGTCTCCGGGGACGGAAGCCACTCGGGGGCATGAACTCCGTTCGGAACGAATAGAAACGCCAACCGAGTGGGCCTGGTGCCTCGAGCGGCGGCTCGAGCGGACCGGGTGATCGTTCCGGGGGACATCGCCTCGAGCCAGGGAAGTGCGATGGCAGTCCCGATACCACGGAGGACCGTTCGTCGATGAAGCGTCTTCGCCATCTGGTGAATCTCCGTCTGGGACCCGGGCCTTCCTTCGACAGTATCGACCCCATCAACGTGAGGCAATGGCGAATTCTTCGATCGCCGGCGACGGATCGACTTGCAGGGTTCTCAGTCGGGCTGATCACCACTCGCGGGGCGAGGCATTCGGCGAAACGCGTCGCTGGTCACGATGAATTCGATGGCCGCACGGACCGTCGGTCGATCCTGCAGCTCGGCGGCCAGACCATCGAGCAAGGGCTCGTCACGCCACTCGAGACCTCGACCGAGCGCGTAGATGAGCAAGTGCTTTGCGAACGAACGGATCAGTGCCGGGTCTTCCACGAGTACGTCCCTGAGCCCGCGAGGCCCATCGATGTGTCGGCCGTCCGGCAACGTCGCGGCCGCATCGATCGGACGCCCGTCCTCCTCCACTCGCCAACGACCGACGGCATCAAGCGGCTCCAGCGCGAATCCGAGCGCATCCATGCGAAGATGACAGGACGCGCAGTCCGGATCACTCCGATGGACTTCGAGGATCTCCCGGAGCGATTGCGCCTCCTTCTCCGAGGCAAGATCGTCAGGCAACTGCGCCACCCCGGGTGGTGGTGGTGGTGGCGGACAGTCCAACAGAGACTCCATCACCCACTTCCCTCGCTTCACGGGCGAGGTTCGGGTCGGGTTGCTCGTGACCGAGAGCACGCTCGCATGACGGAGAATCCCGAGATCGGCTTGCGGAAATCCGGCGTTCGACAGATCCACCCTGCTGAATCCCGAAGGCTCGAGGTCCAGTTCGATCGGATCGAGCCCGTAATGGCTCGCCAGGGCGGGAGACCACCAGGAAGTCGAGTCCTGAAACAAGGACGGAATGCTCCGTTCCCGCTCGATGAGCTCCTCGAAGACCCGAATCGTCTCTTCCCGCATGTCGGCGAGCAATGCGACGGAAACATCCCCGAATCTCTCAGGGTCCGGCTCGAGCCGCTCCAACCCCTCCACGTGCAACCACTGGGTCGCGAATCGCTCGGCCAATGACCGCGCCCCCCCCTGACGGAGGAGTCGCTCCACCTCCCGGAGAATGCCACGCGTCGAATCGAGCCGGCCTGCTCTGGCCGAGTCGAGCAAGCCCTCGTCGGGGATGCTGGCTCTCAGAAATGCCGCAAGTCGCCCCGCGACGGAATGACCATCAAGCGGGATCGAATCATCATCGGCGAATGTCGCACCGGCCCGTGGTCGTTCGATTCGGAAGAGGAACTCCGGGCTGGCGATGGCATAGACGATCAACGCCTGCATCAACTCAGCCTTGGCATCTCCGCCGCCGCCTTGATCGGCCCCGACGAAATCCAGGGCGACGTCAGCGACCGCCAGGGCCTCTCCCGATTCGATCGGTCGACTCCAGCAACGCTCCAGAAGCCACCGTGCCGCTCTTGCCAATCCTGTTCGCCGGCCGCCTCGATTCATCCTCGCTTCGAGCGCACGCTGCATCCGACTCGGGTCACCCGGATCAAGTGGACCCACCAGTCGAATCCCGGCGACCAGCGCGTTTCGATCACGGTTCTTCGGATCCGGGTCGTCCTTCCGGTAGTAGTCGTTGAGGAAGAACGCGGACAGCATCACGGCATGCCCGGCGTGCTCGAACTCGAAGGCGTGCGTGGCCGGCTTCGCGGGTGACTCGGGAACCTCGACCCGCTCGACGGCGATGCCATCCAGTCGAAGTTCGAACCGCACCGCGTCGGGACCGGCCTGTTGCCCCGCGAGATCGAACTCCGCACGATAGCGCCCGGGCCGGGGAAGCCGGACCCGGCCGGAGATCTCGCCGCGAGTCGACAACCATCGACCTCCTCGCAACGCCCGGCCACCTTCGAGCGATTCTGCGGCGACCGTCTGGATGTCCGGAAGATCAGTACCGACATCGAAGATCGACCGCCGGGCGACGGACTCCGCGAGATCCACGATCTTCTCGAAGAGCAGTGGTGAGGTCGCAAGCACCTCTCCAAGATGATCGAACCCATGTCCCACGTCGTCGGCGGGAAGCGACGACACGTCGACGGTGATCTCGAACACGTCCTCGATCGCATTGACGACCTCGAACCGATTCAACCGTCGCAGTACGACGTCGGGAACGCCTGCACCCGTCGCCTGAACCGCAAGCAGCCTCCCGAGGACGTCGACGCCCTGCTGATACTCCGCCTCGGTCGGTCGTCCGAGATGCTGGATCGCATCGACGGTGGGTCTTCGGGGCGGCATGTCACGGGCCCGAAGTCGATCCCGCACGGCAAGAAGAAGGACCGGATCGACGGATGCGATCTCGTCGGGCTTCGCGAGGCTCCGGAGGTCGACGCCACCATCATCGTCGTCCTGTCGATGACACTCGAGACAGTGGATGTCCACCACTTCCGCGAGTGCCGAGCGCTCGGACGACGCGACCTCGATGATCGTCTCCGGGTCGTCGGCGGTTCCGGGAGGCGCGACGACCGCCAGCCCTGGAAGCACCAGGCCGGACAACACGAGAAACCAGACCCCTCGAACCCGGCGCATCCGCCGGCAGGTCTGCCGCTCATGGTGCGCGATCATGTACCTGGCCCCTCGAAGACCGCATTTCGAAGTGCGGTCGGGGCCGGTCTGTCCGACTCGGTATCGCCTTCCAGACGATCGAGGATCTTGCGAAGCGGATTGGGCGAAGCACTGAGCCTGGCCGCTTCGACCGCCGCCGTCCACTCCGCCGAGGTCTCTTCGTCGAGCGTTCGCTCCCAGAAGACGCACTCGCCGAGGTCCTGGCCGACGAAGACGACTTCGCCGAAGATCGAGGTCTGAACGGTCTGGTCGGGAACCGCCCAACTCGCGTGGAAGACGGGTGGCGTCATGCGACGACGTTGGGCCGCCGGATAGATCCGGGTGCCGAAACTCACCGTCCCCATGCTCTCGTCCCAGTTTCCGTTGGTGAGAAACGGCTCCGCATCGGTCTGCAGAACCACATCGCTCTCCAATGGTCGTTCACCACCGCCGATCGGTATGCCGAAGGGGCCCGGCAGATCGATCGATCGATTGCCAGACCGCAGCTTCTCCTTGTCGGCGTCGGTGATGGCGGGCGAAGAGAGCATGACCTCGACCGCCTCCTTGGAAGTGTTCACCCACCACAGGAAGGAAAGTCCGGTGAGGATCAACTTCTGGTTGCTCGGGTCGATCTCGCCCGGATCGGCACCGGGAACGAACTTCTGAACCGTGCGCTTCACGATCGGATCTGCAAGCTCCTTGCGAGACCACGCCCGTTCGCCGGCCGACACCCATCCATCGATGCCGGACAGGAGTACGAGTTGCGCCTCCCAGGGCTCGATCCAGGATCGTTCCACCGCGAACGCGACCAATGGCGCAAAGACCTGCAACTGGAACCACTCATCCTCATTTCGCGGGCCTCGTTCCTCGGGCGGACGGAAGCGGGTGTCGACCCGCTGTCCCTGCTGAACGTAGCCGCCGGCGTTGAATCTGAGGAAAGCACTCATCGCATCGGGGAGCAGTTGTTCATGGGCGATTCGCCTCCACTCCGCTCGAGCCTCTTCATCGTCGATGCGCGACTCGAAGAACCGGATCGCCATGCGGATCCAGAGTTCTCCCGCGTTCATGCGGTCACGGAAGGCGCCCCAGTCGTCACGAGCGGCACCGAACTGTTCGACGTAGAGGAACGAGGTTCCAAAGGCTCCGGGAAGCGACGACCACCCGTTGCGATTCCCGACCTCGCTCGGCAGGTCACGTTCCGCGAACACGCCTTCGAATCGGACTCCGTCCTTGCCGTCGGCCCGGGTCGAGGGTGCCGTTTCATACGATTCGGACAGCCGACCGATCTCCTCTCGATCCGTCCGATTCGTCTCGAAGATCCGTTCCGGACCTTCCGTTCCGGCCCGCATCTCCACCGTCACCTGACGATTGCCGCACCCCCCGAGAAGGACGACGGACGCCGCCAGCGCGAAGAGTCGGAGGCTCGAGGGCCGGAAAGACATCGAGAGGAGGAGACCTGCGAGTGCTCGGAGAGGATTCGGCATGCGTTGATCCTATGTCAGGGGGCGGTCGTTGCGATGCCCTTTTCGCCTCCCGGACCGCGAACGATTCAGCCGAGATCGCATCCCGGTCGCAGGAAATCAGCGGATGGCCCTCACCAGCCATGCGGCGGCGCCTCCGGGATGAGCGGTGGTCTCGTATCTGGTCGGCTCGATCGAGTCGATCGTGAAGCCGGCCTCCGACAAGGCGGCGCAGATCTCTTCACGGGCCAGACGCCGAGGCCCGCGAGGACGCGTCTCCGCATCACTGAATTCGATGAAGATCGCCGTGCCTTCCGGCAGAACCGCTCGAGCGACCATTTCCAGATAGGCGGTTCGGTCATGATCGGAGAACACGTGAAGCACACCGGCGTCGAGGACGGTCCCGAACGATTCCGAAGGTTCGAAAGCACGAAGATCTCCGACCTCGACTCGAACACGCTCATCGAGCGCCGCCGCCGACATCACCGTTCTCGCATGCTCGACGGCCTGCGGGACCGCATCGACCGCCAACACTCTCAGCTCGGGCCGTTCCTTCGCGATGGCCGCGGCGTTCTCTCCCGTGCCACAGCCGAGATCGAGCAGCGGCCCGGCATCGAACCAACCTCTCGACAACGCGGTCATCACCGCCGGTTGCGGGCGGCCAGTCACCCAAGCCGCCTTCGACTCGCGATAGGCGTCATGAAAGACCTGATGGACGACGCCTTCGGCACCGATTTCCTGAACCGGGTTCTCGGATTTCGGAACGCGATCTTCCTTCGACATCTGAACTCCGGCCTTTCGATCGCCTTTGCTGGTTCCCAGCGGACTTCATCACGGTCGATGAATCACGGCGGGCGTTTGAATGCGGTATCGGTCGCGTCGCCACCTGATCGCATGTACGCGAGCAGGTCCAGGATCTCGTCCATGCTCGCCGTGTCGACGAGTCCGGCTGCCATGGGTGTCACCGGAGTTCGTGAGGTGATCTCCCCCAACGGAATCTCGACCCGAAGAGCACCGGTCCGCGGATCGGGCGCCACGGCGAGCACCCCTCCCTCCTCGCTGATCGGGAGTCCGATGACCGGATCCGCATCACCCCGCTCGACGAGAACTCCCGCGTACTGATCGGAAAGATCTCGCTCGGGATCGATGATCGCAACCAGAAGGTCGTGTGCCGAGAACCGACCGCCCACGCCGGTGAGATCCGGCCCGTAGGCGATGCCGACATCACCCACCTTGTGACAGGCGGCGCATTGCAGCGCCTCGAACATCCTGGCTCCGCGAGCATGGTCTCTTCCCGCATGAACCCGCGCGAGATGCGTGGAGAAGTCGTCGACCGACCAGGCCCGAACGAAGGCCCGGACATCGGCCTCGACCGCGGCTTCCTTCATCGCCGCCTCGCGAGCCGCGAGGTCATCGGACGCCGCCGGTCCCAGGTTCTTCGCGAAATCGGATCTGATCGCCGCGACGAATCCCGGCAGGCTCGCGCCTCCCGAATAGGACTTCGCACGATCGAGCGCCGACATGACCCGACTCCGGGATTCATCGTCCCAACCGGACTGCTGCAACCGAAGGGCATGAAGAAAGAGGATCGCGGTCTCCTGTCGATCCGCTCCCTCGATCAGAGGCAACGTCGACTCGATGACCGACGGATCGTCCAGAGCCACGAGAATCTCGACGAGCACTCGATCGGTGTCGTAGATGCCGGATGGATAGATCGGCTCCATCAACTCGATCACCTGCGCCCGCACATCCGGTTCGAGCGGTCCGTGGCGAGCGAGCAGCAACCCGAGCACTCGGGCGAGTTGGCGTCTCCCGGATTCGGAATCGTCCTCGTCCGCCATCTCCTGAATTCGTGCGATGCCGCCAATCGCCTCC
>JABABZ010000014.1:0-4657 GCA_014237965.1 Phycisphaerales bacterium | reverse complement strand
CGCATGACCGCGATCGCGGACTCCCAACCACCGGCGTCGGCTGGAAGATCGAGCAAGGCCGCGACGACCTCGTCATCGGACTCGGTGAAGGCGCCCGCCTCGCCGTCCCGCGCCGCCAGGAGTGCGCGTTCCACGCCGACCCGGGCCGCGTACCGAATGGCGGGGTCAGCGTCCGCGAGTCCGTCGAAGAGCTGCTCTCGATCGAGTGCCGAGGCATCCCGATGCGATCGCTCCATCGCGCGTCGCCTGAGAATCGCCGGTGCCACCTCTTCCGAAGCCTCGGCGACCTGCGAGCCCGATCCGGTCCATCGCACCCGATAGAGCCCGGATTGCGACCCGCGACCACCGGTCGTCAGGTACATCTCTCCATCCGGCCCGAACGCGAAGTCGGTGACATTGAAGGGCCGACCCTGAAGAAACGGGTGCGCCGTCGCGACGTGGCTCGCGCCATCCGCTTCGAGGTCGACCGCGAGCACCCGTCCGTACGCCCAGTCACCGAGGAACATCCGGCTCTTCCAGGGTTCGGGGAAGTTCGATCGATGGCCGCTCGCGACGCCGGTCGGACTCCCGGCATCCATTTCGAGTGCGGCGGGTCTGGCGTCGGGCGAGTCGACCGGCCACTTGACGCTTCCGCCCCGCCATCCGTATTCCCCACCCGAAACCACGTGGATGAACCGCGGACTTCGATACCACGGCGCGCCGATGTCCCACTCCATGTCGGCGTCGTAGGTGAAGAGTTCGCCGTCCGCCGTGAAATCGAGGTCGTAGGGATTTCTGAACCCACCCGCGACGATCTCCCATCCGGTGGCGTCGAGATCGGTCCGAAGCACGAGTCCACCCGGAGATCGCTTGCCCACGGCATGCCCTCTCGGATCCCAGATCCGTTCGAGCACGGTGTCTTCGGCCCAGTTGGCATGAGCACTCGTCGCCAGGATCGGCTCCGGGTGCCGGGAGTAGTTTCCGATCACGGTCCAGATCATTCCGTCCGGTCCCAGCACCAGACCGTGGGGACCGTGCTCGGATCCGTTCCCGTACGCCGCGAGACGCTCGGTGACTTCGAAGACGTCGTCGCCGTCGGCATCGCGAAGACGCCACAGCCCGCCGCTTCGTTCCGGATCATCGACGACGCTCGCGTACAGATCATCACCGACCAGCAACAACCCCTGTGCGCGTCCGACCGTGTCATGGAGCCGTTCGACTCTGGCGCGTCCGCCGGGTGAATCCGCGGGAGTGATCCGACGGAGCGGACCGTACTGCGCGGAAAGTATGACCCTGCCTTGATCGTCAACGGTCATCGAACTCCAGGAACCCTCGCCCGGCTGGGCGGAGTGCAGCAGTTCGACTTCGAAGCCATCGGGCACGGTGATCGCCTCGACGGGGGTCGCGATCTTCTCCTCGAAAGGATCGTTCCAGGGGCCATCGGGGGTTTCGGTCGAGCCGAAGTCGATCGGCGTTCGGGCGTCGGCCGTGGCCTCTCCGACGCCTCTGACCAACCAGTCCGGACCGGAGACCTTCCGCAACACTCCTGCCGGCGTCTCGAGTTCGATGATCGCGGCGAGTCCCGCCGGGCCGCCTTCGTTCCGACACTCGAAGGAGAGTCGGCGTCGACCCGGATCCGGATCGGAGAGGTCGAGGACCGACGGCGACGACCAGTCGTTTCCTCGAAGCACCTCCTCGCCGTCGAGGCGGAGCATGAATTCGTTGTCGACGACCGCTCTGATCACCAGACTCTTGGATCCCGACGGGATCTCGAGATCGACGTCGAAGATCGCCTGCTCGCCGGCTTCCGGCGCTTCGGAGATCCAGATCCAGCGAGGCGAATCCTCGGCGGCGAGGCACATGGATGTCGAAACGAAGATCGTGAATGCGGTGAGGATGCGGTGCGTGGTCTTCATCCCTCGATGCTAACGCATGAGGGGCTCCATGCAGAAACCGATCCGGATTCAATCCCGGCGGCGACGCTTGGCGACCGGCCGGTTCGACTGCTGGGCGATCGGCGTCTCGGCTCGGGTCTCGATCTGCTCGATCATCATCTGGACGTTCTCCTTGACCTTCTTCAGATGATCCCAGTTCAGTCCCTGAAGCAGTCCGCTGGACATCGCCGACATGACGCTGAATCCATTGAAGACCACGCGGTCCTCGTCGGGGACCACGGATATCGCGGTGCAACCGAGGTTGGAAAGCAGTTCCATTCCCGACTTCACTTCGATGTCTTCGACCGTCAACCCCTGCTGCACCATGTTCGCGAAGGTTCTCGCGATGGCGAAGAGCAGCCCCTCTTCATTCCGTCGGCCCTTGTGGGCCAGCTCGGCGATCTTCTCGACCTCCGCGCGGGGCTGAATGCCGATTTCATGTTCGACACCGTTGAAGAAGAAGGACCGGTGGACCACGTTGTTCAACGCCGCGATGAAGGCTCGACCACTCTTGACCGTCGAGAAATTGATCGAGGACTCACGCCCGTGCGCCATGTCGGTCGCTTCGGCGCGATCGAAACGGATCTGCGGATCGCCGTCTCCACCGGCCGGATCCGCCTCCAGACTCATCTCCGAGACGCCGAGATCATGAAGATTCCAGAGTGCGACCTGCACCATGGGATCATCCCAGTCGACGCCGTCCTCTCGCCGCTTCAGCACGTAGGAGGCAGGGAGCATCGAAATGAACCGCCGCTCGCGGGGAATTCCCAGAAGCGTGACGCACTGAGGAAACGCCAATTCGGCGAATCGCTGGAAGGTCACCCGCTCCTGTTCGATGAGTGAGACGGATTCCTGATTGATGATGAGGTTCGGCATGGTCCCGAATGCTACTCGCCCGGGCGACTCCCGATCGGGACGTCCGAGACCGACCGTCATCCCACCGAAACGGGCGGACGGATGGAGGAGCAGGGATCGACGGCCGGATGGCCCTTCCCACCCCGGGTCCGCGGTACGATCCCCCCCATGAACGACGCCGATACCGTCACGAATCCGCTGGTCGGCGTGATCATGGGATCTCAGAGCGACTGGGAGACCATGCAGCACGCCGCGGAGACGCTCGCCACGCTCGGGGTCTCCCACGAGTGCCGGGTGGTGAGCGCCCATCGCACGCCCGATCTTCTCTTCGAGTACGCCACATCCGCCGCCGATCGTGGAATCAGGGTGATCATCGCCGGCGCCGGCGGCGCCGCGCACCTCCCAGGCATGGTCGCCTCGAAGACCCACCTCCCCGTCTTCGGCGTCCCCGTTCAATCGAAAACCCTCTCCGGAATGGACTCGCTCCTCTCGATCGTTCAGATGCCCGCCGGAGTTCCGGTCGGCACCCTTGCGATCGGACGGGCAGGCGCGATCAACGCCGGCCTTCTCGCCGGATCGGTGATCGCGATCGAAGAAGCCGAAGTCCGGTCGAAGCTCGTCGAATGGCGCCGGACGCAGACCGATGGGGTCCTTGCGAATCCGATTCCCGGCCTTGAAGGAACTGCTGGAGCGAAGACTTCGTGATTCTCGGAATCCTCGGTGGAGGGCAACTCGGCTGGATGCTCGGTATCGCCGCTCGGCGACTTGGTATCGAGTGCGTGTTTCTCGATCCCGCCGAGCACTGCACCGCGGACCTGATCGGCGATCGAATTCGAGCCGACTACGATGACGCGGAAGCCCTCTCGAAACTCGCCGGTCGGTGCGACGTCGTCACCTACGAATTCGAGAACGTTCCGGCCGGTTCGGCGGCCCGCCTCGCCGAAGAAGTCGACGTCCGGCCAGGATGGAAGTCGCTCGAGACCTCCCAGGATCGGCTGGTCGAAAAGTCGTTCCTGGCCGAGCATGGCGTCCCGGTGCCCGCCTTCGCCGCGGTCGAAGATCTCGCATCGCTCGAGGCGGCGGTCGCCGAAGTCGGTCTTCCCGCGGTTCTCAAGACGCGGCGAGGAGGCTACGACGGCAAGGGACAGGCGGTACTCCGGCAGCCCGAGGATCTCGAGCCCGGATTCGCCTCGATCGGCGAGCGGCCTGCGATCCTCGAGTCCATGATCGACTTCGATCTCGAAGCGAGCGTGCTCGTGGCCCGGGGGGCCGACGGCGCGACTGAAGCGTGGGGACCGATCCGGAATCAGCATGCGCGAGGCATCCTGCGGCGTAGCGACTGCCCTGCCCCGGATGTCTCGCCCGGTGCGGCCACCGCGATGCTCGAGCATGCGGAGAGACTCGCCCGCGCATTGGATCACTGCGGCGTCCTCACCGTCGAGTTCTTCGTTCGAGGGGATGACGTGCTCGCCAACGAGATTGCGCCTCGAGTGCACAACAGCGGTCACCTCACCATCGAGCACGCGGAGACCGATCAGTTCGAAAATCACGTTCGCGCGGTGACCGGACTTCCACTGGGATCGACGGCCTCGCGACTTCCTCATGCAATGATGCTGAATGCCATCGGCGCCTCCCCGACCGATGCGGAGCTTTCCGCCGAAGGTGTCGCGACGGTGGATGATCAAGGCTTCGCTTCCACCGACGCCACCGACGGCGCCCCCGTCTACCACGACTATCGAAAGAAACCACGGCCCGGTCGGAAGGTCGGCCATCTCACGGCCGTCTCCCGAGATGCTCTGGACAGGTTGGCGGATCGACTGACCCCGGTGATTCCCGGGTCGTCCACTTCCCACTCGACGACCAGCGGTTGATCAACCCTCGGCTCGACC
>JABABZ010000149.1 GCA_014237965.1 Phycisphaerales bacterium | reverse complement strand
ATGAATCCGACTCCGCGACCGGCCTGGAAGAGGAGCACGATCACCGCGATCGCCAATCTCCTGATCGGGCGGTGGTCGTCGGCCAACCATTTCGCCGACGGCGTCAAGCGGGAGTTCCTCCTCGTCGGGAAGGGCCTCTATCGAGTCGCGGTGAAGCGGCCACTGAAACTCCTGTTCCTCGACGGGCTGCTCGAAGGTGTGGAAGTCCGTGCGGTCGCGGACGTGAAAGCGGCACCCGGTCGCGAACGTCCAGTTCGAGGTGTTCAGTTCCCCGGGTTCGAGATCACCGGGTCGCTTCCATCCGGCGGATCCGGTGCCAAGCTCTATATCGCGAGGCCCGATGAATCGACGAAGCGTCGGCTTCCGGGCCAACCGGATGCGGTGGTGATCAAGAGTTTCGCGCTCGCGGAGGGAAGTTCGCTTCCCCAGATCGTTCGAGAGAGTCGATCCCTCGAATCCGGAAAGAAGTTGGGGCTGGTTCTCGCGTACGAGCTCAATGACACGCAGTTCTGGTACGCCATGCCCTATCACCCGGGGGAGCATCTCGGCGCCGTCGTTCGTGAGGCGCACGGGGTCGGTGCGGAAGACGGGCTGAGAGGGCGGACCTTGTCCGAAATGCTGGGCTACGAGATCGACCTGGTCTCCACGCTCGACCGATATCACGCGGACGGACTCTGGCACAAGGATGTGAAGCCCGACAACATCATCGTCCACGGCGGCGCGGCGCATCTGGTCGACTTCGGTCTGGCCACGTCCTTGCGTTCGGCCATGACGCTGACCACGCACGGGACCGAGTACTTCCGAGATCCGGAGATGGTCCGAATGGCCATGCGTGGCGTGAAGGTGCACGAAGTCGATGGCGCGAAATTCGACATCTATGGTGCCGGCGCCGTGCTCTACTTCATCATGGAGAACACCTTTCCCGGCCATGGCGGCCTGAGCCGGTTCGAACGGCCTGCGCCGGAATCGCTGCGGTGGATCGTGCGGCGGGCGATGGCCGACTACGGACAGCGCTATGGTTCAGCCCGGGAGATGCTCGACGATCTTCGCGCCGTCGCATCCGCGGCCGATCCCTGGTCCGTCACGCCGGCACAGCTTCCTTCCATGTCCGGTGCGTCCGTCGAGTTGGTGGATGCCGACGGCCCGATGGATTCCGCGGCCTCGAACCCGGCACCGTCGTCGACCGTTCGTCGCACGGGCGCGGCGCCACCACCACCGATCGTGGCACGACCACGCATTCGAGTCACCAACTGGATGACGGGCGCGTATGTCGCCGTTGGAGAGACTGACCGGCCACGGGCCCGCGAGCAGGTCGCGGCAGCTCGGCGAAGGGCCTCCACTCGACGAACGAACGTGGCGCGATCGCCGCACCGGCGAATCTCCGGAATGTTGACGGTCCTGGTCGCCTTCGGAGTCGCCTTTTTCCTGGCTTTGGCCTACTCCTTCGACACCGACGTGTTCGATGAGAAATCCAACTCGATGATGCAGGTCGCCGTCGATGAGATCATGACGGACATGATGGAGCGGGGGGCCACCGAGAGCGGGTACGACCTGCGGCTTCAGCGGGGAGCGATCGGGGCGGAGGATTGGGATGTCCCCACCCCGGCCGGCTCCGGATCCTTCATCGTCCTGGACGATCGAACCTCCCTCGCCAGGGGTGAGCAGAGTCTGGACTCGATCATTCGGTCGCTCGTGGAGTCGGGGTGGACCGCCGACGATGACCTCGACCTCGTCGCGGAGTCGGCCGTCGCGATCGCCCGTTGTCATGGGAAGTCCGGCACCGATGCAGGCTCCGTGCTCGACATCGACTTCCACTGCGACGATCTCGATCGTTTCCGTCTGGAACAAGGAGTGGAAGGGATCCTCTGGATCACCTCCACGCCAGCGGGAGCAGGATCTACGGTGGTGGAAGGCTCGACCCTGTCGAGCGAAGGAAGCATCCGGGCCGTCTTCTTCTCCGACGACGTGACGGAAGTCTCGTTCGACGGCCTTCCGTACATCGAAGTCGAAGGTATCTGGCCGGATGGGACGCATGAGACGGTTCAAGTGCCGTTCGAGACGTCGTCCCCCACGGAATTCGATTCCACGTGGAAGGAACTGCAAGACGCGATGAAGGAGTTCGGTTGGGAACTCGATCGATCCGAATCCAGACTTCATGATGCCTATGACCGATTGAAAGAGATCCCCGAAGGCGTCCACATCGATACGGGACCGTTGAAGATTCGAATCGCCGCCTGACGCCGGTCTGGAGTCTGAATGGGCTGTGGATCGGGGTGGCGTCTGAGTGCGGGCTTCGACGAACTGATCGTGATGACCGTCCTGATGCGCCTTCCGAGCTGATGGGTCGACGTCGGCTGCTAGGATGTGACTTCAGGAGATCACCCATGCAGCATTCCGGCGCCCGTCTTCGGGCCCTCGTCGAGCAAGACGTCGTCATGATCCCCGGAGCGTTCAATGCGCTGGTGGGAATGGCGGTTCGAGAAGCAGGCTTCGACGCCTGCTACATCTCCGGCGGTGCGACTGCGAACGTGGCGGGAACCCCGGACGTCGGTCTGCTGACCATGACGGAGGTCGTCCGGACCATTCGAGAGGTCGTTGATGCCTCGGGCATTCCGGTCATCGCCGATGCCGACACCGGGTACGGCGAGATCGAGTGCGCGGTTCGAACCGTGGTCGAGTACGAGCGGGCGGGGGCCGCGGCGCTCCACGTCGAGGACCAGGTCTTTCCGAAACGATGTGGTCATCTCGACGGGAAGCAACTCGTCCCCGCTGAGGAATTCAGCGAGAAGGTCTCGGCGATGGTGGCGGCCCGCCGGAATTCCGACTTCATGATCATCGCTCGAACCGATGCCAGGCACGTCACCGGCCTGGATGACGCGATCGCCCGAGCGAATCGATATCGGGAGGCGGGGGCCGACGCGATCTTCCCGGAAGGACTTCAGTCCGAGGACGAATTCAAGGCATTCGCGGCCGGTTCGCCCGGTTTGCTCCTTGCCAACATGACCGAGTTCGGAAAGACGCCGATGATCACCGCGGATCGGTTCGGCGAACTCGGATACCGGATGGTGATCTATCCACTGAGCATGATGCGGCTTGCGATGGGTGAGGTCGTCCGTGGCTTGAGCGAACTCCGCCAGGCGGGATCGGTCGAGCCGATGCTCGATCGCATGCAATCACGTCAGGAACTCTACGAATTGCTCGAATACACCCCTGGTGAAGAGTGGCGATTCCCGGCTCGTGGCAGATAGTCCTCGATGCGGCGCTTCGCCGGTAAATCCTTCTTGACGAGCCGGATGAATTCGTACGGCCCGGACTCCGCGCCCCAGACCTGAGTTCCCGAGGCATCGAACCCGCGATCCCAGGATTGGATCGCATCGGCCTCGACCCGCACCTTGCTGGTGGCGTGGTCGGCACCGTTGAGTCTGCTTGCACAGCCATCGCCGATCGTTCCTCCGGTGAAGGCGGGATCGTCACCGGTGGTGGCGAGAAGATGAACGGTGCAGCCTTCACGCGGGATCAACAGTGCGGGATCGACGGAGTTGAAATACTCCGGGGTTCGCCACGATCCAGCGGGCGGTGTTTCGCCATCGTTGAACGCGAAGATCTCGGAGATCAGTCCGCCCTGCGCGTCATTTCGAACCCGGTAGATGCGCTGACGGTAGGGGCGATCGAGCGAATCGCTGGCCGCTTGCTCGATGTACAGCCAGCGTCCGTCTTCGCGATCCGGCCAGATGGGTGAGGCGTTGAGGCTGATCGAACGGAAGGCGGAATCCCGTGCGGCCTGGGCCGAGGAGTCGAAACTCCCGCACAGCCAGGAATGCAAGCGTTCCACGCCACTCGAGAATCGGATCGGGCTCGCCACCGATGAGGTCTCGGTCCCGTTGCAGCCGCCGCTGGAAAGGGAAATGAGCGAGGCCAAACCGGCCGCGAGGATTGACATTGGTCGGTCGATGGAGGACTTCATCACCGCAGTCTAGATGCTTGGGCCGGATTTCGAGGCCGAGAGGCTGGTGATGGTTCGTGGATCCAGTCGAACCCGGGCGGACCACTCGCGGGCCGCTAGGATGGTCAGCCCGGAATTCGAAGAGTCTTCCACTTGAATTCGCCATCGCTCGAAAGGAAACATCGTGAGTCCGACCGCTACTGATACCCGCGGCCTTGCCGGCCAGACGATCGGGGAGACCCAGATCTGCTCGGTCAACCAGACCCAGTTGATTTATCGCGGGTATGAAATCGCCGATCTCGCTGCGAACGCCTCCTTCGAAGAGGTCTCCTACCTTCTTCTGGTCGGGCACAAGCCTTCGGCCCAGGAGTTGACGGAGTTCAAGAGCACGCTGGTCGGAATGCGATCGATTCCCCAGTCGGTCAGCGACGCGATCACCCACATCGCCAAGGAAAGTCCCAACGCGCATCCCATGAGCGTGGTTCGAACCGCGATCGGGCTGATGGGTCATCTCGACGCGGATTGCGAAGACAACGGTGCGGATGCGGAGCTTCGAAAGTCGATGCGTCTGCTCGCCTCGATCCCGACCTGCATCGGCGTGCATCAGCGGGCGCTGGAAGGAAAGTCGCCGGTCGAGCCGGATCCGACGCTTGATCACGCCGCCAACCTTCTGTGGTGCATGACCGGTGAGAAGCCGGGCGAGATCGCGGCGAAGGTCATGGATGTCTCACTGATTCTCTACGCGGAGCACGACTTCAACGCTTCGACCTTCACCTGCCGAGTCATCGCATCGACCAACAGCGATCTTCACTCCGCGGTCTGCGGCGGCGTGGGTGCGTTGAAGGGCAATCTGCACGGTGGCGCCAACGAGGCCGCCATGGAGATGCTGGCGGACATCATGAAGGACACCGAGGACGGCTCGATGACCGTCGATGCGTGGATGGAACGAGCCTTTGCCGAGAAGAGGAAGCTCATGGGCTTCGGACACCGGGTCTACAAGAACGGTGACCATCGGGCCGGCATTCTTCGGGATTGGGGACTCAAGTACGCCGCGGAAGAGAATGCTTCCGCTCGGAAGTGGTTCGATCTCGGCGATGCGGTGCAGGGCATCATGCTCGACCAGAAGAACATCCACCCCAACGTCGATTTTCCCTGCGGCATGACCTACTTCGCAATGGGCATCCCCGTTCCGCAGTACACGCCGATCTTCGTGGCGAGTCGGATCACCGGCTGGTGCGCCCACATCATGGAGCAGCACGCGAACAACCGGATCATTCGTCCGCTGGCGGAGTATTCCGGTCCGGAACTGCAGTCGTGGAACGGTTGAGCCCGACATCGGACGCCATCGCGATGTGAATCTTCGGTTGATTCCAGGTCCGTGAATCGCCGTCGTGGCTCCGTGGCTGGATGCATGGCCGCACCGCCGGTCTGGGTCCCTCCCCGGGGCCCGTTCTGGCCGGCGAAACGACCGTGAGACATCCTGAGCCCAGTTTCGGATTCCCCGTCGCCGATTGGTCGGAGAATTCGCTCGGAGGGAACGGCATCCGGAGTGCCGTTAGAATCTCCACCTCGCCATTCCAGAGTCGTTTTCTCGAGGTTCTCATGTCCCACGAAGTCAACAGCGTTGCCGTCATCGGCGCCGGCACCATGGGTTCCGGTATCGCCCTCATCGCGGCCACCAGTGGAATCGATGCATTCCAGGTGGACGTCTCGCCGGAGCAGTTGGAGCGGGCGAAGGGATATCACGCCAAGGTTCTCGCTCGAAACGTCGAGAAGGAGCGAATGACCGAGGGCGAGATGGTCGCCGCCCTGGCACGGATCACCTACGTCGACAGCATGGACGCGGCGAAATCCGCCGACTGGGCCGTCGAAGCCGCGACCGAGAATCCGGAGATCAAGGCGAAGTTGTTCGCGACCATGCGAGCGACCTTTCCCGATCACGCCGTCCTCGCGACCAACACCAGTTCGATCTCCATCACGCAGATCGCCACGGCGACCGGCGATGCCGCGGATCGCGTGGTGGGAATGCACTTCTTCAATCCGGTGCCCGTGATGAAACTGGTCGAGGTGATCAAGGGCCTTGCCACCAGCGACGAGACCGTCGCACGCACCGTGGCGCTGGCGGAGCGAATGGGCAAGACGCCGATTCCCGCGAACGATCGGGCCGGCTTCGTTTCGAATCGCGTGCTCATGCCGTTGATCAACGAAGCGTTCTGCGCCTGGATGGAAGGGGTCGCGGAACCGGAAGCGATCGATGAGATCATGAAGCTCGGCTGCAATTTCCCGATGGGGCCGCTTCGCCTCGCCGATTTCATCGGACTCGACGTCTGTCACGACATCATGATGGTGCTGTATCGGGAGCTCGGCGACCAGAAGTTCTTTCCCTGCCCCTTGCTGCGGCAGCTGGTCACCGCGGGCCGGCTCGGCGACAAGTCCGGTCAGGGCGTCTACGACCATTCCCGTTGAGGCAAGTTTGAGGCGAGGTTGACCTTGCGGAAGCCCGTCGGAGTTCCGCCTCGTCGATCATGGCCTCTTCGATCTCAGAGGCGTCGATCAGGACCATGCCGCAGCGCTTTCAGGCTTCCGGGCGGTTGACGAGCCTCTCCTCGGCAGGTCGTCGTCCGAAAACACGACCGGCCATTGCAGGCAGTACACGGGGAGCCGGGAGCCGCCGGCCAGGTTCTCTGCCTGAGGGCGAACACCAATACCTCGTCCGGGGCGTGATTGCGGTCGAGGTCGCGGATATCATGAAGTTCGAAATTCTGTCACTCTGGAAACTCCCTGCGAATGAGCACGACTCAACCATCCAAGTCTTCCGAAAGTCCGACAGCCGAGCGACCGGACCCCGAAACGGTCTCTTTGTCCGGCTACGAGATCGGCGCCGTCTATGGTCCGGAGTCGGTTCAAACGGTTGATCCCGGGAATGCGGGGAAACCGGACGCGAGAATCGCCGAACCGGGACAGTTCCCGTTCACCCGCGGTGTGCATCCGACCATGTACCGATCGCGGCTCTGGACGATGCGGCAGTTCGCGGGCTTCGGATCGGCCGACGACACGAACGCGCGATTCAAGTACCTCCTTGAGAACGCGAAGGGCACCAAGGCGAACACCGGACTGTCCACCGCGTTCGATCTTCCGACGCTCATGGGCAGGGACTCCGATGATCCTCTGTCCGCGGGCGAGGTGGGCCGATGCGGCGTCGCGATCGACACGATCGACGACATGCACCGGCTCTACAAGGACATTCCCATCGACGAGGTCACGGTGAGCCAGACCATCAACGGTCCGGCGTGCGTGATCTGGGCGATGTATCTCGGGATGGCCCGGGAGCGGGAGGTGTTTATACACAAAGCGCAGTTCCTTCCCGTATTTTTCCCGAAGTTTCTCGACGTTCGCGAACCCGCGGCTGCAATACGGGCATTGGAAATCCGAATAC
>JABABZ010000148.1 GCA_014237965.1 Phycisphaerales bacterium | reverse complement strand
AGTTACGAAGAGCAGGCTCGGGGCCTCCTCGATGGAGGCACCGACGCCTTCCTGATCGAGACGTGCCAGGACCTGCTTCAGGTCAGGTGCGCCGTCAACGCCTGTCTCAAGGCGCTCGAGGAGCGTGGGCTGGGACCGGAGCAGGTGCCGATCATGGTGTCGATCACCATCGAGACGACCGGAACCATGCTTCTCGGAAGCGACATCGCGTCCGCGGTGAATGCGTTGCGGATGCTGCCGATCGCCAGTCTCGGACTCAACTGCGCGACCGGTCCGGTCGAGATGACCACGCACGTCGACTTCCTCTGCCGACATTGGGATCGATTCGTTTCGGTGGTGCCGAACGCCGGTCTCCCGGTGCTGGTCGACGGGCAGGCGTCCTATCCCCTCCAGCCGAAGCCCTTTGCGCAGGCGATGCGTCGGTTCGTGGAGGAACGAGGGGTCAACATGATCGGGGGTTGCTGCGGAACCACGCCCGAGCACATCGCGGCATTGGTCGAACTGGTCGGCGACCGTTCGGCGCCGGAGCGGGCTCCCGAACTGCTCCCGGCGGGTTGTTCGAGCCTGTACGGATTCACCGAGTTTCAGCAGGACAATTCCTTCCTGATCGTGGCGGAGCGAACCAACGCGAATGGAAGCCGCAAGTTCAAGCGACTCCTGGATGCGGAGGACTGGGATGCGCTGGTCTCGATGGGACGCGAGGAACTTCGCGGAGGGTCCCACCTTCTCGACGTCTGCGTCGATTTCGTGGGGCGCGACGGCGCGGTGGACATGGCGGAGATCGCGAGTCGATACGCGACCAGCCTCAATGCGCCGATCATGATCGACTCGACGGAAGCCGCGACGATCGAAGCCGGCCTCAAACGTCTGGGCGGGAAATGCGTCGTCAATTCGATCAACCTCGAGGATGGCGAGAAGCGGCTTGACGACATCTGCCCGTTGCTCAAGGCGCATGGCGCCGCGTGCGTCGCGCTGACCATCGACGAAGATCCGCAGGCCGGGATGGCGAAGACCGCCGAACGCAAGTTGGAGATCGCCGCTCGCATCCACGATCTCTTCACCGAGAAATGGGGTCTGGACGAGCAGGATCTGCTCTTTGATCCGTTGACGTTCACCATCGCGACCGGGGTCGAGGACGATCGCCGGCTCGGACACGAGACGCTCGAGGGCATTCGTCTGATCTCGGAGCGGTTTCCCGCGTGCGGAATCATCCTCGGGCTCTCGAACATCTCCTTCGGACTCCGCCCGCCTGCCCGCGCCGTCTTGAATTCGGTCTTTCTGCAGCACGCCCGGGAGCGGGGGCTCACCGGAGCCATCGTTCACGCGTCGAAGATTCTTCCCCGGACGAAGATCGACGAAGAGAAGTGGCTTGCGGCGGAGTGGCTGATCTTCGACCGACGAGGAGACGATCGGCCGGAAGGGATGAACGCGGACTTCGATCCGCTCCTCCACTTCATCGGCCTCTTCCCGGAGGGCGGGGATGCCGAAGAGAAGGTCTCGCTGGAATCACTGCCTCTCGAGGAACGTCTGCAGCGACACATCATCGATGGCGAGGATCAGGGGCTCCCGGCAACGCTGGAAGAGGCCCTGGTGGGCATGTCGCCGCTCGACATCATCAACAAGCACCTTCTGGAAGGGATGAAGGTGGTCGGCGAACTCTTCGGTGACGGGCGGATGCAGCTTCCGTTCGTGCTGCAGTCCGCGGAGGTGATGAAGAAGGCCGTCGCCAGGCTCGAACCGCTGATGGAGAAGGTCGAGGGAGACGCGGGGCGAGGCTCGATCGTCCTTGCGACGGTCTCGGGCGACGTTCACGACATCGGCAAGAATCTCGTCGACATCATTCTGACCAACAACGGATACACGGTTCACAACATCGGAATCAAACAGTCACTGCAGCAGATCGTCGATGCCCTGAAGTCCACGGAGGCGAGCGCGATCGGCATGAGTGGGTTGCTTGTGAAGTCGGTGACCGTGATGGAACGGAATCTGGAGTCTCTCAACGATCTCGGGATCACCGTCCCGGTCATCCTCGGAGGTGCCGCGCTGACGCGATTCCACGCGGAGAAACGGCTGCGAGACATCTATGCCGGTCCGCTCTATTACGGCAAGGACGCATTCGAGGGGCTTCGCGTCTGTGAGAAGCTCGCGAATGGCGAACTGGGAGTACTGGATACCGAGATCCTCGAACGCCTGGAGAAGCGGGCGGCGGCGGAGGCGACGGTCGCCTCCAGTCGTCTGGCGGCGATGGAGCGAGGTGATGCGGCCGAGACCGTGGCCACCGCCCCGGCGTTGGCCGAGGTGGCCGAACTTCCGGTGGCTCCGTTCCTGGGTTCGAGGCTGGTCGAATCGGTTCCGCTCGACGAAGTATTCGCGTACGTGAACCGCACGGCGCTTTTCCGTGGTCAATGGGGATTGAAGAAAGGGTCGATGAGCGCAGATGAGTACGCGGCTCATCTTGCGGAACATGCCGAACCGGTCTTCAAGCGACTTCAGGAGGCGAGTCGGGAAGAACCGATCCTCGACCCCAAGGTGGTCTACGGGTGGTGGCCCGCGAACTCGGATGGAAACGACCTTGTGGTCTTCGATGCCGAAGATGCGGACCGGGAGATCGCTCGTTTCACGTTCCCTCGACAGCAGTCCCGCCAGCAGCGCTGCCTCGCCGACTACTTCAGGCCGCTCGCGTCCGGCGAGCGGGATGTGGTCGGATTCCATTGCGTGACCATGGGCGAAGAAGTCTCGCGTCGGGCCAGAACGCTCTTCGAGGAGGATCGCTACGCCGACTACCTCTATCTGCATGGTTTCGGAGTCGAGTGTGCGGAAGCGCTGGCTGAAATGTGGCACAAGCGGATGAGGGCGGAGATCGGAATCGGACATCACGACGATCCCGAGATCAAGAGGCTATTCAGTCAGAGATATCAAGGCTGTCGTTACTCGTTCGGATATCCGGCATGTCCCGAGATGTCCGATCAAGGGACCTTGTTCCAGTTGCTCGAGCCCGATCGAATCGGCTGTCGGTTGACGGAGAACTGGCAGATCGATCCGGAGCAGTCCACCAGCGCGCTCATCGTGCATCACCCCGATGCCGTCTACTTCAGCGCTTGAGGTTGCTCGATCGGGCGGATGTCGGAATGAGCGATCGGAAGCCGGGTGTCCTGGTTCCGGCTAGAATCGTCGCCCGAAAGGCTCGGCGTCAGCATGAACGGAAATGTGATCAAGGTGCTTCTGGTGGACGATCAGGCGATCGTCATCGAAGGGATGCGCCGAATGCTCGCGACCCGACCCGAAATTGAATTCGAAGCGGAGCAGGACCCGTCGGCCGCGGTCGAATCCGCCAGGCGGTTCAAGCCGGACGTCATTCTCCAGGACCTGGTGATGCCCGAGGTCGACGGATTCGACCTCCTTCGCGCCTATCGACGCACTGCCGGACTCGCTGATGTGCCCGTGATCGTCCTCTCCAGCCGGGAGGAGGGGGCCACCAAGGCCGAGGCGTTCGAACGGGGTGCGGACGACTACCTCGTGAAGATGCCGGAAGTGGTGGAACTTCTGGCCAGAATCCGGATCCACGTCGAACGACGGCGGGCGACGTTGGAACAACGGAGGGCTCGCCGCCGGCTCGAGGAGGCGAATCGCGACATCGCGAGGCTCAACGAGCAGATCGAGACCGAGAAGGAGTCCATCGAACTCGAGGTGCAGCGGGATCGGGAACGCCTCGCGGCGATCACCACGCTCGGCGCCGATCTCAATCGATATCAGGACTTCGAACTCCTGCTCGATCGCATTCTGCTGGAGGCGAGAAAGTGCTGCGGTGCGGAAGCGGGAGCGATCTTCACGATCGCCGGCGACCGGTTGGAGTGCAATCACATCCAGAACGAGAAGATGGAGAATCGCGGTGACAGTTCCTTCACGCATCGGATGAGTCGATCGCTCAGTCTGGAGAGCGTCGCGGGCACCGTCGCTCTGACCGGACGGGCGATTCGGGTGAAGGATGCCTACTCGATCCCGCCGGAACTCGACTGCTCCTACGACACCGGGCGTGATCTGGCATCGGGCTATCGCACGAAGGCGCTGCTGAGTCTTCCGTTGCGGACTCGCGACGGAGAGATTCGAGGTGTCCTGCAACTCGCGAACCCGGGAGGAGAGGATGCGGACCTTCCGTTCACCGACGAGGACCAGCAGATCATCGAGCACTTCGCGGGCCTCGCGACGGTGGCGATCGAACGGACCGCCATGACGCGGGCGTTGGTCATGCGAATGATCGCGATGGCCGAAGTCCGTGATCCGACCGAGACCGGAACACACGTGCAACGAGTGGCGGGGTATTCGACGGTCCTCTACGACGCGTGGGCCCGTCGGCACGGAGTGTCGGATGTCGAGCGCGAGAAGAACCGGGACCGGCTTCGTACCGCGGCGATGCTTCATGACGTCGGAAAGGTGGGCATCCCCGATGCGATCCTGAAGAAGCCCGGTCGACTGGACGACGCGGAATTCGCCCACATGCAGCGACACGCGGTCATCGGTGCCAGGCTCTTTCGGGGGATGCGAACCGATTTCGATGATGTGGCTCGCGAGGTCGCGCTCCATCATCACGAACGGTGGGATGGCACGGGGTATCCCGGACCGATCGAGCCGGATGCGGAGCTCGAGCCAGCGGAGGTCCCGACTCGAGAGGGACTGAAGGGGCAGGAGATTCCGCTCTTCGCGCGAATCGTCGGGCTCGCGGACGTCTACGACGCCCTTTCCTCGAAACGGGCGTACAAGGACGCCTGGCCGGAGGCGAAGGTCCTGAGTCTGCTCGCCGAGGAATCCGGCGGTCACTTCGATCCGGATCTCGTCGAGATTCTGATGGAACGGATCGACGAGATTCGAGCGGTTCACGATCGCTATCACGATTGAGCGTCGCGACCGGGGTGGTGATTCGAGTTCCGGCTCCGTCTCATTCTCGTCGTTCTTTCGCGGCGGAGTCTTCCGACGGACCGTCGATATCGGTGCGAATCGCGGCGCCGTGGAAAAGACCCTGCGGGCGAGCTTTAAACACGGCTTTTGCGTTGACCGCGAATTTCACTCGAACTCCTCGGCGGCGCCTCCCGTAGTGAAAGTCAACCAAAGGGAGGTTCAGCCATGAACGAAGATCAGAACAATGATCATGACTTCGAGGAGCGACTCGATCTGGAGGGAGTCGAGAACGAGTCGGGATGTGAGTCGGATGATTCGGAATTCGACGAGGGACAGGAGTCGCTGCCGTTCGGGATGTCCGGCGTGACCGGGCTCCTGCACCGCCTGGCTACCGGCATCGACGACGAAGCATGGTCCATGAACAAGCAGCGGATGGTCGCGGGATATCTTCTGGACCTCTCGAACGTCTACTGGATGAACCACGACGAAATCGCGTTCTGCAAGCGGGTTGCCGCGGCCTGATTCGGCGGTCGACCTGCGAAGAAGACTTCAGCTCCCAGTCCGATGCTCCCATCATCGGCCACCCACCGTCGACGTCCGCTTGCGTCGGCGGTGGTCCTTTTGGATGGTGATGCTCGCTTCGGGATGGGAAGCGGGGGCTTCCCGTCAGGGAGAGGTGGTCGGCGGGCCGGACTTCAGTCGTTCGAGACGAGCGATCTGGCCGACCGCCATGACTCGCTCCGCATCCCAGGACGGAATCCCGCCTTTGATCGAAGCCAGGATCGGCTCGGCCACTCGGATGGACGCCGCGTGTCGGTCGATGTCTTCGGGAATCGGAGCCAGATCACGGATCTGCTGGAGGAGCTCTTCGGCATGAGACACCAGTCCGCTCAGTTCGCGGAGGGTGATGCCGACTCCGTTCCATCGTCGAATGGCGCGGTCGCAGGCCGCGTTCCATGCTTTGATCCCGTCCGGCGCAAGTTCCCAACCGCCATCGACGTGAATCATCGGGTACCGGTCGCGGAGTCGCGGATTGGTCGGGTCGACGAGCCGGGCCCGCTCCACCGACCAGGGAAGACTGGACGACAGCGAGTCGATCGCATCGAGCGCGGAGAAGAGGCTGTCGACGCGATTGCCGAGCACGGCGCGGCGATTTCCAAATTCCTCCGCATCCGACCGGATCAGCATCACGCCGGAGTCACCCTGAGGTTCGATCGTCTCCGCGCCGAGCGCGAGGCGGAGCGGTTCGAGACCGACCGCCACGGTCCTGGAGAGTTTCGTTCGTTGCAGATCGATCGCGGTGATGCCGGGTCCGAGGTCACTCACGGCGATCACGTCCTCGGGGACATTCTTCCTGCCGTCGACGTGCGGCGTCGTGGAGAGTTCGCCGTCGGCGCCCAACTGGAGATCGAGGGCGGGATCGACGAGCGCGTCGAGGAGGGCGTTGCGAGCGGCACGCGTCGTCTTCGAGGACGAGGTCGGGATCGATCGGCGTGCGGCGGTTCGGAGAGCACTGAGATCCGCGGAGACGGAGTCAGCCGATCCACCCCAGGTCGGCAGCGTCTGAATGACCGTTCGATCCGTGCCCAGCACGGAGGTGACCGATGGGGCGTACTGGACCTTCTCCTCGATCTCGAACTCATCGATCACCAGCCACTCTTCGCAAGCGAAGAGAACGGGAATGCCGGCGCCGCCGACCCGACGCACGAGTGCGATGGTGCGGAGATTCGGCGAGGCCAGTCGAATTTGTCCGGCAATGGCGAGGCCCTCGTCCAGCAGGCCCATGGTGGAGTCGATCTCGAAGATCACCGCTTCCCATGACTGGGATCGTGCGAGTTCGATGGCCTCCTCGACCCCCGTGCTCTTCACATCGACGCCCACCAGGCCCGTGACCGGGATCAAGAGGAATCGCATCGGTTCCGATGATGTCGACGGAGCCTCGCGGCCATCGGGGTTCGTCGCCGGAATCGCACCGCCTGCGGTGAGGCCGGTCGACGATGCCGCGAGCAGAAGTCCGAGCATGGTCAGGGACGGCAGGAGAAAGGTGGACCCCTTGGTCAGAGGTCGAGAGGCTGTTCTGCGAGGCATGGTCTGAATCCGTGACGAGAAGAGAAGTTCGAGCCTTACCATGTGATCGTACCGATTTCGTCTCGTTACACTCGTCTGTCCGGCCCCGGTGTCGTTCCGGATCGCCAAAGTGAATCGAGCGTGCGTACGAGGTCTCGCGGCCTCGAGACAGGACTGACCGAATGAGCAATCAGGAATCCGACGGGCGAACCACCTATCGCCGTCGCAAGCGATCTCAGATGCACGCCGAGGCCGAGGCCGAGGTGTTCTCGCACGCGGAGATCGCCGACCACCCGATGGTGGTGACGGGACGGCCCGAACTCGTCGTCAATGATGCCGACCTGGCGGAGCTCGTGGAGGCGATCCGCAAGTCCGGGAGCTTCGCCTACGACACGGAATTCATCGGTGAGGAGACGTTCCTGCCGCGGATCTGTCTGGTCCAGGTCGCCTGTGCCGGGAGGCTGGCCCTGATCGATCCC
>JABABZ010000147.1 GCA_014237965.1 Phycisphaerales bacterium | reverse complement strand
CATCGACGGGCTCGCCAGCAGCGAGGCGTTTCCCGGTGGGCTCGAGCATCTCGCGATCGAACTCTCGGGACGATCGATCGACGGAAAGATCTGGTCGCATCTCCGGCGGCGGAACCTGCTTTCCCGCGTGACGACGTTCGACGACGCCGACCGGCTCCGTGGACTCCTCGCCGAAGCCGCAGTGGTCATCACACCGGACGCCGATCGTCCGATCCGAAGCATCGAACGGCAGGCCATGTACGGCGGTGCGGTTCCGATCGGAGTGGCTGATCCGAATCGCACCGATCTTCAGCCGGGAATCGACGCCATTCTGCTGGAAGGTGCGGACACCCGCCGAGCCGCCGCCTGGCATGAGGCCATCGAATCATCGCGACGCCCGGGGCTTTCGGAAGCCTGCCGATCGGCGACGGAAGAGTCTTTGGTCTCGAGAGTGGCTCCTCGATGGGCCCGGGTCCTCGAGACCATCGTGCATGGGGATGCGACCCACATCGATTCACGAAGCTGAGCAGTCGGGTCTGGAAGACCTGCCTTTCATCTCCTCTTTTTTCTGAAATCCATCAAATCGGCGCAAACCTGACATGGCAAAATGCGTACTCAAGGGTTCGATCCACCGGCGCGGCCCGCGAGGCTCGCCAGGATCTTCTTCCTTTGTCTTTCTCCCCTCCGCTACGCCGTCCCTCGATCGCTCGCGATCTCAGGGACGGCGTCGTTTTTGGTCGGGAATCGACGGTCTCCGACCTCAAGGAGCCGCATCAGAGCCCACAATGGCGCATCGGAGCCCCGAATGACCACCCTTCTGATTCTGCACCTTCTCTTCGCTCAGTCCATCCTCTCCCTTCAGGACGACCCCGGCTCGTCGACGAGGACCAGGGTCATGGAGAACGAGCGTTTCGAGCTCGACGACGCCGGACGCGCAGAGGATGGCCAGATCGTGGTCGGGACGCCTCATCTGGATCGAAGCGTGCTCGCCATCCTTCCCGATCGAACCACCGGGGATGATCGCGGACTGGTTCATCTCGAGCGAGCGATCCGTGATCTCGGCCTGCTCCGACCCGACGCCGTCTTCTGTGTCGGCGATCTCGTACAGGGGTACACCCGGGATCTGGCGGCCTACGACCGCGAAGTCGATGACTTCCTGCGGATCATCGGCGATCTCGATGCGGATTTCTGGCCGACGGCGGGAAATCACGACGTCATCTCCGGCGAACGGGACGCGGGCGATGACCGGTTCGCGGAACGGTATCGTCAGCGATTCGGCCCTCTGCACTACGCAGTCCGCCTCGAACATGGAACGATGGTCGTTCTGTTCAGCGACGAAGCCCTCGACGGCGGAAACGTCAACATCTCCGACGAACAGATCGCCTGGCTCGAGCGGGTTCTGGAACAGGCGGACGCGAGCAAGCCCATCGTCCTGCTGATGCACCGGCCACTCTGGAGAACCAGAGGTGTCGACTGGGAGACGCGAGTGCATCCACTGCTGGTGGAACACGGCGTCGACGCCGTCATCGCCGGGCATTTTCATGCGCTTCAACGGGATGAGGATCGCGACGGAATCGAGTACCACCTCCTGGGTGTCTGTGGCGGCGCGATCGACCAGCACCCGCTCACCGGCCAGTTCAATCACCTCACACTCCTCGACCTCGGACCCGGCGACGAGATCCACCTCCGACATCTTCCCGTCGGCGTGGTGCTTCCCGACGACTTCATTCTCCGCGCCGACCAGGATCTGGCGTATCGATTGAAGTCACGCCGGAACGTCGCGACGGTACGCGGGGTGCTCCCTGATCCGCGCCTCGGCCCGGTGGCCGAGAAGATCTCGGTCGAGATCCGGAATCCGCTCGATCGAACGATCGCCGTCTCGATCGAAGGCGCCGGTCCCGCTCGACCCTGGATCGTGGACGGCCACGAATTCGTCGCACGGACGCCCATGTGGTTCGAGAACCCGGCCACCACCGATCTTCAGAGCCCGTTCCGCATCGTCGCCCCGGATCCGGTGGAAATCGATCCCGGGGGGCAGGCGACCATCGAAGTCGACGTGCTCGCCGACGTGGTGGAGTCACCGCCTCCACCTCCTGAGATTCGAATCACGGCGTCGTTCCGTGACCACCAGGATCGAGTCGTGCCGATCGTGCTTCCTCGGAGGATCGCGGTGACCCGTCACGATGCCGACGCCACCGATGGAACTCCCCGCTGGCCGATCGCGGCCTGGACCCACTCCGTCTACGAGGAACTCGAGCCACTCGGAACGATGGCCACCACGGTCGATCCCGAGTCCGGCGATCTCAGCATCGAACTCGAGATCGATGATGACCGACTGGCCGACGACGAAGCCCCCATCGAGCAGACGATTCGAACCCGCCGGAATCCTCATGGGGATGTGGCGGTTCTCACCCTTCGCACGGACGAGGCGACTCGGTCCTTTCTCGTCGAAATCGGGGCCTTCGGAGTCCGCGGGCGACACCCCCTGATCGAATTCAACGCCGACGGAGAAATCCTGAATTCCTGGCCTCAGGCGGTGTTCTCACACGGATCGAGTGACCATGCACCGACCCTCCATCGCTTCGAAATCCGGGTTCCCGAGGTCCCCGCCGATACCATCAGGGCCATTCAAGTGGAACTGGCGGACAATGACCGTACGTATCACACCCAGTGGCGCCGATTGGCACCCCGGGGAGCCATGCTAGAATTCGGGCCGTCCACGTCGATTCCATCGCCTTGACCGTCACGGGGCGGATCGGCTTCAATGTACTGAGTCGGAGTTCTCCGACGGGTCTCGGACCCTTCCGAAGACTCATTCCGTTCGTCCATCTCGGAGCCGTCAAAGGTTCCTGCAAACCCCTGAGGGATTCTCCTATGAACACCATTCTCCGCTGCTCCATGATTCTCGCCGCTTCCACTCTGGTGGCCGGCCTCGCTGGCTGCGACGGTGGCGACGAAATCGTCGACGTCCCGCCCCGAAAGATCGACCCCAACCAGCCCAAGATCGACCCGGACGCCATGCCCGGCCAGGACGGCGGCAGTGGCATGACTGACATCGAAGGCGATGCCACCAAGAAAGACGGCCAGTAGTCTCGGCGACCGTCGAAACCGACGGACCACAGAGAAGTGATTCAACAGGGGCCGGAGACATCGTCTCCGGCCCCTGTGTTCTTCTCTTTCGATACCAGCCGACTCGAAGTCATCGCATCACGACACGTGGCTGAAGAAGCCCGGTCTTCACCACACGGCAGTCATCCGCCCTGAAGCATGTCGACCAGAACGTCCAGCCCCTCGCGGAGCGTTGGTTCCGGAACCGCGAAACTCAAGCGAACATGCGTGTCGCGCCCCGAGAAGACTCCGCCGGGGACCAGGAGCACGCGTCGTTCCACCGCCCGCTCCATGAATTCCGTTCCGGTCATTCCCAGGCTGGAGGGAATCTCCAGGAACGCGTAGAACGCCCCGCCGGGTCGGACCACCTTCGCATGAGGCGACAACGCGTCCAGAACCATGTCACGCCGACGAGCATAGGTCTCCACCTGCGCGGAATTGTCGATGTCGAAGGCTTCGATGACCCCCCACTGAAGCGGGCTTGGCGCACAGACGAACGTGAACTGCTGCAACTTCCGCATCTGTTCGATGAGCCAGGTCGGCCCGGCGGCGTAGCCGAGTCGCCAACCGGTGCATCCGTAGGTCTTCCCGAAGCCCCGGATCACCAACGCATCGTGGTCGAATCGAGCGGGCGAAGGACAGGTCCCGTCGGGGCGGGCCGCATCGGCGAAGACGAATTCGTCGTAGATCTCGTCAGTGATCAACTGCACGCCACGATTGCGACAGAGCGATGCGAGATCCCGAACCTCGTCCTCGGTCAGCACCACTCCCGACGGGTTTCCGGGGCTGTTGACCAGCACGAACTTCGTTCGCTCGGTGATCAGCGGTTCGACCCGCTCGGCGGTCATGCGGAAGTCGGGATAGGTATCGCAGGCGACCATCGTCGCGCCGGTCAGATGGCCGAGTTGGGGATAGAGCACGAACCAGGGGTCCGGCATGATCGCCTCGTCGCCTTCCTCCAACAACGCCAGGCTCGCCAGCAGAAGACCGCCACTCGTTCCACTCGTCACCACCGTGGAGAATGCGTCGGCGTCGTTCCACCCGAGATCGTGCTCGAGATGACGACGGATCGAATCGTGAAGAGGCGCGATCCCCTGGGTGACGGTGTACCCGTTCCGGTCCGAATGAATGGCCTCGGCGGCGGCTTCCTTCATCGCCGCCGGAACCGGGAAATCCGGCTGGCCGATGGAGAGATTGATCGGCCGCTCCAGAGACCCCCCGAGCTCAAAGGCTCGGCGAATTCCGGAGGCGTCCATGGCCTTGACCCGACGGCTGAGGCGATGGTCGTTCGTGAGCGATGAATCAGTGGACACGGTCTGCACTTTCCGGACGGCCCGACGAGGGCCGGCCTTGTTCCTGAAATGAAGATCCCCGCGGCACGAGTCCGCGGGGATCGAAGAAATCGGTCTTCGGACTCACTGGGAACACGCTTGAGCAAGCGTCCCCGAGTCCCGGATCACTCCGTCGCGTCCGCGTCTTCATTATCGGCATCGGCGTCCGGACCCTTGGCCGGCTTCTTCTTGACGGTCACCATGATGCTTCGGACCTTGCGAATCCCCAACGGCGAGGATTCTCCGACGACGAAGTCGTTCTCATCCTGAAGCTTGGTGATTCGTTCGGCTCGGGTAAGGACGTTGCGATGCTGGCTGAGGGCGCCGGCGTTGGTCTTGAGGCTGCTGTGGAGGCTCATGATGGATCTCGAAGGAAGGACGGAGAATGGTCGTGCGATCGACGGTCAGTCGGAGGATGACTTGAACGTCTCGGGGTAGAGATCGGCGAACGGCTCGCCTTTCCCGCCGGTCTGCTTCCCGAAAGTCCGCCCGATTCTCAGAATCTCATCCTTCATGGACTCGATTCGTGGAGTCGAACGATCCTCCGATCGAAAACCGGGGAGGACGATGACCTTGGGGAATCCACCAGTGTCGCTCGGGATGACGGCCGCGTCAAGACCCCGCCCGTTCTCTCTGATAAAGGCCGCGACCTCTTCCGCCCGATCCGGCCGAGGTCGCATCACGACCCAGTAACTCAGCCCGGGGACCCTCGGATCGGCGTTTTTTCGGGTCTCGGATGGCTTTGGGCTGGTGATCATCCCGGAGGTCGGGGGTGGATCTCGGCGTTCGGGAACGCTGGCTCGAACAGGCTCTCGGACCCGTCCGGCCTCTCTGGCGGCCTCCAACTCCGCGGACAAGGTCGCTGCCTGACGGGCGCCGGCGGCTCGCTCGCCGCGACTGAATCCGAAGAGATAGGTCGCTACCACCAGTCCGATCACCCCGGCGAGCCCGATCCAGACGAATCCCACCGGGAACCTGATGCCTCGTCCCGGCGTGAGCAGTGCCGAGGCGCTCGGTCGTTCCGAGTCCGTACCTCGACCTCCACGCGTCCCGGAGGACGACGAGCCAGGTGTCGACTGGGACATCACTTCATACAGGGTTGGACCTGTTCGTCTCGCCATGAGGAGCATGCTACTCCGGGACGGGCGTCGGGCGTCAGGGGCCGACCGCGATCACGCTTGCCATCGCCAGATCAGCGGTATGCGTGAGGGAGACCCGCCAATCAGAGATTCCCATCTGTGCCGCCAGGGCGGCTGCTTCGCCCGTCAGGCGGATCGAAGGCGCTCCAAGATCGTTCCGGGTCACGCCCATGTCGGTCCAGCCGATCCCTTCCCGCAGCCCCGTTCCAAACGCCTTGAGAATGGCTTCCTTGGCGGCGAATCGTGCCGCATACCGCTCCGCTCGAACTCGCGGCGCGGATTCCGCGTAGGCCTGCTCGTCGCCGGTGAAACAGCGATCGAGAAAGGCCTGCCCGTGCTCTTCCCGCATCTTCTCGATGCGGTCGATCTCCACGAGATCGATGCCATGTCCAATGATGTTCATGAGGTCGCCCGTCACGCTACCGTGATCAGGTCGGTCCTGCACGAGGACCATCACCGAACCGACCCGACCACCGCCGGAACCCGGAACCGTGAGCGCACAGGAACATGAAGAAGCCGCGGCCCGTCACCACGGGGACACCCCCATCGCCCTGATGCTGGTGACCGTCAGTGACTCTCGAACACCGGAAACGGATCGCGGCGGCGATCGACTGGCGTCACTGGTTCTGGATGCCGGACATCTGGTCCGAATCCGGGAACTGGTTCCAGATGATGCGGATGCGATCCGAGAGAGCATCTCCCGCGGTGTCGCGGACCCTGCGGTTCAAGCAGTCCTGCTCACCGGTGGCACCGGCATCTCGCCGAGAGACGGGACCGTCGAGGTGGTCCGCTCGATGATCGCGGTGGAGTTGGAAGGCTACGGAGAGCGACTTCGCGCCATCAGCGTGGAATCGATCGGAATCGCAGGCTTGCTGAGCCGGGCCTGCGCCGGCGTCATTCGCCGGCCCGATGGCTCGGGCGTCCTGGTCTTCTCGATGCCCGGCTCGATCAACGCCGTCGAGACGGCGACCAGCGAGCTGGTCCTCCCACTCATCGCACATGCCGCATGGGAAGTCGGTCGCCGATGACTTGGTGGTCGCGGGGCATCACCCCAAGGCGAGGATGGTGACCTTCGCCATCCGCAGAGGATCGATCCACCGACGCGCGTCGATCACCGGGACGCCTTCGAACTGCGCGGCTCGAGCCGCGATCAGCAACGCGTCGCCATCAATCCGGCCGTCCGGGTCACCGATCGGAACCCGCATTCCATCGCGCGAGAGGTCCGCGAGCCGAAGGGCCGAAATCCCTCGCCCCACGACGTCGAGACAGTCCAGTCCGGCGACGAGCCAGGAGGGCGGATCGATTCCGATGCCCAGACCTTCGATCGACTTCCCCGTCGGCGCCTCGATGGCCCGCACCGATTCGTCGGTCTCACCTGGAATGATCAGTCCGCCCGCCCGCCGAGTCTCCAGAGCCCGCACCGGAACGCCCCGCGGCGGCACCCCATGATCCATCAGTCGCACCCCCACCCGGCTCGCCGCGGCGAGCGCGGTTTCGATCACCGTCTGATCACCCTCTGCCGGAAACCGGGTCGAGACGGGAACCCGGCCGAGATCATCCGCCAGTCCGATCGCATCGATCAAAGTCGAAACGGCATCATCGACCCGCGCCGGATCGGCGAGACGCTCGGGGTCGAGCCACGCGTCCACCCCCGTGATCTCCAACTCGAGCCTCCGGGCGGAGACCAGCAGATCACGCCGTCCGGATTGACCGAGATCTCGCGGACGGGTCCCCTTCTGGCTCGCGGATATCTGCACACCGGGAATGCCCAACCCTCGAATCGCCTGCAGTCCGACGCGGGGATCCGCGGCCAGAGGTGCCAGGGTGATGCCAAGGCTTGGTCGAGAGTCTGAAGAATCGGTCATCGACCGTACTTTAGTCGCGACGGT
>JABABZ010000146.1 GCA_014237965.1 Phycisphaerales bacterium | reverse complement strand
CCGATTAAAGTGGTACGCGAGCTGGGTTCAGACCGGCGTGAGCCAGGTCGGTCCCTATCTGCTGTGGGCGTTGCAATGTTGTGAGGAAACTTCTTTAGTACGAGAGGATTGGGAAGGACACACCCCTGGTGAGCCAGTTGGACCGCTCGGTCCACCGCTGGGTAGCTAAGTGTGGCAGGGATAACCGCTGAAAGCATCTAAGCGGGAAGCCCACCTCGAGATGAGCATTGCTTTGAGACCCCCGAAATACTATCGGGTTGATAGGTCGCGCGTGTAAGTGCCGAAATGCATTCAGCGAAGCGATACTAACGGTCGAAAATTTGACCGTGCCGACCCTGCCCCCATCCAATGGATCGGGTGACAGGTCGAGCACAGAAGGTCACATGGTGGGGCAGTCGGCTTTGGCCGGCGAGTCCCAAGCCAAGATCACTTGGTCTCGATACGCGACATCTGCACGATTACCGCCTGGCTGGGTGACAGCCCGGTCAGGCGTTTGTCGGTGACCATTAGGACGAGGAAACACCTGTTCCCATCCCGAACACAGAAGTGAAGCTCGTTCTGCCGATGATACTGCTCAGCGGGAAAGTAGGTTATCGCCGACATTTAGGCCCGGCCGAGGGAAACCTCGGTCGGGCCACCTTTGTTTTTGACGAGAGCGGTTTTTGACGAGAGCGGTTTTTGACGAGAGCCGCTTGAGCCAGGCACCGGAAGGTGCGATCGGGGTGACCCCGAGCACCAGCCCAACCTCGAACCCCGAATTCGACCCAGGCATCTCCCGTTCCCGGCCGATGCCCAGGCAGGTTTCTTCGATGCGGTCATCCGTCGCCGGTAGTGGGAGCAGCCGCGTTCGCCGCTGGCTTTGACCGCGGCGAACGATCGCCATCGCGGGAACCCTTGGATCTCTCAAGAACCAATCATGCGTGCACTGCGGGGGTGCTCGACGGCAGTGGCAGCCACGAGTTTCCCCGCTTACGGGCCGAAAATGCGGATCGGTGGATTCATCACTGCGGATCAACGGAGTCGAGTGATGCTCCTTGCTTGTTCGGACGGGGTGCTTCGCTTACGCTGATGTCGGTAATCGAGGGGCTGGGACCTACGGCGGGGGATACGCACGTGCCGCAGAACAAGATCTACGTTGGGAACATTGCCTACGCCGCTGAACTGGAGGAGATCCAGGCCTTGTTCGCACCCTATGGGACGATCGAGGACATCGCGATGGCGATGGACAAGGAGACCGAGAAGTTCCGCGGCTTCGCCATCGTGATGATGCCGAACGTCGAGGAGGCGGTGCGAGCGATTGCTGGTGTGGACGGTCATCAACTCCGAGGTCGACGTCTCGTCGTCAATCAAGCGGTCAAGAAGTCGGCGTTGGTGAAAGAGGACGCGACGCCGGTGACCATCGGGAATCGCGACGGTGCTGCCGGGCTTCCCCGACGAATTCGGAAGAACGTCGATGCTCGCCCTCGTCGATCAGGTCGAAATCCGCGGCGCGGTTGAGGGCGATCCGGCAGCGCGTGGATTCGCAAGGCGACACCATCGCTTGCCCGGCAAGGCCTGGGTGGTTCCGGTATTTCCTTCGAATTCGGATGTCTGGACGGGACGGCGGAGATCCTCGCCAATCAAATCGATTCACCACGTCGAACTTGAGATACTGCATCGATGACTTCTGATCCCTTCTCGCTCCTTGGCATCCCGGTGCGATACCGGTTGGACCGTGACGACCTTCAGCGACGTGCGACGCGAAAGGCGTCGCAATTGCATCCGGACCGCGCCTCTGATGCCATCGCCGCGGCGACCTGCACCGATGAGCTTGCAACGGTGCATGCGGCGGTTCGACTGCTTGAAGACGATCTCGGTCGAGCGGAGACGCTGTTGGCGATACATGGCGGACCGGCTCCCGGGGAGGATCGCAGCCTTCCCGACGGCTTCCTGGAGTCGATGCTCGAGATACGAATGGAGTTGGAGGAATCGCACCAGCGGCAGGATGAAGCGGGACGATCCAGGCTGGAGAGCTGGGCCAAGGAGGAGTGGGATGCTCGTCGCGGGATCGTGGAACGCCTTTTCGATGGAGACGGATCCGACCCCGCCCACCAGCCCGGCTCCTCCGACCTGGCCGAGATTCGACGAGAACTGAATCGTTGGCGATACTCGCAGCGGATGCTTGAGCAGATCGATCCCGACATGAATGCTCTGGACCTCTGAACCAGTGCCCCAACTCGACGTCACCGATTACCTGTTGCTCGTCTCCCTGCTCCCGCTCCTCGTGGCGAGCGGTTTCTTTTCGGCGTCGGAGACCGTGTTCTTCGGGCTTCGCACCGATGACCGGGCGGCGATTCGTCGAAGAGGGGGCCTGGTCGCCTCGGCGGTCGAAGGGCTCCTTCGTGATCCGCGGCGACTGTTGGTGACCATTCTCCTTGGGAACATGACGGTGAACACCGTCTACATGACGGTCAGTTCGGTGCTCATGCTCCGTCACGGTTCGATTCCGATCGCGGGGCTGTTCTTCGGGATGTTCACGCTCTTCGCGGTGATCGTCTTCGGTGAAGTGGCACCCAAGCTGGCCGGGCAGGCTCATCGAGTTGGGGCGGCCGGTTTCCTCGGTCCACCGCTGGCGGTTCTCCACCGTGTGCTCTCGCCGCTGGGTCGTGGGATCGCGTCCTTCCTCATCGAACCGTTGAACCGACTGATCGGTCGTCCGGTCGAGACCCGTCTTGATTCCGAGGAACTCGAAGCGTTGATCGATCTCTCGCTCCGTCAGGGCGTGATCGACCGTGATGAGGAGACGTTGCTTCGTGAGGTGGTGTCATTCCGAACGCTCCGGGTTCGCGACATCATGACGCCGCGGGTCTCCGTGCTCTCCGTGGGGCTGGATGACGACGCTGATTCGATTCGCGATCTCATCGCGGAGAGCAACCTGCAACGGATTCCGCTCCATGCGGAGAATCTCGACGAGATCATCGGCATCCTTCCGTGCCGTCGCTTTCTTCTGGAGGGTGGCTCGGACGAGTCCGATCCCGATCGCCTGCGTTCGCTCTGCCGGCCTGCCGCCTTCGTGCCCGAGATGGCCTCGGTGGAACAACTGCTGTCGAGATTCCGGGATGACGGATCGACCATCGCGATCGTGGTGGACGAGTTCGGCGGTACCGCCGGACTGGTGACCATCGAAGATGTGGCGGAGGAGCTGGTCGGGGAGATCGGCGGCGACAACGACACGGAATTCGTCGACCCCGTCCGGCTCGCCGAGGCACGCTGGAGAGTGAGTGGTCTGATGCCACTCCATGAATGGAAGGCGACGTTCGGTCCAGCGGTCGACGATCGCCGGGTCTCGACGGTCGGTGGTCTTTTTCTGGCGAGGTTGGGCCGGCTGGCCCGAGCGGGGGACGAGATTCAACTGGTCAATGTTCGACTGGTCGCTGAGCGGGTCGAGAAAGGCCGAGTCGAGACGGCGATCGTCGATCTGGTGGAGGAGGGCTCATGAGCGGCATCCTCGCCTCCATCTTCACGCCGATCATTCTCTCCATCGCGGGAATCGTGGCGAGTGCGATCTTCAGTGGGTTGGAGACCGGACTCTACGTGGTTGATCGAGTCCGGCTCGCCGTGCGGGCCGGCCGAGGGGATGCAAGCGCCGTGCAACTCGAGGCCGAGGTCGAGGAACCGGAACGGCTTCTCTCCGCGCTGCTTATCGCGAACAATGCGGCCAACTACGCCGGAAGCCTCGGCGTCGCCGCCATCCTGAGCGCGTTCGTGGTTTCGGAGTGGGCGGTGGTCGGCCTGAACACGCTGCTGGTGGTTCCGATTCTGTTTGTCTTCGGAGAGACGATCCCCAAGGATCTCTTCCGCACGAACGCAGATCATTGGATGCTGCGTTTCACGCCGCCATTGGTCTGGATGCGGCGAGCGATGACGGTGATCGGTCTGGTTCCGTTGCTCGGCGTGGTGGCGAAAATCGTGCAGTTGCTGATTCGGACACCGGAAGGAATCGATACCACCGCCCGTGCGCGCGTCTCACGACTCTTCCGAGAAAGTGCCGAGTCCGGCGCCTTGACCGAGGAGCAGCTCGATCTCGCGGACCGCGTGCTCTCGATGCGCCGCTTGACGGTGGCTGGAGAGATGACTCCATGGCGGCAAGTGATCAGGGCGCCAGAATCCGCGCTTGGAGAAGATCCGACTCGTCTGACGGCACGCACCCGGCGTTCGAGACTTCCAGTCGTTGATGGAACGGAGCGGGTGATCGGGGTGGTGACGGTTCAAGACCTGCTCCTGGGACGGAAGTCGATCGACGAGATGCTTGATCGCAACGTTCCGCGTTTTGCGCCGGAGACTTCGGCGATGGTCGCCTTGGAGATCCTCAGGGTCGACCGTCGGCCATTGGGAATCGTGGAGAGCATCGAGGGAAGGCCGTTGGGAGTCGTGACCCTCAAGGATCTCGTCGAACCCCTGCTTGGCGATCTTCGGGCCTGGTGATCTCCGAGTGATCTGATGGTGATCTCAGAGGCTGATTCAACGTCCTGAGATCGCGGTTCGGCGGCTCCAATCGGCTTGCCGGAGCCGAAAATCCCGCTACACTGTCCCGTCCTGAGCGATCAGGAACCCGGGCTCATAGCTCAGCTGGCTAGAGCGCACCCCTGATAAGGGTGAGGTCGGAGGTTCGAGTCCTCTTGGGCCCATCGGAATTCGCCCTCGGTCACCTTTGGTGATCGGGGGCGTCTTCGCCTCTCCATCCATTTCATCTCATCAAGAATTGAGAGAGGGTCAGGAGGAACGACGTGTCACTGCGTTCGAATCAGACTCGAGGCCGCTTCGCCCGTTGCAATGCCAGATACCCCTTGGTTTCCACGGGGCCAGTCGGCCTGACCACGCATTTCACGTGGTTGATCCTTCGATTGCAGCCACCCCCCCCGGAGAGTTCGTCCCAACCTTCCGAGTCGAGGAAGGCACGGGATCGTTCGACGTCCACCACACCCATCGTCTGGAGTCGTGCGACGAGGGCTCGAATCCGCCGCTTCTTCGAGTCGCCGTTCAGAGAATTGGTATGCAACTCGAGACCGACGCGTTCTGAAATGCCCTCTGGTGTGATGTCCACGCAGATCGCCGCCTTCGTTTCGCATGACTCTGCCGCCACAAAGATCTCTTCGCAGCGAGCGATCATGTGTTCCAATCCCAACCGAACGAGGAGTTTCCGCGACTTGGCTTCGTTCGAAGGCCCGAAACAGAGGCGGATCGGCGTATCCGGCCTTGAGAACATCAGTCCGGTCTGAAAAACAGTGTCCTTGACATCGAGTTTGTCAAGATGATCCAGAAAATCCGCGGTTTTCATCAGTCCGTCGGCAAGTTCTGAGTCCAGGTTCAGCGCCCGGGTGATCCGACGGGCATTGACGCCAACTTCCTTGACCCCGTATTGGGATGAAAGGGCGTTCTGGATCGCGGAAGGGCCGAAGAAGAACGCCGGCGGAACGTCGTTCGGTCCGTCGAGATCGAATTCGAACCAGAAGTTATCGATGAAGGCGATCGAAGGCTTGCTTTCTTCTGGGGAGATGTCCCAGAGCTTCGCCAGATGTCGGAGCCGCGATGTCGGGTCGGGCTGGTTCAGAAGTGCAATGAGATTTCGAGAACCCCGAGAAGCACACCAGAGAAAGTCGATGGCGTCGTCTCCGGCATGAAGACGGACTTCGATGCCGAAGGTGCCTGATTTGATGTGGTCGTCGTCGGTCTTCCGGATGGCCGAGAGGAGCCGGGTTTCTGCCGAGGGGGAGACGAGGTCGGGACCAAGCCGCGCGAGACTCGACGTCATCGCCTCCAGAAGCGGGGTGCGTCTCTCTGGAATGCAGAATGGGTCGTTCAGGCTGATGCCTATCGAGGCCTTCGGTTGGCAGTAGCCTCGGACATGGCGCATCGCCTGGGAGACCGGGGAGGTCGGCCGGTCGAACGTCGCCGGAGGGCGTTCCACATCGAGGAAGCGATCGCGAACCGTCGGGTCGGCATCCACGTGCAAGGCGAGGCACGCGACGGCCGCTCCGATCAGGCGATGGGGATCCTCGTACGTGGTTGCCTGGTGGACGTGTTCATGCAGAACCGCTGCCGCGGGAAGTTGCTGTTGTGCGAGAATCTCCTCGATCGTGGTCGGGCGAGGAAGCGCCAACGTCGAATGGAATGGTGTCTCGACGGTGCCATGTCGTTCCCAGGCGTTCAAGACATGAAGTTGTGCGATCGTCGCAGTTCGGTCGAGCACGCTGAGTTCGGCGAGCGTCAGGACGGCGAGACTGTTATTCAGAATCGGATCGAACGTGCCAAATCCACCGTCTTCGTCTCGATGGCCTGCGAGCATCTGGAGGATGGTCTTCCGGAGGGACTCGCGATCGGACCGTTCTTGTCGTTCCGCCTTGACTTCTGGGGGCTCCTCCTCGCCAGTCGGCGTGTCCTGGTCCTTGTCTTTCGGTTCCAGCCGTTCCCACGGACCGAGTCGGCTTGAGATTCTCGCCATCGACCAGAGGCCGAGCATCGGGGGGGTGAAGTAGAGGCCGCCCCACAACTGAAATCTGGTCAGAAACCACCTGGCATCAAGCTCTGGGGCGAGACCGGCATCGATTCGGAGCGCTTCAAGCAGGGCGGTGGTCGGAACGTCCTCCTCCTCCCAGTGTGCTGTCGCGAGGGTCCGTTTCATCGTGAATGCTTCGCCATCATCCGAGCAGCGCTGCGGCGTGAAGCCTCTGGTCGGTCCTCGAAGTTGATCGAGCTGATCCAGATCGGGAGTCACTCCCGCCAATGCCACGAGCGCGGTATCGGTGCTGGTCGGAATACAGCCTTGGGAATATCCCCAGAATCCGGAAGCGCGATGGCCCTCCAGATGGGCGGTGAGGCGATCAAGCACTTCGCTCGCCGCCTCGGATTGCGGACCATTCGATTCCATGACCGTTCGGAGTGCCGAGCCGAGGAACCCCAGTGGCACGAGGTCGCCGTACGGCTTGGTCGAATCTTGCCCCGGCGATCTCATTTCGAGCGCAAGGCCTTCGTCCAACGCCCGTGATGCCAGTTCGATGACCGACTTCGCGACCCGTTCTCGCCCCGCCGCGATTCGGACGCGGCTGGCATCCATGAGTCCTTGTTCGATGCCCTCGGTCGCGGTGCCGTGCGTGAGGAAGAATCGATTGCAGTTGCCGGTTCGCTGGTAACTGGAGAGTCTGGCGGCATCGAAGTGCGCTTCGAGTCGATTTTCCAGATGAAGAAGCACCCGCCCGTCGTCGAGCGTTTGCGTCTTCAGGATTCGGACCCCCACCGCAGCGAGAAGTTCCAGTCCCGGTCCTCGCGGTGCGGAAGAGAAGATGGCGGCACCCCGCGCCCAGCCATCCTGAAAGTCCAAAGCCAGCGCGACGGGGGGAAGACCCGGGATCTGCCCGATACCGATGCAGAGAAAACCGAGGTCACCCAGCACTTCCAATTCAGCAGCGTGACACTGGAGAAGGCTGG
>JABABZ010000145.1:3562-7489 GCA_014237965.1 Phycisphaerales bacterium | reverse complement strand
CGAAGCACCGGCCGAAGCACCCGCGGAAACCGAAGCGGCTCCGGTCGAGGCTGCCGCGGAAGCTGAAGCGGCCTCGGCCGCTGACGGCGAAGAAAAGGCCTGATTCAGGCCCTTGATGCCCTCCGAAACGCGGAGAACGACCAGTGGTCGTTCTCCGCGTTTCATTGCGCGGTGTCGGTCCGAGGGCCGGATGCGATGTGGATGATTCGTCGCTTTTCAGCACCTTCCGGGCAGGATCGACGAGTGGCCGCGTAGACTTTCGGAACTTCAAGACCTCGGAGACGATTCATGCCCAGCTTCAATCAAGTCATTCTCATCGGAAATCTCACCCGCGACGTCGAACTGCGGCACACCCCGTCCAATCAGACGGTCGCGAACATCGGCATGGCGATGAATCGTCAGTACCAGACGAAAGACGGAGAACGCCGAGAAGAGGTCACCTTCGTTGATTGCGAAGCCTGGGGAAGACAGGCCGAGGTGATGGCTCAATACCTCTCCAAGGGGCGTCCCGTCATGATTCAAGGCCGGCTCAAGCTGGACACGTGGCAGGACAAGGAGGGCGGAAACCGCTCGAAGCTCAAGGTCGTCGTCGAAAACTTCCAGTTCCTTGGAAGCAGGGAAGGTGGCGGGAACTCCGGTGGCAACGGCGGCGGAAACTACCAGTCCGCAGGAGCCCCATCCGGCGGAAGCCATCAAGGCGGTACCGAGCACAAGAGCAGCAGCCCGTCGGGTGGTCAGGGTGGCGGAAGCCATCAGGCCGTCGACGACTCGGATATCCCGTTCTGAGCCCCTCACAGCGGGCTCGTGACCGTCGGTCCAGTTGACGACAGACCCGCCGAATGGCGACCCTGCAGCCCACGAAACCGCCCAAATACCACCGAACCGACCGATCCGCCCCTTCCTTGGAAGCGGCGGATCTGTCATACTGGCCAATTCGTCGCTGGGGCCGGCCCTGTCGTGCTGGCTCCTAACCCGGAAACGAGGACAGCGAGACAACCATGCCAGCCCCTTCCACTCGAACCATTACCGTTCTTCTCAACCGCAACGTCGAAAGCCTCGGCATCGTGGGTGACGTCGTCAAGGTGAAGCCCGGGTACGCCCGAAACTTCCTTCTCCCGCTCGGCATCGCCGAAGAACCGACCGAAGAGCGCATCGAAGCCCTTCAGGCCGCTCGTGCTGAAGCACACGCCGAACTCGAGAAGATTCGCGACGAACGCAAGACGATCATCGGCGCCCTTGGCGAGTTGACCGCCACCCTCGTGCGAAGCTGCAACGACCGTGGCGTCCTCTACGGATCGGTCACCCAACAGGACATCTCCGACGCATTGATCGCCCTGGGTCACCGAGTCGACGAGCGAGCGGTCCGGCTGGCCAATCCGATTCGACGGATCGGCGACTACCCGGTGATCATCCAGTTCGAGAAGGACCTCCGATCGGAGATTCACATCATCGTCGAAGCCGACCGAAGTCTTGCCGAAGAGACCGAAGAGATGGAATTCGACAACGAGGGCGAACTCATCGAATCCGGTCGGAAGTCCAAGGGCAAAGCCGACAAGAGCGATTCGGAGGACGCTGCGGCCGAGACCCCGGAAGAGGGGAACGCCGAAGCCGAGACCGAGACTGCCGAGGTCTGAACCGGAGCATCGGGCGCCCGATGCGGCGGAAAACCGCCCGATCCAGAAGGAATACCAGACACCGCCCTCGTGCATCGCACTCGTGGGCGGTGTTTCCTTGATCGGAGCGTCGAATGTCCAGCGAGATCCCGCCCTTGGCCGATACGTCTTCCGACGCCAGTTCGCCTGACCCGCCGTCGCCTCGATCGTCAGAGCCGACGACCGGACAGACCTCCAGGAGCATGTCGAAGATGCAGACCATGGTCGTTCCCCCACGTCATACCCTCCCGAACACACGCTCCTCCACGACCCACAAATTCGCCATCGCCGGCCACGAGGGTTATCTGACCATCGGGCTCTTCGAGAATGGCCAGCCGGGCGAGTTATTCATCAAGATGAGCAAGGAAGGGTCGACGCTTTCGGGCCTGATCCAGGGGTTCTGCCGAGCGTTCAGTCTGGCCCTCCAACACGGCCTGAGCCCGGCCGACGCGGTCGAACGCTTCCGGGGGATGCGGTTCGAGCCCATGGGACCGACCTCGAATCCCGAGATCCCGGAGGCATCGAGCATCCTGGACTACGTCGCCCGCTACATCGACCTGCATTTCGTTCACGCAGACCAGCGACCCTGACCTCGCGAATGCGCGCGAAATCGGCCTCGCCGTCCACGGACCGACGCATCGAACACGGCTTCTGAAGAATGGCGGACCGGGGGTCAGTGGTACCATGCTTGCATGGCCCGCCCCGCCCATCCTCTCACCTATGCCGATCTCTGCAACGCCGCCAAGGGCTGCGTGAAGACGGTCCCGGCGGCGAGTCTTCGAGACGGGCGGACCGAATCGATCCTGATCATCGATATTCGCGAACCGAACGAATGGCAGGATGGCGTTGTCCCCGGCGCCCGTTTGATCTCGCGAGGAACCCTCGAGAGGGAGATCTCCAAGCACGCAAGCACCCATGACACCGCCATCTGGCTGTATTGCGCCACCGGCAAACGCAGCCTGCTCGCCGCAGCGACGCTCCAGACCATGGGTTACTCCGACGTCTGGAGCATCGATGGCGGATTCGCGGCATGGTTGGAAGAAGACCTCGAGATCGCACCCGGCCCTTCGTCCAGCACACCGCAGACGGAGCGATCCGCACTGGACCATGAAGACTGGGCCTCGATCCGAGCGAACTTCGCGATCACCGGCCGGACGGTACAGGTGCTCGACGGGTCGACCAGACCCATGATCTACCTGGACCATGCCGCCACGACCCACCCTCCGAATCTGGCGGTCGACGAACTCCGCCGATTCCTGAGCCTGGATTACGCGAACGTCCATCGAGCGTCGTATCAACTCGCCCGTCGCTCGACGCTTCGGTTCGAAGACGCCTATCGCACGTGCGCCGCGTTCGTCGGCGCCGACCTGGAACATCACTGCGTCGTCTTCACCGCGAACACCACCGCCGCCTGCGAGATCGTGGCTCATGCGACGGAGCCTCGACCCGGCGCCGTCCTGGTGACCGACCTGGAACATCACAGCAGCGACCTTCCGTACCGAAGACGAGGAGACGTGGTGCGGGTCGGGTTGGACTCCGAGAAGAGACTCGACATGTCGTCCCTCCGCGAAGTTCTGGAGAAAGAGGACATCAAACTGGTCTCCGTGACCGGCGCCGCGAACGTGACCGGCTGGATGCCACCCATCCACGAGATCGCCAGCATCGCTCACGAGCATGGCGCCTTGATCTGCGTCGATGCCGCGCAGTTGATCGCCCACGCGCCGATCGAGATGGGAACGCCCGGCGCCCCGACCTCGATCGATTTTCTCGTGGCCGCCGGCCACAAGGCCTACGCACCCTTCGGAGCCGGCTTCCTCGTCGGCCCTCGCGAGATCCTCGACTCCGTGGACCCCGTGGTTCCGGGAGGAGGCGTCGCCGCCAGAGTCGACGAGCATCAAGCCGAATGGCTTCCCAGCCCGGATCGCCACCAGTTCGGAACCCCCAACGTGGGCGGGGCGATCGGCATGTCGGTGATGCTCGACCTGTTGATGCGGATCGGCATGGACGAGGTCCGCCGTCACGAGCTGGCGCTTCTTCACCGAATGGTCGACGGGCTCTCTTCGATGGGCGGAATCACCCTCTACGGACCGCCCGAACTGGAAGATCGAGTGGGCATCGTCCCCTTCAACGTGGACGGGGTCTCCGACATGCTCACCGCCGCCGTGCTCGGCGAGGAATTCGCGGTCGCGGTTCGAAACGGCCGCTTCTGCTCGCACGTCCACAGCGATCGACTTCTTGGTGCCGGAGATTCACGCGGCGCGGTCCGTGCCTCGAT
>JABABZ010000145.1:0-3552 GCA_014237965.1 Phycisphaerales bacterium | reverse complement strand
TGCGTCAGCACGTAGGCGAGCCGTTCTCCGTCGCTCGCCACGCCGACGACTGGCGCGGTCAGGCCGCCGTCGACGTGGTCCGGCGGCGGGAATGGAACGGAACCTACACCGAACGTGGTGGGCAGGTCTCCGGGCAAGGCACGAGCCGATGCGCCGACAATTGGATGGAAGGCGGCCAGAACTCCGACGCGAACCCTGCGGCGGACGCCTGATGATTCCAGCGTCGCCGTCAGGTCCACGAGACATGGACGAGAGGATTCCTGGATGACCGATGCCGCCACCATCGTCTGCGACAACTGCGAGCGGTCCTTCCCGATCGACCCGGAGGTCGCGAAGATGCCCTGCCCATTCTGCGGCGACATCAATCGAACCGGCGTGAATCCGACCCATGCGGAGTCGCCATCGGAGACCGAACGTATCCTGCGGGTCGCGCGGCCGGCCCTGGTCCGAGGACACCCTCTGGCCAGCCTCCTCTCGGGTACGACGACCCTCGGAAGCGGCGGCCTCATGGTGCTCGCACTCACTTCGACCCTGATCCCCCACTGGGCCTGGTGGATCGGGCTGATCGGCCTGATCGCCGGCGGTGCCTGGATGGTCTGGATCTTTGTTCTTGGCCACCGATGGGACCGGCTCCGGATCACCTCCCGACGCACGATTGACGAGCGAGGCATCGTCATGCGAAGCACCTCCGAGGTCCTCCACAAGCACGTCCGGAACATCCGGATCACCCAGAACGTCTGGCAGCGGATCGTGGGGATCGGCGACCTTGAGATCGACAGTGCCGCAGGCGACAGCGGAGCCGACATCAGAATCACCAATGTCCCGGATCCGGACGGCATCAAGCGTCTGATCGACGCCGAACGCGGGCTCGGCTCCGTCGGCGATTGAGATGGTCAAAGTCCCGCTTCGGCCGGGAAGGCGGGTCCGGGTCCGAGTACAATTCCGGGCTCTCCCCACCTCCTCCGGGGATCACGCCAAGCCCGATCCATCGACCGAGACGACCCATGAAGATTCACGAGTATCAGGCCCGCCAACTCCTCGCCGACGCCGGCATCCCCGTTCCCTCCGGGCAGATGGTGGAGACCGTCGATGCCGCCGTGGCCGAGACGGAGAAGATCTTCGCATCCGGTGAGACCCTCGTGGTCATCAAGGCACAGGTGCATGCCGGAGGTCGAGGCAAGGCCGGGTTCGTCAAGCTCGTTCGCTCGATCGAAGAGGCTCGCGAAGCCGCGAACTTCATGCTCGGCAACCGCATGGTCTCGGTCCAGACCGGCGCTGAAGGCATCGAAGTCAAACGGCTTCTGATCGCCGCCGGTGTGGACATCGAGAAGGAGTACTACCTCGCAGTGACGCTCGATCGGAAGAACGGGGTGAACACGCTCATCGCCAGCGCCGAAGGTGGCGTGGAGATCGAGACGGTCGCCCACGAGAACCCCGATGCGATTCACAAGGTGCCCATTCATCCGCTCTCCGGTCTGGAAGCATTCGAAGCCCGCGCCCTCGCGAAGCGTCTTGGCTTCCACGGACGCCAGATCCAGCAGGCCGCGACCATCATGCAGCGACTGGCCGCGCTCTATGCCAGCCAGGATGCCAGCATCGTCGAGATCAATCCCCTGATCGTCACGCCCCCCACCGACACCGCTCCCGATGGCCGGGTGATCGCGATCGACGCGAAGTTCGGATTCGATGACAACGCCCTGTATCGACACCCCGCTCTGAAGGCCATGCACGATCCCGCCGAAGAGAACCCGGCGGAGATTCGAGCCGAAGAGGCCGGCCTGTCCTACGTGGCACTCGACGGAACCATCGGGTGTCTGGTCAACGGTGCCGGGCTTGCCATGAGCACCATGGACATCGTGAAACTCCACGGTGGCGAACCGGCCAACTTCCTCGATGTGGGCGGTTCCGCGACCAAGGAGTCCGTGACCGAGGCATTCCGGATCATTCTCGGCGACGGCCGGGTCAATGGCGTCCTGGTCAACATCTTCGGGGGCATCATGCGGTGCGACACGATCGCTTCCGCCATCGTCGAAGCCGCCAAGGAAGTCGGCTTCGACGTCCCGCTGGTGGTCCGCCTTGAAGGCACCGAAGTCGACGCCGCCCGCAAGATCCTCGAAGACGCCAAGAGCGACATCCCCTCGATGCAGACCGCCGGCGATCTCGCCGAAGCGGCCGCCGCCGTGTGTAACGCCGTCGCTTGACCGATTCCGAAACGACTTCGACTCCTCGAACGGAACATTCGTGCTGATCCTCTTCGACATCGACGGCACCCTGCTTCGAAGCAGCGGCGTGGGCCCGCGATCGATGTGCATGGCTCTGCAGGAACTGTGCCCACCTCGCCATGAAGGCGACTTCGTCGACCCTGAGGAGATGGACACCGCCGGTTCTCTGGATCCGCTCATCTGGAAGACGCTTCTCGACCACCGAGGTCTCGATGCGACCGACGTGGGGCACGACGCGTTCCGAGAGACCTACGGCGCGATCCTGACCAAGGCCATCGAGGAGGAGGATCCGGTCTACGCGCTCCCGGGCGCCGCCGAAGCCGTGGCCTGGGTTCAGGAACATCCGACGCTGGAAGCGGCCCTGCTCACCGGGAACTACCCGGAGACCGGGCGATTGAAGGTGAAGGCTGCGGGCTTCGATCCGGATCTCTTCCGATTCGGAACCTGGGGCTCGGAGGCCGATCGGCGACGTGGCCTTCCACCCATCGCCATGGAGCGGGCGAGGTCCATGTTCGAGCGAGCGATCGACCCGCACGAGACGGTGATCGTCGGCGACACTCCCGCCGATGTCGATTGCGCCCATGCCAACGGATGCCGGGTGATCGCCGTGGCGACGGGCCGATTCGACATGGAGGCGCTTCGCCCTCACGAACCGGATGTTCTTCTCCCGGACCTGGCAGATCTGAAACTATTTCAGGATGCGGTGGCCGAGGCACTTGCGGCCGGGCCCTTCGAACCGCGACACTGACCTCGAGCCGCGGAAGAAGCATCCCCGCGGATGATCCAGGGAGCGGCGCCATCAGCGAAGTCCATCCCATCGAACGCCGAGGTCGATTCGCCTGCATCGACGTGATCCGGGGAATCGCCCTGCTCGGAATCGTGATCGAGAACGTGCGGTTCTTCTCGATGCCGACGGCCCGCGCGATCGCCGGGCCCTGGACGATCGAAGGGGGTCCCTTCGACCGAATCGTCGCCACCCTGGATCTCGCACTCGGTCATCAGAAGTTCCTCGCCCTCTTCACCGTGCTCTTCGGCTTCGGGCTGGCGGCGCAACGAACACGACTCGTCGCTTCCAACGCCCGATTCATCTCCTTCGAATTGCGCCGGATGATCTGGCTCGGCTCCATCGGCCTGCTCCACGCCTTCGGCCTCTTCTTCGGCGACATTCTCTTCGTGTTCGCGGGGATCGGCGTGATGGCCCTTCCGCTCCTCGGTCGTTCGGCTCGAATGCGACTGACGATCGGACTGCTGCTCATCCTGTTCTCGGGCGTGCTGGTCGCCAGAGCCCCGATCCAACGGTGGCTTTCTCAAACCGCGGAACCCACCGCGT
>JABABZ010000144.1 GCA_014237965.1 Phycisphaerales bacterium | reverse complement strand
AGGATGTCCGGTTCGGCGTACGGATCCGCGGCGTCGGCATCATCACTCGCACCGACCCGTCCATTGGCGGCATAGAGGTCGAGTCGCCCATCATTGTCGAAGTCCACGAACCCGAGCCCGAAGCGCGTGAAATGCCGGCTCGCCGAACCGAGACCGGCCCGATTCGTCGCGTCGAGGAATCGTGAGCCGTCGTTCAGATAGAAGGAATCGGATTCGCCGCCGAGATTGCAGACGATGAGATCGGGATCTCCATCATCATCGACATCTTCGGACGAGACCCCCATGCCGGCCTTCGCGACGCCGCTCAGATCCCGATCACAACCAAGCCGCATGGCCTGTTCTTCAAATCGCAGATCCCCCTGGTTCATCCAGAGATGGTCGGGCATTCCATCATTGGCCACGAAGACGTCGAGCATCCCGTCACCATTGAAATCCCGTGCCACGACTCCGAGACCGGTACCGGAACCACCTGCGATCCCGCTCTCGATCGAGACATCCGTGAACGTTCCGTCTCCGTCGTTGCGATACAGCACGTCGGAAGTCGGCGCGTCGTATCGAACGGGCGGACAGTAATCGAGCCGGCCGGTTCGATTCCGACACTCGAGTTCGATCGGCTCGGACCAGTCGACGTAATTGGTCACGAAGAGATCGAGATCACCGTCCCCGTCTCCATCGAAGAACGTGGCACTCGCCCCGAATCCGGGATGACCGACCCCGGCCGACGATGTGACATCGGTGAAGCGCCCGCCGCCGTCGTTTCTGAAGAGACGGTCAGGACCGAAGTGGCTCACGAAGAGGTCCACATCGCCGTCCTGATCGTAGTCCGCCGTCGCGGCGCCCATTCCGAATCCGATCTCCTCCAGCCCACTCGATTGCGAAACATCTTCGAATCGCCCGTTCCCAAGATTGCGAAACAGGCGACTGCCACCCTCGCCGGTCGCCTGCAGGAGGACGAGGTCCATCCATCCGTCGTCATCGAAGTCGAGCGCGGCGCCACCACCGGGAACGATCTCAGGAAGCCTCGGCGTCTCCGCAAGCGTCGCTTCAAGTTGGAATCGCAGGCCTCTCTTCAAGGCCTCTTCCTGAAACCAGGGAGGATCGACGGCAGGATCCGCGATGCTGGATGACGAACCTGATTCCCGCCTCCCGGCGTCCGTGGACTCGACCTCGGGATCTCCACATCCCGACGCGATCAGGGCCAGGGCCAGGGGGAGCCTGCAGGAACGGAGACGACTTGGAAACCGAGCGGCGATCACGGCAGAACTCCGAGAGCCCGCGCCGTCCGCGGGAGGTCGGGGTGATCCGGCATCGCCCGGCGACATTGTGCGAGGAGCGCCTCCGCCTCGTCCGTTCGACCGAATGCGGCCAGGGCTCGAACCCGCACGAGCCCCGCATCGACCGACCGGCCGAACTCCGCGTCCATCCGATCGACCAGCCTGATCGCCGCCATCGGATCACCGGACTCGACCAGTGCGTCTCCGAGTTGGACATGGTGACGGCCGACACGCGGCGCAAGCTCGATGCAGGTCGAGAAGGACGACGCCGCCTCGTTCCATCTTCCCAGCCCGCCGAGGCACCGTCCGAGCACCTCATGTCCCTCCGCTGCGGCGGGCGCCGAAGCGATTCCGGCATTCGCCGCATCCGCTGCCTGTTCGATCAGAACGACGTCCACAGGATCACTCTCTGAAGCCAGCACCAGAAGACACTGCGCCTCCCGGAATCGAGGAAGCGGCCATCCCGGATCGGAGTCCGCCAGGCTTCGGGTCCGTTTCAAGGCTGCGCGGAAGTCGCCTCGATTCACCAGCACCACGACATCCGCGTAGTCGAGTTCGCGCAACTCGCCGTATTGACCTCGAAGCTGACCCACCGCCGACGCCGCGTCATCGTGCCGACCGGCCTGAGAAAGCGCTTCGACGGCGAGCAGTCGGGCCGTCAGGTCCGCCCGCCGGCTCATGGCTTCGTTCAACCATGGATCCCCGAATGTCGAACGAGCGTCGCCCGCGATTCGAAGATGCCGGGCGGCCTCGTCGCCGCGGCCGAGCATCTGCTTCGCCCGCCCGACGACGTAGTGGGATCCTCGGTCCCCTGACCGGGTCTTCAGGATGGGTTCGAGAAGTCGGATGGTCTCATCGGCTCGCCCCTCTTCGAGGCGGATCTTCGCCAACATTCGAACGGCATTCAGATCGACGTCGGGCGGGACGATCGATGACTGGGCCATGGCGACGGCGGCATCGATATCGCCCTCCTCGGCCATCCAACCGGCCGCCCGCCACTTCAAGTGGGTGGTGGTCGGGTCCAGATCCAAGGCTCGATCGATGTCCGCCCGCGCCTTCTGGAGATTCCCCAGGTCGTGGTAGGCCCAGCCTCGAAGATAGACGGGCCGGACCCGGTCGGCATCAAGTTCGATGCTCCCGGTGTAGGACTCGATCGCCAGACCGGGACGATCGTGGGCGAGATACAGATCTCCAAGACGTTCCCATGCCGCGGGATCCTCGATCGCCTCCTGCAGGAGAACCAGTTCCGCTTCGACCGCCGCCTTCACCCCGACGTCATATTCATCCAGATCACCAGGCACCGGGAGTTCGACGACGGGACGATTCTCACTGGAGCCCGTCGACACGGAGTCATCGCATCCCCCGATCAGAAAGAAGACCGGCGCGATCAGGATCATCGCGGCGATCGCGGGAACCATGGTCCTGAAATCTCTGAAGGGCGAGACCAGCGCAGGCGTCTGGAGATTCATGAGGGATGGAGACTCCACGATTCGACTTGATCTGATCCGATTCACCGACGAAACGGCCGCATGCCCGGAAGGTATCCTATGCGTCCGACGTCTCTGTTCGATGCCGGATCGGTCCCCGAACACTCCGGAAACTTCTCGAGCCTCCCGAACATGTCCCAACACCGAAGATACCGAAAATCCATGATCTGGATCTCTCTCCTGGCCACGGGTGGCGGCATTCTGGCTCTCGGGAGTTGCTCGTCCCCCATTCCGAACCGGAATCCGATCGGTGAGTCCTTCCCGGTCGTCCGCGGGGAATCCCTGAACGGCGACGCCGTCGAACTTCCCTCGGCGGTCTCGGGCGAACCGGCGATTCTGATGGTGGGTTACGTGCAGGGAACCCAGTTCGACCTCGACCGATGGACCCTCGGATTCGCCCAGGCCGAGGCGAAGATCCGAGTCGTCGAAGTTCCCGCCGTCGTGGGATGGTTCCCAAATACCTTCCTTCAGGGAACGATCGACGACGGAATGCGGGCCGGGATTCCCGCCGAAGACTGGGGCGCGGTCGTCACGCTCTACGGGAGTGACGCGACACGGATTCAACGACTCACCGGAAACCAGAACCCTCGGAACGGCCGAATTCTCCTGCTCGACGACCGAGGAGTCATCCGCTGGTTCTGGGATCAGGGCTATTCCTCGACTCGACTCCTGGAGTTGCTGAAACTCGCGACTGGACTGCCCCCCGCGACGGCGGGTGAGGAAAACGAGCGTCCCGAATCATCGCCGACGCCGTGAGCCCGAACTCCGCTCGTATACTGGGCCTCCCATGAGCAAGCACGAACCATTCAACGGCGTCGAGATCCTGTCTGTATCACCTGAGCGGGTGCACGAGTTCCTGATCGATCTTGAAGAGCTGGTGAAGATCGTTCCCGGCCTCGTCAAGAGCGAACGGGCCGACGAGTCGACGGTCAAGACGACCGTTCGACCGGGTTTCAGTTTCATTCGAACGAACCTCAAGCAGGACTTCACGCTCGTCGAACACACTCCGCACGAGAAGGTCGTGATCGACGTGCACGCCAAGGGAATCGGCACCGCGTTCAGCGTCAAGTCGACGATGCATCTCGCCCCCCACGAGGATGGCGAATCCACCAAGTTGGAATGGCAGGCGGAGATCATGCAGATGACCGGCCTCGTCGCGGCGCTCGGCACGACCATCATCCGCTCCGCCGCGGATCAGGTGATCAAGCAGGGATTCGACGCGATGCGGACGACCATCGAGGCCCAGACCAAGAACAACGATTGAGCGCGCCGGCCTGCCGGTCCGCCAAGAACAAGAAAGGACTCCGTCGATCGACGGAGTCCTTCTTGATTCTCTGTGTTGCTTGCGGCCCTCGCACGAGTCGAGCGGTGGCCGACCAGGATCAGCCGAACGCCGAAAACTCCTTGCCGAGCAGGGAGCTGGCGATCTTGAGCTGCATGATCTCGTCGGTTCCCTCGTAGATCCGGCAGACCCGAACGTCCTGCAGGTGCCGGAACGGACGATAAAGTTCACTCCAACCACGACCACCGAAGATCTGCACGGCCCGGTCGACCGCTTCCCAGGCCGCGTTGCTCGCCCAGTACTTGGCTTCGGCGATGGCGAAGTCCGCACGAGCGAGCTCCTCCTTGTCGCCCGGTGCGAGATCGGACTTCTCCTTGGCGATCGCGGCACGCTCGACGAGGGCATCCGACGTGGAACGCATCATTTCGATCCGGGCGATGTGCGCCTGGACGAGTTGGTGCTTCCCGATGGGCTTTCCATGCTGCTCGCGTTCCCGGGCGTATCGAAGCGATTCCTCGAGGCAGTCCTCGATGGTTCCCAGACAGCCCGACGCGACGGAGAGTCTGCCGGAGACGAGGGTATGCATCGCAATCCGGAAGCCACCACCCTCTTCGCCAAGCATGTTGTCACCGCTGATCGGGTGATCGGTCATTTCGAACATCGCGGTATCCGTGGTGTACATCCCTGGTTTGGCATGCAACGCCTCCGCTTCGAAGGTGTCTCCGGCGGTGTCGACGATGAAGGCGCTCATCCGCCGATCCTTGCCAGTCACGCCCTCGGGGAACGCGAAGACGATCACCGCGTCGGCGATTGAACCGTTCGAGATCAGATACTTGACGCCGTTCAGAATGAACTTGTCGCCCTCTCGGCGATACGTGCTGGTTCCTTCGAGCGGATTGGATCCTGCGTCGGGCTCGGTCAGGCCGAAGGCCAGCGTGCAGTCACCGCGACATGACGCTGGAAGGTATCGCTGCTTCTGGTCATCCGTGCCGTACTTCAGGATCGGGTACTGACCGATGGAGGTATGCCCCGAGAAGAACGTCCGAACGCCGGTTCCTTCACGATTGATGCGAACCAGCGCCCGCGCGTAGGTCAGGCTGTCCATCGCACGACCGCCGTACTCCTTCGGCATGGCCATTCCGAGAAGATTGTGCTTCTTCGCCAGTTTCCCGATGGCGGGATTCGGCTCGTGTTCGAGGTAACAGATCTCCTCGATGGGACGAATCTCCTGGCAATAGGCTTCAACATCGGCGACGAGCTGATCCCGTTCCGCTTTAGTGACCGACCCCAGAGCGGCATCGCTGACGGACGGGTTGGCCACGGTATCGACGTGATTCACGAAAAACTCCTCTAATGGACCCTTGGAGGCCGAGGGGCGACCCCGACCGAATCGTCTACGATAGCACTCAGACCATCTTGGTCGGTGCTTCCACCGAGTTGACCACGAAAAAGGACCATCGTCCAGAGGCCTCAAATCGCCTGAAGCACCCCAGATCTTCGAGTATCCCGAGCCCCGAGCCTCGCAGGCTCGATTCACGCCCATCTTCCTTCCGAGAGAATCTGGATTATCGAACGTTCCAAGACGCCGACGGGCTGAGAGAACCCTCGTCCCAGACCATTGAAATGCGCGTTTCACGACCAATTTCGATGACCTCCGTCCCCAGATTGACGATGACTTAGGGCTGATCAAGCAGACCCTGACCTGCCTAACACCTCCAATTCCCAACGAGAAATTCCGTGACTCAAACCGCCACCACCGCCACCACCTCCACCAGGCTCAACAGCAGTAACAGGGCCAAAACCAAAATCAGGGTTACTCCTAAGAGAACCGCCGCCGCCTCCACCAGCACCCACACCGACCTTGCCGCCAAGATCGAAGAGAACTCGGCAACCATCGGCGTGATCGGACTCGGCTACGTCGGCCTTCCGCTGGCTCATGCACTCCACCGAGGCGGCCTCGCCGCCATCGGCTTCGACGTCGACCAACGCAAGATCGACGCGATCGCGGCCAAGGAGAATTATCTCCGCCACCTCGGTGATGACATGGTCATCGATCTCGCCGACAGCGACCGGTTCGAAGCCACCAGCGACTTTGAGAAGCTCGGCGAGTGCGACGTGATCATCATCGCGGTCCCGACGCCGCTCGGCCGACACCAGGAACCGGACCTCTCCTACATCACCGATACCGCCGAACGGATCGGAAGAACCCTCCGAGCAGGACAACTGGTCATCCTGGAGTCGACGACCTACCCCCGAACCACTCGAGATGAAATGCTCCCGGTCATGATGGCCAACGCGCCTGCAGCGGCGAAGAATCTGGTGGTGGGCGAAGACCTGTTCGTGGCGTTCAGCCCCGAGCGGGAGGACCCCGGTCGCAAGGATCACTCGACCAGTTCCATTCCGAAGCTCGTCGGCGGACTCGAGGCCAACTCGACCTCGCTCGCCGCTGCGGTCTATCGGAAGGGCATCGCGGAAGTCGTCGAAGTGGGCTCCGCGGAGATCGCAGAAAGCGCCAAGCTCCTCGAGAACATCTTCCGAGCGGTGAACATCGCCCTGGTCAACGAAATGAAGACCGTGCTCACGGAAATGGACATCGACGTCTGGGAGGTGGTCCGTGCCGCAAGCACGAAGCCCTTCGGATTCATGCCCTTCTACCCCGGCCCGGGACTCGGCGGCCACTGCATTCCCATCGATCCGTTCTACCTCACCTGGAAGGCCAAGGAGGTGGGTTGCACGACCCGGTTCATCGAGCTCGCCGGCCAGGTGAACACCGCGATGCCGGAGTACGTGATCGATCGCTGCGCCGCCGCGCTGAATGAACACTCGAAACCGATCAAGGGATCGAAGATCCTGGTGCTCGGACTCGCCTACAAGCCCGACGTCGACGACACGCGCGAGAGTCCGTCGTTCGAGTTGATCAAGATTCTCGAAGACCGCGGCGCTCTGGTCGAGTACAGCGATCCCCACATCGCCGAAACACCACGGGTCCGCAAGCACGATCTGAGAATGAAGAGCATCGAACTGACCCCGGCGAACATCAAGGACTTCGACTGCGTGCTGGTCGCGACGAACCATGCCGCGTTCGACTACGCCACGATCGCCGCGAACGCGAGATTGGTCGTCGATACCCGCGATGCCATGCGGGAATTCCATGACGAGCTCGGTGATCGCCTCGTCCTCGCCTGATTCGAAATCCGACACCGACGGAATGACTTTCGGACGCTCGGGACGGCTCATGCCATCTCGAGCGTCCTGTCCATGGACGACCTGCCCGTGGTGATCGGAGAACCCGGCGTCGGGGGCGAGACCATTCTCAAGAGAGTCGCCGACGGGAACGAGAAGCCGGATCGATGGCCGACTTCCGAACCGCCCGGTGGTGGGAGATACCCGACGCTCGCTGAACCACGCAACTCCCCGGGAGAAATGCCTCTCCAGAGTTGGAATCCCTCGCGCCGGCCCGTTTCGATCGCTTCTCCGTCCCCGCGAAACGCCGGACGGCTCGGACCCCATTCCCGCCGGATTCCCTAGAATCTCCTTCCGCGCGATCCCATCGGGGACCG
>JABABZ010000143.1 GCA_014237965.1 Phycisphaerales bacterium | reverse complement strand
GAGCGAGCCGTTCGAGTTTCGAATTCGAACCGCGTCGTCCGGGCCGTCGAGTGGGTCGTCGATCGGTCGAACCTCGTTGCCCGTGGTCACGAGAGAGACCCGCGGACGCGAGCGGACCATGACCGAACCCTCGCCGATGGCCGCGCCCGCCGCGACCGCGATGCCCCGAGCGATGTGGTCGATGCGGATGCCGGAGGGGAGAAGAACGTCTCCGGCGCGAGCGTCCGCGGACTTCGGGTGGACGTTCCGGCCGGGGAGCACCTGGTCCAGGTGGATGGTCAGCGGATCGCCTCGGTCGGTCGCTTCGTGTTCGATCACGGCGTCGAGGTCGGCCGGAACCGCGGCGCCGGTCGCGATCGCGACGCATGACGCCTCGGGCACCTCATCCGGGGGCGGACTTCCTGCGGGAACGGAGTCGACGACCCGCAACGGGAGTCTCGAGTCCCGGGCACGGAGCGCGTAGCCGTCCATCGTCGCTCGGTCGAACGGAGGGTGATCGCGGTCCGCGAGGATCGGCGCCGCCAGAACCGCACCGAGGATCGAATCGTCTCGGATGTCCGCCTTGACCGATGGGCGGTCGGCCACCACACCGGCGGTGGCGATGAGTCGATCGAGTGCGGCGTCGACCTCGATGGGCGGGAGCGAGGATGGGTCCACGGTCACCGGCGTTCATCCTCGAGGAAGGAGAGGATTCCGTCGATGGCGGTCTCGCGGCATAGATCGAGATCGTGTCCGGCGAAGGCCACCTCGAGTCGAGCCGTCCGAAGGCCACCGGCCGCGAGAGAAGCTCTCCAACCGATGGCGTCGGCGGGCGGAACCACGGTGTCGGCCGCGCCGTTGACCACCAATGCTCGATCGGCGACCTGTGCGCCGAGTTGCATGGGATTCTTCGTCCCGAGTTCCGCGGCGATCATCGGCGAGACTCCGAGCGAGTCGGCGAGCGTCAGTTCGAGTCGTTCCGGACGATTGCCGTAGGTCTCGAGGATCGGAGGCGACACGAGGATGAAGGCCGCGGCGCCGATTCCCGAGCCGGCCACCGCGAGAAGTGGGGCGGTGGCCGAGAGGCCGATCACCACCAGCGGCATGTCCGGAAAATGCTCGGTGGTCCTGGCCAGCAGTTCACGGGTCGCGTCGATGCAGCCGTCCGCGTCGCGAGCGGCGTCGAATCGTTCGGGTCGGATCACCGGTCGGCCGGACTCCACCAATGCTTCGCCGAGCTCATCACCGAATTCGAGGAGCTGACGGGCTGCGGGAAGCTCGACTTCGATTCCAAAGACGGCGTCACCCGCCAGCATCACCACCATCTGTCCATCAAGTCGGGGTGGCGTTCGGATCGTGGCCGATCGGAGCGATCCGAAGGCCGGATACTCCACTCGTTCGACCCGAGGTGTGACGGTGGAACCCATGCCCCCCATGATAGAGCCGTGCGGATCGCGGCGGAACGACCTCGATGGCGTCGGATCGCCCTCTTCAGCGGGGGTCGTAGCTCGAGTCGTCGTCGCTGAGGAATCCATTCCTCGGGAAGTCGGTGATCGTCTCCAGCAATCCCCGGGCTTCGTGCACGCCCTCGCAGGCGGTGTCGCAGCACTCGACGTGACCGTCGAGGCAGACGAGATTGGAGCAGGAGGCGTGACGGAAGGCCTGAGTGCCTCCGTGCACCAGTCCGAGATCGATTTCGACCGCGTTGGATGGTGCCCGCATGAACTTGTTCGCACCTGAGATCCATCCGCCGTCGCCGAACAATGCGGTGGTGGCCGGTCGTCGATGGGCGGCCGCCGGCACGCCGCGGCGACAGTGATCCCATCCTTCGAGAAGACGACCGTTGGAATCCAGGGTGGGGAATCGTCCTTCGGCGCCCACGTACGTCGTGTTGTAGTTGTAACCCGTCGTCGGGTCGTCGCCGAAGTTGCTGGCCCCTCTGAAGTCCGGGCATTGGAAGACCCGGTCCTGGTCATCGAGGTACGTCCAGATCGGACCCTTGTCGATCGTTCCGTCCGCCCGATGATCGAAATCCCAGGAGGTGGTGCGGACGGCGCCATCCTCCATTCGATAGAGCACCGCCGCGGGATATCCACCTTGAGTCGCGAGGTAGGCTTCTGCGGCAAGATGCAGTTGACGTAGATTCGCTCGGCAGGCGGTGCTTCTGGCCATCGCCGAAGCGGTGACGAGGCCGCGCGAGACCATGGCGAGGAGGGCGCCCGTGATGCCGACGACCACGATCACCTCGGTCACGGTGAATCCACGCGATCCACGCGCTCGAGCAGTCCGGCGTCTTCCGGTGGGGATGGAGTTCGGTTCGAGGGTCATCCCGTCCAGTCCGCCAGAAGCAGGCCGAGGTCGGGACCGTTGACGATGAGGTCGCCATCGAGATCCGCGGTGGCGTCGGTGGTGCCCCATGCGGCGAGCAGGAGCCCGAGGTCGATCCCGTTCACCAGGCCATCCCCGTTGAGATCTCCGGGCAACCGGGTGCCGTCCGCCGCTGCGACGTCGGCGATCGCATCGATCTCGGGCGTGTAGTCGATGCCGATGTTGGTGATCCGAACGAATCGGATGGCGCTGAGGCCGACGCTGGCGAGATCGACGCCGACGCCACCACCCGACCCGTCATACGTTTCGATGAGCGCGTCGTAGTCGAGTCCGATGAGGCCGTTGGGGTGACGAGACGGATTCACCGGCTTCGTGAAGTCGGTGGGGAGTCGACCGGGTTGCTCGGCGTAGGGTCCGGCGTCCCGCCATCCGAAGGTCGGGAAGCCGCCGTCCGCCATCACGTCGGGAATCACGGCCCAGTCGCGTCCGTTCAGGCTCACTTCGATTCGGCCGCCTTCTTCATAGATGCCGCCGACGATGCCCCAGGGGGCGTTGGTATCGGTGCAGAACGGATTCCCGAAAACCAGCAGGTCGACCCCGAACGGATTGTCGGGGTCGTCGAGCACGAGATGATCAAAGGCCAGTTCGATCGATCCACCGATGCCCAGTGAGACGACCTCCGACGCCAGCCAGGCCGGTTGGAAGGGGGTCACGGCGGCGGGGAAGAGACTGCCGCCGGTGGTCCGGGTGGGTTCGCCCAGCGCGGACTCGGGGTGGTCATAGCCGGGAACGCCGCCGATGCCCGGATCGAAGTGGACGACTTCGACCGCAAAGGGAGAATCCGCGATGGTCGGCGGCGCCAGCAGAATGAGTGAGGCCACGAGACTCTGGAGGAGGGTGGTGAGGCGTGAGGGCTGAACGGGTCGGGATGGCATCTCGGAGACTCCGGAGGCCGGATTCGCGCCGGCCAGACGGAAGAGGGCCCGATCGCGTCGGGCACCAGTTCGATCAGGCAGGTCTTCCGGCTCCGAGCGATTCACGAGTCTGCCTTCCCGCAACGCCCTCTGGGGGCCTGCAGTGGCTCTCGACTCGCGAGATTCGGCTTCTTGCCCGAATCAAGCCCGTTACGGCGGCGCGTCCGCGGCGGCTTTGAACCGCCTTCCCTTCGAAGAAGCCCTGCGGCCAGTGGTATCCGGCCTGCTTCCTCGCCCGCGGAACGCCGCGGGGCCCGAAGTGCACGAGGAGTATATCGGGCAATCGCCTCCGGGTTCCGCCCCACCCCGGAAGCCGGGGTCGCGTTGACACCCTTTCCCGCGGCCCGGTACCCTGCCCGTTCTGCATTCGCTCCGGCGGAGGCGGAATGGCTCCCGGTTCGGCCGGGAGGACCATCCGATGCGTCCGCATCGGCTCAGGATCGGTCGTCCGAAACGGACGTCCGCTGCTCCAGTCCCTTCATCGGGACAGACTCGAGGATTCGGCCTTCCCCGTTCGGGGATGGTCCGCCCTCCCGTCCCGTTCTTCGGTCGTCTTTTCACGACCGTATTCATGCACGGTCCACGATGGACCACACGCCGCCGCGATCGGATCGCTTGATCCGTGAAACGGCAGACCCCGTCGACCGACTTCGGCCGACGATGGAGGATCGATTCGATGGACCGCACGTTCCGTACCTCGACCACCGGCTTCATCCGCGCTTTCGCGATTGGCAGCCTGTTGATCTCCGGGCTCGACGCCGCCAACCGAGTCGGACCTGCGTTCGCCTCATCCCCCGTGTTGCAGGACGGGACCAACGCGGATCAGTCGCGTCTGGTCGGCGACTTCCTCCACTACGTGCTCATCGCGAAGCCGGACCTCGCCGAAGCGGCGGGCCGGAAACTCTTCGACAGCGGCATCACCGATGCACAGTTGGCGGAACTCGTCTCCGAGAACGATCTCGACGACAAGGTCGAACGCTCGCTGAGCCGTGGCCGCGGCCTGGCCGGAGTCGGCCCCATGGTCACGGAGTTCGAGAAGCGGCTTGAGGAAGGCCGCCTCGATCTCGCTCGCGATCAGGATCGGATCAAGGAAGCGATCGGCATGCTCGACGGCTCGCTGCGAGCCCAGATGATCGGGAAGCGTCGTCTCATCGAGGCGGGCGAATACGCGGTTCCGCAGTTGCTCGACGTCCTGGTCTCCGCCAAGAACGCCGAAGTCGAACTTCGCGTCACCGAAGTCATCGAGAAGATCAAGCGGCAGGCGGTGCTTCCGCTCTGTGCCGCACTCCCCGAACTCTCCGCGACGGTTCAGACCAAGGTCTGCCGCATCCTCTCCACCATCGGCTGGCCCACCGCCATTCCGTACCTCCTCGAGGTCGCGACCTCCCGGCAGAGCACGCCGGAGGTCCGGGATGCCGCGATGACCGCGTTCCGTCGCCTCGGTGGCACCTCCACGGACGTCTCCGCGGCATTCACGGCTCTGGGTCGCAAGTTCTTCTCTCAGGAGCAGTCGCTGGTCGCCTACCCCTCCGATCCGGTCAACATGGTCTGGAGCTACGGGCCGCATTCCGGTCTGGTGCAGACGCCGGTTCCCACCTCGATCTTCTGTCAGGTGATGGCGATGCGAAACGCACGGACCGCACTGGCTGCGGATCCGTCGAATCGAATGGCCCTCGCGGTCTTCGTCGCCGCCGATCTTCGTCGTGAGAATCAGATCGGTGAGGGCGAGACGGACCCCTTTGCCGCCGACTCGAAGTACTCGCCTCAGTTCTTCGCGACGGCCGCCGGAAGCTCCATCGCCCGTGATGTTCTCGCGATGGCCATCGACGGCAAGGACACCGCGCTGGTTCGCGATGCGATCGCCGCGCTCGGTATGACCGTCGAACGCGGCCGCATGGTCGGCGCCGGTGGTCGACAGCCGCTGCTCGAGTGCCTTCGGTACCCCGATCGTCGAGTTCAGTACGACACCGCGCTGGTACTCGGTGCGGCGATGCCCGAGAAGGCCTTCGCCGGCGACAGCCAGGTGGTGCCGTTGCTGGCCAACGCCATCAGATCGAACAACGAGAGTTACGCGGTCGTGGTGGCATCCACGGACGAAGATCGAAATCGCCTCTCCTCCATGCTCGGCAAAGCCGGATTCTCCGTGGTGGCGAGTGGTCCCGGTTTCTACGACCTCGAGGCCGAGGTCAACCGGGCCAACGGAATCGATCTGGTCGTGGTGCAGGCGGGAGCCTCCGATGCGGTCACCACGGTCGGTCAGATCCGGAACTTCGTCGGCACCGGCGCCACGCCGGTCATGTTGATGTGCAGCGGGGTCGACAAGATCGCCATGGATCGGGAATTCACCGGCGATCGTGCGACCGGTGCTTTCATCAACGGTGGTACCGAGGCCCAGTTCCAGTCGGCGGTCGATTCGCTGATGGACGTCGCTTCGGGAGGTCGTCTGACCGCGACCGATTCGATGACCTACACGCGGAACGCCCTTCAGACGCTCGCCAACATCGCGCGTCACGGAAAGGGTCCGTACGACATCAAGTCGGCAGAGCCCTCCCTGCTCGCGGCGATGACCAGCATCTCCGGCGGCATGCGGATGCTGGTCGCGGAAGTCGTGTCCCTCATCGATTCCGATGCCAGCCAGCAGGCGTTGATCGACGCTGCTCTGGCCGCATCCGGGAACGAGCAGATCTCGTTGCTCGACTATGCGGCTTCGAGTGCCCGGTCCTTCGGAAACAAGTCGGCCTCACGACAGGTCGACGCACTTCGCCGGCTCATCGCATCCAGCACGGGTGAGGGAAACAGTTCGACGGCGGATGCCGCAGGACGTCTCTACGGGTCACTCGACCTCTCCTCCGACGAAGCGGTGCGACTCATCGCTGAATGAGTCGATGAGCCTCACGGGCCCCGGACGCTTCGGGGCCTGAGAATGCTCGAAATCAAGTTCGATCGATCGCACGCCCCGGAGCATCATGAATGCTTCGGGGCGTGCTTCGTTTCGGCGTTTTCATTCCCGGCGACGTCTGCTACCATTCTCCCCCCCGAGTGGAGACCCGCGAATGGGCTGGTTCGGGTTCGGAACATGCCGCCATAGCTCAGTTGGTAGAGCGAAGCTTTCGTAAAGCTTAGGTCGCCGGTTCGAGTCCGGCTGGTGGCTTCAGACGCACGCCCGCGATCCGATCGCGGGCGTGCGTCATGCTTTTCAGGGTCTTCCGGGTTCCTCGGGCCATCCGGTACCGGCGAAGTCGATCCATCGGGGAGGGGCCCGGTCTTCGGTGAATCACTACCATCGCGGCATGCGGTTGCCCGTGATCGAATCATCGCTCGAACCGGACCGTGAAGACTCCGCTCGGGTTGCACGGGTGGTCGCCGAACTCGAATCGAATCTTCGGGGCACGGTTCGCGGGGATGTTCTCGAACGAGGGCTGTATGCGACGGATGCCTCGCCGTACGACGTCATGCCCATCGCGGTGGTCGCGCCGCGTGACCCGTCCGATGTGACGACCGCGATGGAGATCTGTTCTTCGCATGCCATGCCGGTCCTGCCCCGGGGTGCGGGTACCAGTCTCGGCGGACAGACGGTCAACGCCGCGGTCGTGATCGATTTCTCACCGTTCATGAACCGGGTGGTCTCCATCGATGCCGATGGACGAACGGCCAGAGTCCAGCCCGGTCTGATCCTGGACGACTTCAAGCGAACGCTGGAACCGTTCGGGCTTGGTTTCGGCCCCGACGTCTCGACGTCCACCCATGCCACGCTCGGCGGGATGATCGGCAATGCATCGGCGGGGGCGTTCTCTCTCGTTCACGGCATGACCGATGAGCACGTTCTCTCCATCGATGGCGTGCTCGCCGACGGAACAAGTCATCACTTCGGAACCGGATGCTCGGGCGAGGATCCCGTGGTCGGCCGCATTCTTCAGGAACTTCGATCGGTGGTGGAGCCGCTCCGAGAGGAGATCGAGGCTCGATTCCCGAAAGTCCGTCGGAACGTCGGCGGATATCGCTTTGATGATCTGCTCGAGATGTTCGACCGAAGCACGCCCGGGAGCGTCGATCAGGTGAATCTCGGTCGGTTTCTCTCGGGTTCCGAGGGTTCGCTTGCGATCACGTCCGAGGCGACGGTCCGCCTCGTCGAACCGTCGCGGGGACGAGCATTGCTGGTCGCCGCGTTCGCCAGTGTGACCGAGGCCTGCCGGCGAGTCGAGACGCTGGTCGGGGCCGGGCCGGCCGCGGTCGAATTGATGGATGCGTTCATCATCGACGCGGCTTCGAAACAAGCGGTCTACGCGGCCGATGTCGCGTTGCTGCCGACGGTTCGTGGTGCGCGGGCGGGGGCGATCCTGTTCGTGG
>JABABZ010000142.1 GCA_014237965.1 Phycisphaerales bacterium | reverse complement strand
CCAAGGTCACCTGGCCGCGAGAATGGACACCCGAGGTCGCGAAGTTCCTCGCTCCGAGCCAGGGCATTCAATCCGAGAACGACGTCTTCAAGGCGTTCGTCGCCAAGACGACCGAAGGCCGACTCCGCCGCACCCCGATCTATCTGGCAGCGAAGGATCTGGTGCGGCGGACGATCATGGAATTCCGGAACGTCGACAGCCAGACCCTCGTTCGGGAAGGCCAGGGAATCATCCGTGGCTTTCGACTCCAGGGCGCCCTCTCCAGCACCGGCGCGCTCTCGGTGACGCCGGGCGACATGGTCTGCACCTGCGTCGCGGTTCTTCGAGCCGCGGGCATCCCGGCAAGGCCGGTCATCGGGATCTATTCCGGGAGCGGAAGCAACCCCGATACGAAACTTCCGAAGGATCGGAAGACCCTCTGTGTCTGGGCGGAGTTCAATCTCCCCGGATGCGGATGGGTCCCCTTCGATCCCTATGAAATGCGAGGCCGGGGGCTTCCACAGGCGAATGTCAATCAACCGTGGAAGTGGTTCGGAACCATCAAGCAGATGAATCGACGAGTCGGTCTGGCCTATGACTTCGCTCCGTTCAATCACGGGATGATTCGCGACTGGCCGGCCGGCTGGGTCTGGACCATCTCGGGACAGACCACCGCTCCATTCAGACTGGTCGATGCGACGGCGCCGCTCATGGTGAGCCGTGGCCAGATTCGGCCCTGACCGGTCGAGCCGCGACGGTCGACCGTGCCCATCCGCGCAAGAACGCGTCCCGATGCGGGACGAGCATCGGGACGCGTTCATCGGAACGGGCTGGAGCCGGGCAAGGCCAGCCGTGATTCATCGGTCTCAGTTCCGCGAGACACCGGCTCGTGGCTTTCGAGCATTCTTCTTGATCTGGACGCCTCGCTCGACGGACGTGGCGGGCCTTCGATTTCCGCCTCGACGGGATCCACTGATCGCTCGGCCACGCGATGACGAGCCGATCTGGATCACCCGTCGTTCCAGATTCTCGCCACCGATCCGCACCGGCCGTTCGACGTCACGACGTCGAACGAAGTCGCTCGGGTCGCCGCCGATCTGCATGTCGGTCGCGAACACCGCCCGGTCTCCGGAAGTCAGTCGACAATGATGCCGCACCTGGAATCCCTCCTCGATGGAAGGAGCGACAAGGCCGGGATGAGGCGCACCGAAGTTCGCGTCGGCCACGGCGATTCCGGATCCGGACCCGCCCATCATGAACGGGCCGGGATGCAGGCGCTTGACCTCGTCTTCGTCGATCATGACCGACCAGACCGACGCGCCGGCAGGCACATCGAGCGATCCACCGTCTTCATCCATCTCAAGGCTGACGCGAACGCTCGCCCCGACGGCGGACGCGTTCATGATGACCGGGTCGAGCTTGAAGGTGGCTTTCACGTCATAGACGTGACGATCTCCAGTTCGATTCCGAACGGAGGCTTCGCCGTCGAGCCGGGCGTTGCCCATCGGATCGAGGTCTGCGGCCCAGTTCCAGGCCAGGGTGAATCCGTGCGTCGAGTCGACATGTTCTCCGACGAATCGGAGGACGCCGTCGGCCATGACTCCGCGGGAGATGATCCGCCGCGGCTTCTGGTCGTCGAACGTGACCAGGATGGTCGCGTTCGCCGAGCCTTCCGCACTCGTGGGAGGCTTCGTATCGCTCGGTGTTCCAGCCACCGCCACGGCGGTGATCGCAAGCGTACCCATGATGGATGAGATCATCGAAAACACGTTCATGGCCCTCGGACTTCCCTGAACCGATGGAATCCGGATTCGGATTCCCCATCGACTGTCATATTGCGGGAGGCTGGCGGCAAGAAACGTCGGGACCGGAACCGGAATCCCGGTCGAAACACGCGGGCGAAGCGGATTGTGTCGGTCGTCGCGGAAGGTCCGCAAACCCGTTGTCGATGGAAATCATGGCTCCGGATCCCCAGATCAGCGAAGCCAGCGACGAATCATTCCTCGAATCCCACCCTGATCGAGCCGACTGACGGTCTTCCAGTTGCGAATGCCCCAGGGGATCAAGGACAGCACCGAGCACAGAAATCGAATCGGCACCACCCGACGGTCCGGCATCGGCATATCCAGAGCACGAGCATTCTTTCCCACCAGAAGCCGGAGCCAGGTCGTTTCGACCGGACTCAGCGGGTTCGGGGGCTTCGTCACTCCTTCGAAGCTCGAGTTGGCCTGCCCGAACTCGACGTCTGAAAAATCCGGCAATCGAAGATGAGCTCGGATCCGACCCATGACTTCCGTGGGGTCCTCCCGGACTTCTTCGAGCCGCACCATCAGCAATGCATCCGGCCAACGCTTCGAAGCGCGAATGCCCTCCTGAAGACCGCGTCGGCAGACCAGACTCGCCAACATCGGATGGTAGAGCCGATGGAAGACCTTCTTGATCTCAAGCGCCTTCCGATCTCCCTGATGCTTGTAGGAACGGAGGAAATCCACCGGCGTTCGCAGCATCACGACCACTCGGGCATCGGGCATCGCCTGGAAGATCCGATCGAGATGTTGCAGATGGTGCGGCGTCTTCTCCACCCAGATCCGACGACCCGACGTCTTCGCGATCGCCTCGCCGATCGCCTCGAAGACCTCGACCGGTCGACTGCCGACCGGCATCCCGAGCACCACGTCAGCCGCCGCCGCAGAGAGATCCCGTCCGTCTTCAGAAAGGCCGCCAGGATCGCCACGAGGAGTCAACGCCTTCTTCCGAAGCAATTCGGCGATTCTCTCCAAGCCCGCCGCATCGAATCCGCCGTCTTCCCGCGGCTCGACCCAGGCCCGCCCCCAGAAAAGCGATTCTCCGAACGCGGCGACCCGACCGTCGGCATTCAACGCCCGCATCATCGCGGTGGTTCCACCACGGGGCATGCCCACGATCAGTCGGTGCGGATCCGCACTCGGCATTGTCTCGACCGAAGTCATTCGCACATTGTCCGGGGACTTCCTCGAAGAGGCAACCGACGGTCAACCAAAAAGCCGGGTGGCTCCGGATCTTCCAGCATCGCCTCGAACGATCGACCAGTTCGAGCCCCGTGACGTCCAACGCATATCGCCCGCACATGCTCGACTCCCTGCATGAAACCTGGATGCCGGCCTGAGAAGCCGGAAGGAGGTACGGTGGACGATGAGCCCTCGATTGTCCAGCCGATTCGACTTCCAGAGCAAGAACACCGGCGTGACGGAGCATGACCATGGATCGATCTCGACCCACCCTCTCACTTCCACTGTCAGCCATCCTGCTCCTCGGAACACCCTTGATCGCCGCCGGGAATGCAGCCTCCGGGCCTCCGGGCGTCCCGAAGCTCGGCGAGACCTCCCCGCCTGTCGAGACGCCGGAATCCAAATCCACCGTGGCAGCGGAATCCGATGAAACGCGCCGCGGGAAGATCCCTGCCGAGAAGGAGGTGGTGGCCGCCTTCGATCTTCGGGAAATGGAGATCGATCCGCGTGACTTCGAGTCGATCCAGAAGGTCACCGGCATCACCCTTTCGGGCTTCGACTCGATGGACCCCATCGGATTCGAACTCGAACTTCTCCGCGAGGCCGTCGGCCGTCAAGCCATGGTTGAACGCCACGGCGCCTGGATCGTGGCCCGAGGATCCGAAACCGGTGTCCGGGAGGCGGAGCGGGTTCGAGCGGCGGTTGCCGATCTCATCTCCGCCCCGATCGCATTTCAGTGCAGCATCATCCGAATTCCACAGGACGATCCCGATTCGGCCGCGGTGCTGGCCGAATGGCGGATGGCACCGATCACCACGAAGATGCTGGATCGCCTCGAAGCCGATTCGAGCGCGACGAAACTCCTCGCCCGCCCCACCGTGACCACTCGGCTCGGGCAACCCGCCTCGCTTCGAATCGAGTCCGAAGACCAGGAGGATCTGACCATCCAGATCAAGCCCGTTCGACTCGAAGCGGGTGAGATCGAACTCGAGGTCGAATTCGAGATCTCAAGCGAAATGACGCTCGGCAGGCTTCGGGAACGCGAGGGTGTTCAAGCGGACACCACCATCCGAATTCCGAAGGACGGCATCGGCCTCGTCTCCGGGCGACCCTTTGCGACCGCCGTGGTCCGGGAGCTCGATGGCGGAAGACGCACCATCGATCGGCCCGCCCCGAAGGACCAGGATCACATCCTGATCGCGATCGAACACGCCCCCACTCGGGAGGCGGCCCGCGACACGACTTCGATCTACGGATCATGCGAGCCCACACGCGACGGAACCGGGAAGACCTACTTCGACCGGGAGATCGCACAGGTCATGGGTCATCTGGCAGCCGGCTGGCTGGAACGCCCGGAACGCGAACGCGAAGAACGAACCGATCTTCTGATTCGAATGCTCGGCCTGCGACCCGGAATGGTCGTCGCGGATATCGGCGCCGGTTCCGGCTACTTCACTCGTCGGATGTCTCCTCCCATCGAGCCCGGAGGCTCCGTCTTCGCGACCGACATCCAACCCGAAATGCTCGAGTACCTTCAAACCAGCCTCGCCCTCGAAGGGATCAAGAACGTCGTCCCGATCCTCGGGCGAGTCGACGACACCGGACTTGCGGAAGACTCCGTCGACCTGATCCTCCTCGTCGACGTCTATCACGAGTTCGACCACCCCTGGGAGATGGCCCGTTCGATGCATCGGGCGCTTCGGCCCAACGGACGGGTCGCCCTGGTGGAGTATCGGGCCGGAGACGACACCGTCCCGATCAAGCCGCTCCACACGATGACCGAGGCTCAGGCGAGACTGGAATTCGAGGCCGCCGGCTTCGAGATGGTCGAAAGTCTGGTCGACGGCCTCCCCTGGCAGCGGCTCATGATCTTCGAACCGAGGGCGGACATCGCGATGGAATCCACGCGATCGACCGCGAACTGATTCAGCCTCGCATGCCCCGGTCGATCAAGTCCATGAGGTCGGCGAGCCCGAACGGCTTGCGAAGCAATTCGACCGCGGGCCATTCGGGAACCTCGAACTCGTTGTTTCCCGTGATGAAGATCACGGGCACGTCCCGCCCGCGGCGGGCACGGATCGCTTCGGCGACCTTGTCCCCGGTGGCCCCGGGCAGATTGACATCGAGCACGAGGATCGTCGCGTTCCAGTCCACTTCCACCTCCAACGCTTCTTCCGAAGAGGCCGTCGCCTTGACCTGGAACCCTGCGATACTCATGGCCTCGAGAAGCATCGGGCGGAGCAAGGGATGATCCTCGGCCAAGAGCACGCGAACGTCGCTTCGCTCGATCTTCGGCAGGTTCCTGGCGGCGTCCGAGCCGTCCCCGGAGGATGTTTCCACTTCGGCGGGCAGGACCAGCCGGACCTCCGTCCCCTGGCCCGGCGTGGAATCGATCTCGAGCGTCCCGCCTGAATCCGTGACGAAACTCCGAACCATGGCGAGGCCGAGACCGTTTCCTCGGCGGCCCTTGGTCGTGAAGAACGCCTCGGTCGCGTTGCCGAGCACTTCGCGGGGCATGCCCCTCCCGTCATCCTTCACCTTGATCTCGATGGCGGGTGAGCCGTCGAGCTCCAGACTGATGAGGGAAACACCGACTTCGATGCACCCTTCTCCATCGATGGCGTCGCGTGCGTTGACCAGAAGGTTGAGAATCGCTTGTTGCAGCTGGTTCGAATCCGTGAGCACCCGGGACGCCCCCGGTGCGTACTCCTCCTTGATCGTGATGCTCTTGGTGACCGCGGGCCTGACCAACGCCACCGTCTCACGGCAGACGCGATCGACGTCCACGGAAGAACGACGGATCTTCGTCGGGCGACCAAGCATCATCATGTTCTGAGTGAGCGCGCGGCCTCGCGTGACCGCGGTCTGAATGACATCAAGCGACTCCCCGATCTTGTCCGCGGGCGAGGCCGGAAGAGAGGCAAGCGACGCATGACCTTGAATGGCTGAAAGAACATTGTTCAGGTCGTGCGCGAATCCGCCGGCGACCGCACCGAGGGCCTCGATCTTCTGGGTCGCCAGCAGGACCTCTTCGATCTCCCGCTGCCGGGAGATGTCGGTCAGCACACCGGCGATCCGGCGAGGGGCTCCGTTCTCCCATCGCTCGAAGACCTGCCCGTGATCTCGATACCACCGGTCCCGTCGATCCCCGGTCCCCACGCGGTATTCAGCCACGAAGACGTCGACGGTGTCGGAGAGCAGCGCCTTCCATGATTCCTCGACCGACGGTCGATCATCGAGATGTATGCTCGATCGAGCGGGCGGCGGAACGTCGGCGTCGTCGCCGATCAGGGATCTCATCCTGTCGGAGACCGACGCGTTCACCACGGCGCCCGCCGCGTCGAGCGTGTAGTCCCAGGCCCCCGCATCGATCGCCCGCAACGCGAGGCCGAGCCGTTCCTCACCTTCCCGGATCGCCTGCTCCGCGGCACGGCGGTCGGAGATCTCGCGGACGAAACCACTGAAGGACAGGCCCGCCGAAGTGAGAATCGGACTGATCGAGAGTTCGACCGGAAACCGTCGTCCATCTCGGTCCTGAGCCTCGATCTCGATCCGCCGACCAAGCACGGTCCCCTCGCCGGTATCGACGAAGCGAGCCATGCCCGCGTTGTGCCTCTCCACGAATTCCGCTGGAATGATGGTGTCGGTGAGACAGAGTCCGACAGCCTCTTCACTGCTCCATCCAAAGAGCCGTTCGGCACCGGAATTCCAGACCACGATCCGGCTTTCGATGTCACATGTCACCACCGCATCCAGGGCCGTGTCGAACAATCGTCTGATCTGTTGGTCCCGCAGGGAGACCGTCTCTTGCGCCTTCCGTTCGGAGGTGGCATCGATCGCGATGCCGAACGCTCCGACGATGGTTCCATCATCTTGACGACGCGGCGCCATGGTGACGATGAAGACACGCGATTCCAGTTTCAGATCGAAGGCCGTCCGCTCACCGACCAGCGCCTTCCGCGTGGCATTCCTCAGGTCCGGATCGGTGTCGAGCACGTCGACCACGCACAGTTCACGCTCTTTGGAGACCTCGGCCACCGCGGTTCTCTTGAAAGCCCCGCCGGCGGCACCGGGAAGCAGGTTCCCTTCGGAATCGGTTTCCCAGATCACGAGCGGCAGCATCTCGACCGTCTCGAGATCGAGCCGGAAGATCTTCTTCGAGCGTGGATCACCGGGCATCATCGACCCTTTCAGACAGGCGTTCGAATTCCACGCCAAAGGCGAACACGATGATCAGTGGCCGCTCTTCGGGGACTTCTCACTGAAGATGAAGACGACGGCGCCGAGGCCGATCGCGATCGAGATGACCACCATGTACATTCCGAGCACGTAACCCATGCGAAGCACTCCACGGCCTTCCGGCCCAAACCTCATTTCGTGATCTCTCAACACCGAGACGACCGGCTCGATGCTGCCTGCTGAATACCGGTCGCTGAATACCGAAGGTGGGACTCGAACCCACACTCCCTTGCGGGAAACGGATTTTGAATCCGTCGCGTCTGCCAATTCCGCCACTCCGGCAGGTTCGATATTCTATCGGTCCATGACGCATCCGGTCGTCGAAAGAGGGACATCGCCTCCATGATTCCACGGACGAAGCCCCGAAATCCGGTCACGAGTCGCTCCGTCCGGATGGCGCCGCGGCGACCAGGATCTTCCGGCCGGCCCC
>JABABZ010000141.1 GCA_014237965.1 Phycisphaerales bacterium | reverse complement strand
CATTCCGCGCGTCCGCATGTCGGCGGACTGGATCAGGACCTCGAGTTCGAGATCGATCGCCACGTCCCGGTCGGATGTGAGATAGGGAAGCGTGGCCGGATCGTCGGTCTTCCGCGGCGGGCCGGGGACCATGAACGGCTCGAGCGCGTCGAGCGTCACGACCCAGGGAGAAATCGAGGTGCCGAAGTTCTTCGCGTTGAACGGTCCGAGCGGCTGATACTCCCACTTCTGCACGTCGCGGGCCGACCAGTCGTTGACCAGCACCAGCCCGAAGACGTGGTCGAGGGCCTGCTCGATCGGGATCGGCGTGCCGAGTTCGCTGGGACGCCCCAGGAAGAACCCCACTTCGAGTTCGTAGTCGAGCAGGCGGCATGGGCCGTGCTTCGGCGGCGGACCATCGGGACCGACGGTCTGACCGCTGGGACGCCGAATCGGACGGCCGCTTTCGACCACGGAGCTGGCCCGGCCGTGATATCCGACGGGCAGGTGCTTCCAGTTCGGCAGAAGCGGATCGCCATCGGGCCTGAACATCCGCCCGACGTTCGTGGCGTGATTTTCGCTGGCGTAGAAATCGGTGTAGTCGCCGATCGAGAACGGCAGGCAGGGATCGATCGCCGACGCGGGAAGGAGGATCCGATCTCGCTGGTCCGAGGTGCGCAACGGGGACGACTCGTCGGAAAGCAGCGTGGTCAGCGCGGCTCGCAACTCGCCCGAGGCGCTTCGTCCGAGCGACGCGAGATCATTGAGGCTCGATGCCTCGAGGGTCCGACCGAGGGATCCGGAAAGCCCGCCGAGCAGACCGTTCACCCAGGCTTCCCGGAGGTCGAGCACCTGCTCGCCGATCGGAACGCCGATCCGTGACGACTCGGCATCCTCGCGCTCGAAGACGCCGAGCGGCAGGTTTTCGATGGGAAAGTCACCCTCGGGGTCGCCCGCCGATTCGATCCAACTTCTCTTGCGTTCGTTCACGTTCCCGATTCTCCGTCTTGGGTTGATTCCGTGCCGGCATCCGCCAGCATTCCGAGTTCGACCAGATCCTCCAGCGGCTCGACGAAACTGCAGCTTCCGAAGGAATGCGCGAATCGACTCCTCGCCTCCAGAAGTGCTTCCATCTCGATCCGGTGAAGTCGCCACCCCGCGGTCGTCTCCTCGAAGGTGAAGGCGTTCGGATCCTCCTCCGCGAGCATCTCCCCGAGTTCCGAGCCGTTGATGGCGCCTGCGTGCAGCATGGCCGCGCCCAGCATGACGTTCAAGAAGCCGAACTGCCTGGTGTCGACGGATGCCTGATGGGCTCGAACGGGATGGTGCATGCCCGCGGTGGCCTTGAACGGAATCTCCGCCATGCGGCAGGCCTGGATGAACCGGGTGACTTCGAGCACCCCGGGATGCGCGTCCTTGGTCACGCCACCGGTTCTGATCTTGGCACCACCGTCGAGGCCCGCGATCGCGGCGATCCCACCGCGGACATCTCCCCGCCAGTCGAGTTCGAAGTACGGGTACAGATCATCGTCGAGCAGATCGAGAACAGCGTCGATCTCCTCGCCGTTCGCCGCCGCGATCTCGATGGTGTCGACGATCGCCGCGCCGGCACCCTCTTCGGTATGCCGCTCGTTGAACGCCTCGATCGCGGCCAGTTCCGCCGCAACGACCTCAAGGTCGTCCGCCGGAGACATCAGGGCCGAAATCGCCCACGGATCCGGATCTTCCTCATTGCCATCGAGATCGGGAACCCGGGGCATCAAGCCCACGCATTCGGCCTCGAACTCATCGAAGCGGGACACCGGGATGATGAGGCGCCCCAGTGCGTCCGAGGAAGCACACTCGCGATACGCCGCGAATCCGCGGACCGTCGCACCCATGTCCAGAGATGCCGGGGGGAAGAGTCCCGCGAAATCGATGAGCTCGCTCATCAGCGCGTTGATGGCTGTCATGACGGTCGAACCTCCGTGCCCCGGATGCCGATGCATCGGGGAATGGAGATTATGACCGGTTCAAGACGACTTCGGAGCCTTCTCGATCACCAGTCGGCCAGAAAGAGCCCGAGATCGAGACCGTTGACGATGCCGTCGCCGTTCATATCCGCGACCCCGGGACCACCGAACTCCAGGAGCAGAATGCCGAGATCCTGCCCATCCACCTGGCCATCCCGATTGAAGTCCGCGAGAACGCCGACTCTGAACGAGAAGATCTCGGTCTGCCAGCCATCCTCGGTCTGAATCTCACCCACGGCCCAGAACGTGAGGTCATCGGTGGGATCGACCGTGCAGTCGAAGTAGTCGCCCCATCGCTGGAGACTGTCGCCGTCGTTCGGACTCGTCTGACCGGCAACCGCCTCCCGCCCGACGGACATGGTCCCCGCCGCATCTTCGGGAACGCGTCCGGCGATCTCGACCGAGGGATGATTCACCAGACTGGTCCGACCGTAGATCATGCCGAAGGCGCCGTCTCCGTTGATGGCGATACTCGGAAAGATCGTGAACTCGCCGGCACCCGGCCGGATCTCGCCGGACATCTCCAGAACCGGAGTACCACCGAGATCGACTTCGTACCATCGGGCCACCACATCGTCCGATCCCGAAGACTGAATGGCGTGTGACGCCACCAGGCGATCCTGCCGGCGATAGGCCTGCCAGATCCTTGCGTCCACCACCCAGAGCCCGGGACCGATCGGGGTGACCGCCGAGCCTGCGCTGGAGAATTCCGGGACCGCCACATCGTCGGTCGTCCACGGATCGGTGCCGAAGGGTTCTTCGATGCGGGCGATCTCGAGCCTCGTCTGGCCGGCGCTCCGAACGAAGCACACTTCGTCACCCGCATCGGGCGCGTGGGCCACTTGGTAGCTTGCCCCGCCCACCACGCGATCGTTCCACGCCACCGGGCCGCCGGTCAACGGTCCCACCTTGTCGATCGCTCTCACGATCGACCCGAGGAAACCCGGACCATCTCCGCCTTCGAGCGCGAAGAGGTTTCCCGTGACGTACCAACCGCGGTCGTCGAAACCAAACCCCGGAAAGTCGACCCAGTACTCCCGCTCGCCGGACGCCACCACCGCCCACATCCGGTACTTGAACCAGAGGCCGTTCGGATCATTGTCGTCGGAGACGGCCATGGTGATCCAGGCCTCGCGATCATCGCGATAGACCTCGAGGGCGATCATCACGTAACGGTCGACGTAGGGGTCGTAGAAACACTTGGGGTCGAACGTGAATCCGCCCGCTCCCACGCTCTCCAGAAATCCTGGATCGCCGCTCGAATCGAGCCGCTGCTGGAACTCCGGCGTTCCGTCCTTGCGATACCAGGCGATCTCCATGTTGACCGTCTCGACCACATGCTCGTTCCCCACCGCGATCGACGGATCAGGCGGTCGCCAGGGAGACTGGGTGATTCCAGGGAAGGCCGCCTCGGGTTGGACTCTTGAAGCACCGTTCAATCCACCCGCCCGAAGGTCGTTCGGCGGAGTCCGGGGAAGCGTCTTGTCACGCGAGTGCTTCGGCAGCATCTGGGCGGGCCGGATCATTCGGCCGTTGTATGGGCGCCGCTTCGCGACCGGTGGGTCGAAGCGGCGAGAATCGATGATCTCGGCCGAAGCCGTTCCCGCGCGAGCCACGGTTCCTTCGGAGAAATCGATCGCCGGAGGAAGCGTGTCCGGATCTCGTCCCGATCGAGGAGGCACGAAGTCGTCGCCGACCTGGAATGGATGCATCTCGATCGCGGCCGACGCCGGCACCGACCCGTCATCCGCCCCCACCTCGCCGACCCGTGCACTCTTTGCACATCCGGCCAAGGAGCCGGCCGCAACGACGAAGCAGCACACCGTGACCGAAGACAAGAAGGAAGAACGGTTCATGATTGACTTTCGATGATTGTGAACGCCCGATGCGGGCGAGAAGATCGAACCGACGCTCCGTATTCGGATGCCTGAATCGACCGCGGGTTCCGTGGATCGTCGATCATCCAAGGTAGCGGTTCGGATCACCCGTTGGAAGCAGCTTCTGCTTCGAGTTTCTTCAGGCGTGCCGCCAGGAGGCTTCCCGCCGTCCAAGCGAGGATCGCATTCAGGATGATCGCCACCAGAAGCGCCCAGGCACCGATCTGCCCCTTGACCGGAACCATGGTGGACCCTTCCAGGAGGAAGAGCGCGATGGCCAGGCCGAAGACATCGATCATCGACCACTGCGAGACGATGCGAATTCGCAGGGTCGCGATCCTGAAGCGATGCGGCGATCGACCGAGCGCCCATGTTCCCGAAATCACCAGCAGCTTCGCGAGTGGCATCACCACGAGCCCCAGCGCCACGACTGATGCGAACAGGCGCTGGTCGGACGTCCAGAGCGTCTCGATCGTGCCCAGGATGCTGTAGGAGTTGTCCGTCAGGTACCACGCGGTGATCTTGAGGAACGGAAGTTCGACGGCGATCGCCAGACTTGCCAGCGAACCGAGCAGGAGGGCCGGAACGGCGATTCTCCGCCAGCCCGAGCCGACCGCCGGTCGCAAGGCCTTCGTATCGGAGAGTTTCGGATGGTGCTCGGTCCGCTCGTGGAGCACCGACATGCACTCACCGGTGCTCATCGCCAGGAGAATGGCGAGGAGGAAGAGATAGAGTCCGGGCTTCACATCGGTGACGAAGAGACTCCCCTGCTCATGAGCGAGCACGATCAACACCAGCGCCACGAAGACGTCGAGCAACGACCATCGCCCGAGACTCCCGAGAATCCGCAGCCCTCGCCCGCGAGTGGACACCCGCATCGGGAAGAACCACAAGGTGAAGAGCGAGAGGAGTTTCACGAACGGGAAGACCAGAGAGAAGCCGGCGATGAGGACCGCCACCCAGTACAACTTGAGCTGCACCCACATCAGCGTGACGGTATGTGGAATGCTGTACGCCTCGGGATCATGAGGGAATATCTTGATCTCGAGGAATGGAACCTTGAGCGCCACGATGTTCGCGGTCAATGAGATGACCAGCAGCAGCGGGATCAGCCAGACCATCGCCGACGTGTCGAAGTAGAACGCCAGCGGCTTTCGGGATTCGCCGGACTTCAACTCCGTCTTCACCGACTTGTCTTTGATTTCAAGGTTCACCTGCTTCACATCGTCCATGTGAATTCGGAGCCTCTAGGGAAAAGGCTCCGCCACCGGCAAATCCTGCGCTCGCGGAATTGATCGTCGATCCAAAATCGCACATGCCCCGCCGTTTCGGGCGAGGCATGTGCATTCCCTTTGCCCGCATGACGTCGACGAATCGACGATACGGGCTCCCTTTTCCCAGATTCTCCGACCCACTGGGAACAAATCCAGCCTGCCGGAGAGGCAGCATCCGGTTTGACGCGGATGTCCCTCTGCCCCATCTGAGTACGTCTCAGGATACGAGAATGTTCCTGCCAGAGATGCCGGAAATCTCAAATACCCCCAGAATTAGCCCCAGAAAGCCCCCTCAAGTCCGAAAAGCGAGCTCCGACGCCGATCAGGATCCGAAGTGCATCATCTCTTACTCGTCTTACTCGCTCACCACCCATTCGAACTCGACCAGGACCGCCCCGTGATCGGAGGGGAACGATCGGTCAAGCACCGGGATCTCGTCGGACTCCCAGACCAGCGGATAAACCGCAGCACGTCGAGGCTGCAGGGTCGCGGCCCCCGCCGTTTCGGCGCGCTCGACGCCTCCGGAACCATCGACCACCGGATCCTTGAGATAGATCCGATCGATCCGTTCGAAGCCCTGGTCCTTCCCGCCGCTCATCCGAAACATGGGCGACCAGGTGAGGCCGGGTGATTGGACGGGGTTCGGCTCGACGACGCGATAGGTATCGGTGAAGCCCGCATCCTTCATGGCGAGGCTCACCGGAAGCGGCAGATCTCGCCGCCGCTTGTAGACCCGCGACGTATCGAGCGTCCAGTCGAGATGCGAGGGCGTGTTCCAGTCGCCGCCCACGAGCACGGGGATCGGGCTCTCCAACTGACCGAGCGCCTTGAGCCGGGCGACGATCCGAGTCGCTTGCGGAAGGCGATCAGACCCGACCGACTCCAACGCGATCACATCCGCATCCGACATGTCCGGATCATCGCGAAGTTCATAGGTGATGTAGGCGCGATAGTCGAGCCAGATGCTCCAGGCGATGAACGGGCGACCGGACTCGTCGACCAGCCGCGCCCCGACCCCATGCCAGGGCTCATGAGCGAATGTCTCGGCGATGTCGTACGGGGTGAGAATGCACAGGTGCGGACTGTCCCCCTGCCACTGGTTCCATCCAAGTTGCTCGGCCAGCCAGGCACCGAGTTTCGGACGGTCTCCATTGATGTCGTAACTCTCCTGCATGAGTACGACGTCCGCACCGGACTCCCGGATCACGGCCATCGCCTTCTCGGGTCCATCGGTGACGTCGTTGGCGCCGTGGAGGACGTTCCACGCCAGCACTCGAAGGGTGTCAGGCTTCGTTTCGGCCGGACTCTCGGTGTCGCGGGCCGGCGAAGAGGCGTATCCGACGCCCCCTCCCGCGCCGATGAGCGTGGCGGCGAGCATGCAAATCACGGTTCGAGACGGGCGATCGATGGCGAACATGATGAAGCTCCCTGAAGAATTCACTGACGCGACCGTGGCTTGTTCTTTCTGACGATTCGTTCCAATCCAAGGTACCGACAGAATCGACGCCATGCGTGATTCGTCACGCGATATCATCCGAAGCCCCGAACAGCCCCCGCTGCGACGCCCCGACCGGTATCGCCCCAGAGACTCATCAGGAGATACACCAAATGCCATGCCGGCTTCTCGCCACGACGCTCGCCGTCTCGACCGGACTCGCCCTGTCGGCCCTGTGCCTGACGATGCTCACCCTCGCGACCGCGGGTTGTTCCGCGGGAGGATCCGCATCCATGAGCGGGCCGGATCCCCGGGCCGAGGGCGCGATGACGTTCTATCGCCTGGATGGAGATCACTACCCCGGCGACCCAGTGCCGCCGGGCGCCACGCTCCTGAACGGGTACTCGGTGATCAAGGCATGCCAGGTCGACGACCGCCGTACTCGCGAAGAAATCCTCGGCGCCTTTGACGCCGGCATCGCCGACCACCGAGGCGGTGTGCCCGTCGACTGCTTCCGGCCCCGGCACGCCATTCGCATCGTGCGCGACGGCGTCACGATCGACTACCTGATCTGCTTCCAGTGCTCGAACTGGATGAGTTGGAAAGACGGCATTCCTGACGGTGGCGGCGACACCTCCGATTCCCCCCTGGCCACCTTTGACCGCATTCTCGACGACTGCGCCGCCTCAACGTGATTGCGAACGTCGATTTCGAGCCATCGGCCTTCTCCGTTCGATTCAGACCAGAGCCGGGATTGCTTCATTCCGTCAGAACGGAAAGCTGTCATCACTGCGAACGCATCACCATGAGTGGAAAAGCAGCGGAGTGATCGTATCCCCTCCGCACCCTCCCGCGGCGTTGCTCAACTCTTCATCCGAGAGTTCCGTTGAGCCGCTGGGCGGTGCAGGCATCGTGATGCGCACGCAGTTGTCCGCGTTCTCCACCATCTTCACATCCATCCCATCAGGGACGTCCATGTCGTACTCGGCCAGAACCGCCTTGCGTGCAACTCTTTTGCCCAACTCTTGAACAGTCGTTCTTACGCCGTGCAGGTGTCGGCGCCACTCGTACAGCCACTCGTCAGGTAATTGCAAACACAAACGGTTCTAACGCTACCCCCCGCCGCGTTACTCAACTCTTCATCTGAGAGTTCCATGTGACCGCTGGGCGG
>JABABZ010000140.1:260-7773 GCA_014237965.1 Phycisphaerales bacterium | reverse complement strand
TGGACTGCGCCACCGCGGACGATGCAAGAGCGACGGAGGCGAGGCTTGTGAGGTGAATTCGGGGGCAGCGCATGGCGTGGAACTCCGGAGAGACTGAGATCGTCTTCGAGAACCGTCACCGGAAGAAAGAGCCACCGGTGCACGAGAATGACCCTCAAATTACCCGGGCGGGTCGAGATTCCAAGACCCGCAATCCCAGATCGAGTGAAAAACTCGACTCTGGGACGTCGACGCTTCCTGGAATGCCCTAGAAGGCGGTTTTTCCACCCTGAAGAAAAGGATTCCCGAGTCGCTCGCGACCGATCGACGTCTCACCGCCATGTCCGGGAAGCACCCGCGTCTGGTCGTCGAGCTCCAGGAGCCGGGTCAACGATGCCCTCATGGCATCCGGATCCGACGTCGGAAAGTCGATCCGCCCGATGGAGCCTTCGAAGAGCGTGTCTCCGGCGATCAACGTGTGCGATGGTTCATGGAGAAATCCACAGGACCCCGGACTGTGACCCGGCAGGTGGAGGATTCTCCAACCGGGCCCGATGGGCAGTGCATCCCCTTCCTCGAACAGACCGTCCGGAGGCGTGGCGGTCGAAGGAGTGCCCAGGAATGCCGAGAGGTTCAGCATCGGCTCCTGATTCCAGGCTTCCTCCGATCGATGGCATCTGATCGGCATCGGACCGAATCTGGCCAACGCCTGATCGATTCCCGCGATGTGGTCGTGATGGCAATGGGTGAGAAGAATCCCTGCGGGGGTGCGTCCGGAGGCGTCAACGGCATCCAGGAGCACCTCGGGTCGCTGACCGCAGTCCACGATCCAGCACCGGCCGGGATCCGACTCGTCCGCCACCACGAAGGCATTGGTCTGGTAGTCCCCGAGAGGAAACATGCCGAGAATGGGGTCATGGGAAGCCTGTTCATGCATACTTCCTACAGTACGGCATCACCGCACCGTCGTCACCCGGACTCTTGAACGATCGGAATCCCGCATGCTCCGAACCCGACTCTCTCCCGATGAAACCAGCCCCGTCTCGCTCGACGGCGTCAAGGACGTCTCGATGCGGGTCCTTCTGGGTGGCGAACACGGGATGCCCAACTTCTCGATGCGTCACTTCGTCGTCGAACCCGGCGGGCACACGCCGTTGCATGCGCACGACTACGAACACCAGATCATCGTGCTCGAGGGCCGGGGAGAGGCGGAACAGGACGGCGAGACGTCGGCCATCGAATCCGGCGACGTGCTCTACGTCTCGCCCGATCTGGTGCATCAGTTCCGAAACACCGGAAGTCATCCCCTGCAACTCATCTGCCTCGTGCCTCGAGCCCGCAACAACGGCGGCGAGGTCCCTGGATCATGAGCGATCCGAAGAAGCCAGGGCGACGAAACGAAGGCGTGCACGCGGGACATCTCTGGATCGGCCTCGCGGTCTTCGCGGCGACCTTGCTCATGGTGGTGTCACTTCGACGTCCGGACGCGGCCTGGGCGGCACCGATCCTGAGCGGCGCCGTCGCCGGCGGCCTGATGTGCCTGATCGCGGTCGGGGTGATGCTCGTACTTGGAGATCGAAGATCCGGAACGATCGACTCCGCCTCGGCGTCCATCCTCTCGCGGATTGAAGAACATTCGATGCTCTCGGACTCCGCGAAACGCCTGGTCTACCGCGATCGAGAACTGGACCTGCTCCGAATGCTCGTCGAACAGGACATCGCCGCTCGAGACTTCGATGCCGCACTCCGCATGGTGGATGAACTCGCTTCCCAGTTCGGCCGTCTCGAGGAGGCCGAAGCACTCCGAAGCCGGATCGAGACCGCCCGCCGATCCGAAGTCGAACTTCGCATTCGCGAAGGGACCGAGGAGATCGAAAGGCTCCTGGTCGCCGGGGACTGGAACGCGGCCTCACAGTCCCTCCATCGACTGCAACGGCTCTTCCCAGACGTCGCCGCGATCGAACATCTCCCGGACCAGATCCTCAGCGCCCGACTCCGGCACGCCGCGGAGATCGAGACGAGCATGCGGGAGGCACACGCCAATGGCCGGATCGACGATGCGATGACCCTCCTCCGCGAACTCGACCGAAATCTCTCCGGCCGGGAATCCAACCGCGTCCTCGACGTGGCCCAACCGATCGTGGCGGCTCATCGGGATCTCTGCGGCGCTCGTTTCCGGGACGCCATCGGAGGCAAGGACTGGAAGAACGCGGTGATCCTCGGCGAGCGACTGGTCCAGGAGTATCCGAACACCCGGATGGCGGAAGAGGCGACCGAACTCCTCGACGGGCTTCGAGCCCGCGCCGGGGTGGTCGAGTGAGCCTCCGTTCCGGCCCGTCTCGGGATCGAATGACCGTATACTTCCGGGCGTGACTCCGCTCCTTCGATCGCACCTCGCCAAGCCCGGCCATAGAGCCGCATCCGACCCGGTCGTCGGCGTCGGCTCGCCGGTCCGGACGATGAAGACGAGTCGAAGACGAATCCTCTCCGCCACCGCCTCGGCCATCCTGCTGATCGCCGGTTGTGATTCGATCAGCGAGGACTTCAACGACTTCACCGAGAAGTTCAGTCCACCGTCGCCTTTTCAGGCCGCGGTCTGGGCCTCCGACTTCAACGATCCCGGCCTCCAGCGACGAGGGGTCATCCTGCTCTCCAATGCGACCTTCGGTGGCGAGCGCACCTATGTCGACCTCTACCGAGTGCTGTCCACCGAGAGTTCCGATCCGCTCGTTCAGGCGGCCGGAATCCGCGCTCTCGGTCGATGGGGATCGCCCGAGGATGCCGTGGTGATCGCGGACCAGCTCGAGAACGAATACCGACAGGTGAGACTCGAAGCCTCGATCGCATTGCAACGAATCCATGAGGAGTCCGTCGAGGATCGGATCTGGCGCCGACTGGTCGACGAATCCGAAGATGAAGCGATCCGCATCGAACTGGCCATCGCGCTCGGTCAGTATCCGACCGATTCCGCCTTCCAGGCACTCGCGATGACCCTGGAAGACCGAAGCCTCGCGATGAACCTCGCGGCCGCCGACAGTCTTCGCGTGCTCACCGGTCGCGACTTCGGAATCGATGGGCCGGCATGGCTCTCGTGGTACGACTCGACGAAGACGCCATTCGCCCAGGTCGAGATCTTCCTGTATCCGACGTTCGAAAGGCCGATCACCTTCTTCGAGAAGCTCGCCTTCTGGGATCCCACGGTCTTCGAGAAACCTGCGCCGCCGAGAGGCCTCGACATCGGAGGTCGATCCACCTACGACGACGAGGACGGGAAGAACGCGTCGGTCACCGACTCGAAGTCGTCCCCGAAGCCCACCAAGAACGTCGGCGAGGGATCTTGACCGGAGACGAGCCGTCGATCGATGCCTCCGATCGCGAGCCGACCGACGATGATGATCGTCGTATCGTCGACGTCGGTCTTTCGCCGGACGATCCGATGCATCCGGTCTTGACGATGCAGGAGGAAGCGGCCCCGGCGATCGACGAGGGGGTGATTCGATCAGGCCGCCTCGCCGGACGATCGATGTGGTCCGCGATCGGGATCCTCGCCATCCCGGTGCTGCTCCAGCAGACGCTGACCGCGATGGTCGGACTCGTCGACAAGATGCTCTCGGGAAGCCTCCCGGAGGCCATCGTGGTTCCAGCGATGGATGGCGTCGGTATCGGCTCCTTCGTCGGCTGGTTCGTCTCGATCGCGCTGGGTGGTCTCGGGCTGGGTGGGCAGGCTCTGATCTCCCGGGCCATGGGCTCCGGAGACGGCCCGCTCGCGGAAAAGGCGGTCGGCACGACGATCTCCCTGGGCATCGTCTGGGCCACGCTGGTCGGGATCGCCATGTGGACGCTGGTGGTGCCGCTCGCCTGGGCCACGGATCTCTCCCCGGAAGCGGCGAAGTATGCCATCGACTACGTCCGCACGATGTCTCTGGGAATGCCGTTCTGCGGCGTGATGATGGTGGGCTCGATGTGCCTCTTCGGGGCCGGCGAGACCCTCAAACCGAGCATCATCGCCGCGGCGGTCAACGTCGTGAATCTCGTCGCGTCCTGGCTGATGTCGGGCGTCGATCTCCGACTCGGCGAGACCCTGCTCCCGAATCCCTCCGGGGTCGATCCTCTGGTCTGGGGGGTCAGCGGGATCGCCGCGGGAACCGCGACGAGTTGGTTGATCGGTGGACTGGCGACGATCTGGGTGCTTGCTCGCGGCGTGAAGGACCTTCGACTTCATGCGACCCGAATGCTGCCTGACCTTTCCATCGCCCGTCGGGTGGTGACCGTCGGCATCCCAACCTTCTTCGAAGGCATCGCCATGTGGGCGGTCAACCTCTTCGTGCTCGGGTTCATCGGAGAAATCGCGACCAGACTGGCCCGTGAAGGCGGCACCGATGCCCAGGCCGGTGGCCTGATCGGCGCCCACATCATCACCGTGCAATGGGAGGCCTTCAGTTTTCTGCCGGGATTCGCGATGGGAACCGCGGCCGGTGCACTCGCCGGACAGTACCTGGGGGCCGGCAACCCTCGGATGGCGAAGCGGGCGTTGGCGGCATGCACGATGATCGGCGTGCTGATCATGTCGGCGATGGGCGTGGTGTTCATGACGATGGGCGAACAGCTCACGGCCCTCATCAGCGATCAACCCGTCCATCTCGCGGAAGCTCCCCGACTTCTCTTCATCTGTGGCACCGCGCAAGCGTTCTTCGCGCTTTCCATGGTGCTCCGCCAGGGACTTCGCGGCGTCGGAGACACCCGGTGGACCCTTCTGATCACGACCTGCTCGAGCTACGGACTCCGTCTTCCCGCCTGTTGGCTGCTCGGGATCCACTTCGAATTGGGGCTCGCGGGAATCTGGATGGCGTTGATGGGCGAAATCGTCATCCGGGGTGGCTTCTTCGTGGCCCGCTTCCTGCACGGAGGATGGACCCGGATCGCCGTCTGACCCCCTCCTTGCAAGGTTCATCTCACGACGAATCGATCGCCAATTCCACCCGACTTCGCTAGCATCGAAGGTTCCCCACCGGACATCCCGCGGCGAGTCTCCCGAACCCGTCGCCATCACCGATCGAGTGAAACGCTGATGACCACGCCAGAACCACGTCCGTCTTCAACTCCGCCGGAACATCCCCAGGCCGACCCGCTGGACCCCGCCTTCCAGGATGCCCTGGTCGATGGTGCCGCCCGACTCACCCCGGAACAGGCGCTCGACCTCTGGCACCGCACGCCTCTGGCCGACCTCGGGGCACTGGCCGACCGGCGTTGCAGGACGATCCACGGGGATTCGATCCGGACGTACGTGATCGACCGAAACATCAACTACACCAACGTCTGCACCGCGAAATGCACCTTCTGTGCGTTCCGTCGCGACCAGGGCGATGACGACGCCTACACGCTCGAGTACGACGAACTCCTCAACAAGATCCGCGAAGTCGTCGCGATCGGAGGCACGCAGATCCTGATGCAGGGTGGGATGAATCCCGAACTGTCGCTCGACTGGTATCTGGAACTGCTCCGCCGCATCAAGTCCGAGTTCCCGCAGGTACACGTTCATGCATTCAGCCCCCCGGAGTTCATCGAGTTCGTGAACTTCTTCGATCCGCCGGGCGACTCGCTCAAGGAGAAGATCCGAGCCGTGATGGGCCCGCTCGTGGAAGCCGGCCTCGATTCGGTTCCAGGCGGTGGCGGAGAGATCTTCGCCGACGCGGTCCGGAGAAAGATCGGACTGGGCAAGTGCACCGCGGAAGCATGGCTGACCGTCATGCGGGTGGCACACGAATTCGGCTTGAACACCTCGGCGACCATGATGTTCGGACACATCGAGGGCATCGGCGATCGAATCCACCACATGGACACCGTTCGCCGATGGCAGGACGACGCGATTCGTGAACTCGCCGACGACGGCGGCGGACGCTATCACGCCTTCATCTCCTGGCCGTTTCAGCCGGACAACACGCCACTGGGACGACTGAAGGAATGGGGCCACGGACCCGGCGACGATCCGGCCGATCCGTACCCCGGAGACGCGGTCGCGCGACTCGATGGATCAGGAAACAAGAACGACCACCCCGAGTTCGGGCGAAGGCTCCGGCTGGCCGGTTCCACCGCGTACCTTCGCACGCAGGCCCTCAGCCGTCTGTACCTAGACAACATCTGGTCGATCGGCTCGAGTTGGGTGACCATGGGACCGCACATCGGCCAGGTCGGCCTCCGCTACGGCGCGAACGACATGGGTTCGGTGATGATGGAAGAGAACGTCGTTTCCTCGGCGGGGACCACCCACTGCCTGAATGAACCGATGATCTGCCGATTGATCCGGGATGCCGGATTCGTTCCGGCGCAACGGAACAACGACTACCAGGTGCTGAAGTCCCACTTCGCGCCGGATGGACCGGATCTCGCCGTCGAGGATTGGTCGGACTACCGCGCCCCGTCACTCCATCAGCAGAACGAGTCGGAGGATGCGGGAGGCGGTTGCGAATCGAACTACGGCACCACCAGCGGTGATGCGAGCGCCATCGTGGACATCACGATCAGGGGCAGCTGATCGGATCAGTATGCGAGCGAATCGATCCAGTCGCGAATCATGGAGGCGGTGAGGTCCCGGCCTCGGGCGCCGAACGAGTCGAGCCTGCGAACCAGATCGAGCGGAAGCGAATCCTCGTCGACCTTCGTCGTGCTTTCGATCGTCCCGTGCACCTCGAGGATCAGGAAACGCCGCCCCTCGGGGCCATCGGTCGTCTGAGTCACCAACATGCCTCCGACCCCCGGCGTCGTGAGAAGCAGCATCTCCGTATTCCACCAGCCGAAGAATCCGTTGCCGTCGATCTGCATGGTGACCGGCCCGCCGGCCTGGAGCAGGCCGGGCACCAGAGCGTCGACATCGGCGAGAAACAGATCGGGTGAATTCCGAAACGGGATCGCCGTGAAGTCTCGAAGCGCTTCGGCGACTTCCTCCGCGTGAAATTCGACCGCGGGACGAGCCGCCGTCGGGGCAAGCACCTTGGGCGTCGGAGGTATCGGGAACTGCGGTCGCGCATTCACGGCAGCCAGATTCACGAACAGGATCGCCGCAACCCCCAGGAAGAGGGCGGCGAAGGGAAAAGTGAGCACGGCGATGGTTGCCCGCCACCCACTCACCCGTTGGCCGTGGATCAGCACCAGAATCGTCGACACGAACACCCAGACGCTCGACACATAGGATCCGCAGTACGGACCGAAACATGGGATCGCCACGATGATCCCCGGACCGGATCCGAGACAGCAGAGGGCGACGGTCCGACCGAGCCCGTGCTCCAGTCTTCCAGTCCAGACCAGTACGAGATGCACCACGCAGGCATTCAGCAGGATGAAGGCCACGATCCCGAAAACACCCGCACTCGCCACGATCAGCAAGGGGAACGCGGTCGCGAGCGTCGCGCCGCCGCGCGCCCCGGCGAACATCGGCGCCACCATGACCATCGCGATCAACGGGAATCCCCCGACCACCACGCCAAGCAACTGGATGAGCGACATGAAACCGACGTCCGCCGCGGTGGAACCGGTGAGC
>JABABZ010000140.1:0-250 GCA_014237965.1 Phycisphaerales bacterium | reverse complement strand
TTACCCAGTTCGACCGGTCGGACCATCGCCCATCCGCAGGTTCGAAAGAATCGGCTGAAGAAGCCGAGATGTTCCTGGAACCAGGGCGCGAGCGTCGACGCGATCTCATCCTCGCCTTCGAGTGGTCGAACCACGCACTCGCGTTCAGTGATGTGCCGACCGCAAGACACGCAATCGAACTCGTCGGGTTGCAGATGCCCGTTCGCACCATCGCCGTAGTACGTCTGATCGCAGTCGGGGCAGCAGAATC
>JABABZ010000013.1 GCA_014237965.1 Phycisphaerales bacterium | reverse complement strand
GGCTCTCCTGGGTCATCCTGCTGCTGGCGATTCCGTTCATCGGGAGCGTCATCTTCCTTCTGGTCGGAGGCATCCGATTCGGCACGCAACGCATCGAACGCCATCGCCGGATCCTCGAGGAACTCGCGCGACCCGAGGTTCACGCCAATGCCGATCCAGGCGCCTCGGCCAGCGGCTCGCTGAAGGCCGCCTCGCATCGCATCGCACGGCTGGCCGAACTCGTCAGCGACTCCGGACCGGTTCTGGGCAATGAGATCAAGCTTTTCAGCGATACCGACCTGATTCTCCGCGGGCTGGAATCCGACATCGATGCCGCCCGGGAACACTGCCACCTCGAGTTCTTCATCTGGCTCGATGATGCGGCGGGCGTCCGAATCGGCGAGGCCCTGATCAGAGCCGCCGCTCGCGGCCTGCAATGCCGGGTCCTCGTCGACGGGGTCGGAAGCAAGGCGTTCCTGCGGTCGCCGCTGTGCCGGAAGATGCGAGATGGCGGAGTACAGGTCGTCGCTGCCCTTCCTGCAAATGCGGTTCGGGCCCTCTTCTCGCGACTCGATCTTCGCAATCACCGGAAGATCGTGGTCATCGATCGGGAACTCGCCTGGACGGGAAGTCAGAACCTCGCCGAAGCGAACTTCGCTCCGAAACCGAAGTTCGCACCGTGGGTCGACTGCGCAGTCCGTCTTCAAGGTCCGGCAGCCAAGGAACTCCATCTGCTCTTCGTGGAGGACTGGTATCTCGATACCGACGAGTCGTTGGTCAATCTCTTGATGACTCCGGTGCCCGTGCGACCCGACGGCGTGCCTGCTCAGGCGTTCGGAACCGGCCCGAACTTCCACAATCTGGCGGCGACCAATGGCCTTCAGTCCGTCATCCACGAGGCCGAGCGCAGGCTGGTCATCACCACGCCCTACTTCGTGCCCGACAACGCCACCGTCGTGAACCTCTCCACGGCCGCCAGACGTGGAGTGGAAGTGCATCTCGTCGTGCCGCGACGCAACGATTCGTTCCTCGTCGGACTCGCCAGTCGGTCGAGCTACGCGACACTCCTCGAGTCGGGCGTGAGGATCCACGAATTCGAAGGTGGCCTGCTTCACGCCAAGACCATCACCGTGGACGGCGACATCAGTCTGGTGAGCAGTGCGAATCTCGATCGGCGAAGCATGTTCCTCAACTTCGAGGCGGGCCTCTACGTCTACGACCAGGACTTCACCGGTCAGCTTCGATTCCTGCAGCAGTCCTACATCGAATCGAGCCGACTGGTCAATCCTGCTGAGTGGGACCAACGAGGCTTCCGGACCCGCCTGGCCGAAAATGCCGCCGGCCTGCTCTCACCCCTGCTCTGAATCCCTCCCGGTCCGGATTCATCCTTCCCGCCGCCGGCCCGACGCCGAGAGGACGCTCTCCAATGCACTGATGGCTTCGCGGATCTCGCGGCGATCGGCTTCATCGACCTTGCCATCGCTGATCGCGGCGATCGCTTCGGCACACTCCTTCACCGCGTTGAGCATCGCATCGTCATCATTGATCGCCCGCACGAAGTGGCCACCCATCTCACCGCAGAGAAAGTCCAGGGTGCGATCACCCACTTCGACCTCGGCGGACTGAAGCGATTTGATCAGTCGCTCGATCGGATTCGGCTGGGCGCCGTTCAGAATTCGATTCACCTGCCTCGTGGAGAGGTTCATCGCCGCACTGAACCGCTTCACGCCGACGCTCTCGACCAGTGCCGCGAAATGCTCGAGACAGTCCGACTCGAAGCGTTCCGACGGTCGGTCTGATTCGGTCGCTTCCATCAGGAGGCACGCCTTGTGATCCGAGTCCGCGTTCCCGCATCGACCGGCACGGTTCGAGAGGTCCCATCCGGCCATCGCACTTCCGCCACGAGCGGCTGCATGCGATCCTCGGCGGACAGTCCGAAGTGCGCCTCGGGCGATGCGGTGGATTGAAACGGCCCGCCGCCCCTGATCCAACGGTGCTGGGTCGACGCGCCCGCACGAAGACGCACCTCGGCTCCAAGCGCTGGAACCGGCCGGATCACCACCCAGTCGTCGGTGCGGTCGTGGAGATTCTCAAGCAGTCGCAGCGGACCGTTCAGTTCCAGGACGACCACGTCGACATCGCCATCGAGATCCAGATCCGCGAACACCGCGGCCCGATCCCGGTGGGGTTCGAGCAACCAGGGATTCTCCGCCACCAGCCCGGCGTTCGTCTCCTTCGCAGGATCGATGAACATGAATCGTTCCCCGTCCCGTCGCCAGAGACCGGGCGGTTGTGCATACGGACTGTCCATGCTCTCCACGGTCGCCTGCGGATAGACGTGACCGTTGACGACCAGCACGTCCTCGTCACCGTCATGATCGAAATCGACGAACTCCGTCGCCCAACCGAGCTGTTGCCGAGATCCGTCGGCCAGTCCCAGTCGCCGCGTCCGGTCGTCGAAGAACCCGTCGAGATTCGCGTGCAGCGTGTTGGTATCGCTCGAAAAGTTCGTCGAGAACACGTCAGGCGTGCCGTTTCCATCCACATCTCCCACCGCCATCCCCATCGTGGCCTGCGCATCACCCTCCTGATTCGTCGCCGTGCCGCTCCTGACACCGGTCTCTTCGAACTCCCAATCACCGAGATTGCGATACAGCTGATTGCCCTGGCTGTCGTTCCCCACCAGCACATCCTGCCGGCCATCCCCATCGAAGTCGAGCACCGCGAGGTTGAGGCCGAATCTGGATGCCGCGTCCATGGGGCGTCGCTCGAAACGACCATCGACGTTCTCATACCACCGATCCTCTCGAGCAGGAATTCCTCGCGGCCCGGAGAGAACCTCGACACCCCGAAAACTCGACGTCGGAAGTGGTCGTGCGGGATCGACTTCCAGGTATCCCACCGCGACGAGATCGAGATCACCATCCGAATCGAGATCACCCAGCCCCATCGACGTCGTCCAACCGGAGTCGTCGTCCAATCCCCAGCTCGAGGTCGCATCGGCGAATCGACCGTCCCCCTGATTCAACCAGAGCCGATCGACGCCGAGGGTTCCGATGAGCAGATCGTCCCGGCCGTCGGCGTTCACATCTCCGACTGCGACACCGAAACTCCAGTCACGATGTTCCTCCAGACCACTTCCATCGGTCACATCTTCAAAGGCGAGCCGCCCGGTCTCGGATGAGAGGTTCTTCAAGAGTCTCGCCCCGGGTCCCTCCGTCGGTGCATCGAGCGTCGCCCCGTTCGGCACGATCAGATCCAGATCTCCATCCTGATCGAAGTCGATCAGACCAAGCCCACCCCCTTTGACCTCGATGATCTGGGTGGACGGATCTCGTCCACTGGTGGTGGACACCTCGGCGATTCCCGAATCCCGGGACGCATCCCGGAACCGAATCCCATCACTGCGGGTCGCGGCCGAGGGACCCGGTTCATCGGTCGAAGACGACGGAGGACGATCGCATCCGGCAGCGACGCAGACCAGTGCCAACCCGAGCGAAAGGATGCCGGAAGCCGGGTGGATGACGGATCGGTCGGAAGGACGACGTCGATTCACGGCAGATCCTTGCTGGTGTTCGATTCCGAACCCGACCCGGGATCGGCCAGAGGTGCGCCGACTCTGATCCGGGCCTGCTGTTCCTCGTACCGCGCCCGTTCCGCGCGGACCGGATCTCCCAGCCGATCCATCGCCCGTGCGAGTTTCGCCCAGCCTTCGTAGTGATCGGGAAACTGAACGATGCCCTTCTGGAACGACGCCTGCGCCTCCTCGATCCGATCGAGTTCCCAGTACGCATCACCTCGGCGAATGAGCGCCTTGGCAAGGGCGCGGCGACGCTCGGGGATCGCCTGGTTCAACGCGATCGCCGATTCAAACGCGGGGAGCGCGGCTTCAGGCTCACCGGTTTCGAGCAACGCGACACCAAGTCCGAAATGAGAATCAGCCTCATCCGGCATCACTTCCAGATGGGACCTGAATGCCACGGCGGAGTCTTCGGGACGGCCGAGGTAGAAGAGGCACCAACCTCGAAAATGTTCGGCATGCCGTCGCTCGGGGAATCCACGCGCTGACGCGAGCGAGCGATCGAGTTGGGCGATCGCCAGTCCGTACCGTTTTTGCTTCTGAAGCGCGATCCCCAGAAGGAACCGAAGCCGGGCGCGTTCGTCGAACTCATCGATCTCTTCCCTGAGAAGCTCCTCAGCCTCCTTGAAACGCCCCGAATCGAGCAAGCGAAGTGCTGTACGGGCCAGGGTCACATCCGCAGGATCTTCGACAGACAGGTTATAGAGACCTTTCTGAGCTTGGTCGCTGGCCCCGCCAGCCAAATTCTTGCCCGGACCCGCGTCCGGAGGAACCGGTGGATCGCTGGAGTCACAGCCAGTCGGGCCGACGGCCAGCAGCGTCACCATCAACCCCAAAAGGGCTTTCTGGACACCTGGAGGCCTCTGAATCGTCGATTTGGCGTTCATCAGGACACCTCCTCGCCTGTGGCTTGGGGTGAAAATTGGACCATGGTGACAGTCATTCCATCTCCCGATCACGAAGAACAGGGATCGAAGTCGGCATTCCGCAGTCTCTACATTGGACCGAAGGCATCTTGTGCGGAAGAATAGAGGGCAGGGAAGGCATTCTGAAAGCCTATCTCCAAGACCGGCCAGACAACGGAGTACGGCTTCCGGAATTCCGGGAAGATCTGCGTATTCGCATTCGTATTGAGGAACAGCAAGGGCCCCGACGGGGTAACGAACTTAGTCAGGCATCGACCATGCCGAGAACAACCAGTCCTGCGAATCGCCTGTAAGCGTGAATCCAGTGGCTTCAGCCTTTCGGAAGATCGACGGAATCCATCGAAGATCAAGACTCGAATTTCTACCGCCGACAGCCTTGGAGCGTCCAGACCCATGAGAGTTGAAAAGAAGAGCATCACGAAGATCGGTGTCGCCGCGGCCACGCTGATCGGTGGCGCTCTGGCATCTTCTGCGTCTGCGCTCTCTCTCGGCGGACCTCCAGCTCCTCAGCCTCCCGTCGGTGCCCCCATCGATGGATTGACCCGGACCCAACTCGATCGCTTCTCGGCGGGGAAGACGCTCTACGGAATGCCTTTGCTGATCGAAGACGGGCTCGGCCCCGTTCTGAACAAGAGCAACTGCCGCTCCTGCCACTCCAATCCCGACGGTGGCCCCGGCAACATCCTGGTCAACCACTTCGGTGCGGTGGACAAGGGCGAGTTCACGGTGCTTCCCGGCGGAACACTGCTCCAACTGGTCGCGATCAGTTCGGGCTGCGAGGAGGTTCTCCCCCCGGAGGCGAATTTCACGACCAACCGCATCACTCCTGGAATGCTCGGCTACGGACTCGTCGAAGCGATTGCCGACGCCGACATTCTGGCCAATGAAGATCCGGACGATGCGGATTCGGACGGAGTCAGCGGCCGGGCCCACTGGGTCACGACCTTCGGCACCGATGACCCGGGCGAGCTCCGCGTCGGACGATTCGGATGGAAGTCGATCGTCGCGAACGTGGTCACCTTCTCCGGCGATGCAGCCCTCAACGAAATGGGGCTGACCAATCAGATCTTCGGCGAAGAGACCGCCCCGAACGGTGATCTGGATCGTCTCGCGCTCTGCGACGACATCGCCGATCCCGAGGATCACCCGGACCGGGCCGGCTTCACCTTCATCGATCGCGTCACGCACTTCCAGCGCTACCTCGCACCTCCCCCGCAGGCGCCGCGAAGCGGCATGTACGGCGAAGAGGTGTTCAACGATCTCGGATGCAACGCCTGCCACACGTCGTCGTTCACGACGGGCACGCTCACGACCGATGGCCTTCCGCTCGAGTCGGCGCTGCAGAACAAGGTCGTCAACCCCTATTCGGATTTCCTGCTTCACGACATGGGCCTGCTCGGCGACGGTCTCCCGCAGGGCGATGCTTCCGGCAACGAGTTCCGAACCACCCCGCTCATGGGCGTCGCCCGACGACTCTCCATGCTGCATGACGGCCGAGTGAGCAGTGGCTCGATCGAAGACCGACTGCATCAGGCGATCAGTCTGCATGGACCATTCGGCGAAGGTGCAACCGCCGCGGCCGCTTACAGCGACGCCACCAAGGATGACCAATACGCACTGTTCCAGTTCCTACGGTCATTGGGCCGGACTGACTTCGATCAGGACGATGACGATGCGATCACGCTTCAGGACTTCGAAGCGCTTCTCGGGTGCTCGGAGATCGACGTCGTCATCACCCCGGACGACCCCTGCGGCATCAGCGACATCAACCAGGACGGCCTGATCGACCTCACCGACCTCGACTCGTTCCTCCTCGCCTACGAAGGCGTGAACGGAGATTGCGACGGAAACGGCGTGACCGATCTCGAGGAGATCTTCCTCGGCGCCACCGACGAGGACGGGAACGGCATCCCCGATGAGTGCGTGGCCTGCCCCGGCGACTTCAACGACAATGGCGTCGTCGATGGCGGCGATCTGGGGCTCATGCTCGTCGCCTGGGGAACATGCACCGGGTGTCCGGAGGATCTCAACGGAGACGGAAACGTGAACGGGGCCGATCTCGGCCTCATGCTCGTGGCCTGGGGCGAGTGTCCCTGACCAAAGTCCGATGCATGCGTCATGCATGCCAGCATGGGGCCAGTCCCCGACAGGATCGAAAAGTCGGCATAATTCAGTGCCGAATCACCAGCAGACCTCGAGGGTCGGGATGGACCTGACCTTTCACCCCCGCATGCCGCGGGATTCACCAGGAGAGCCAGATGCAGCTTGGCAACAGAACCTTGATCGGCCTCAACGCCATCGCCGTGACCATGGTCGCGACCTCGGCTTCAGCCCAATGGGTTGAATTCAACGAAGCCACTTCCGATCGACTCGTCCTCGACGACATCTACCTCGTCAACGACAACATCGAGAAGGACTTCGCCTGGGCCGACTTCGATCGAGACGGATTCACCGATCTCGCCGTGGCCCGCAAGTTCCCCGGCTCCGTGGAAGGCGGCGCGAAGAATCTGCTGCTGATGAATGAGAACGGCGTGCTGGTCGATCGGACCGACAACTACGCCATCAGTTCGAACACGGATGGTGATGTCGGTTTCCTTCAGCAGACCAACGACCGCGACCTCAAGGTGCTGGACGTCGATCTCGACGGTTGGCCGGACCTCGTGACCGCCACCACGATGAGCGACAACCTGAACGCCCGGCTCGGCCAGCCTCGCATCTACTACAACCTCGGCGACGACGCCAACGGCAACTGGCAGGGATTCCGCTTCGAGGATGATCGGATTCCGGTCCTCTTCGCCAAGAATGGAAGCTCCGCCAACCCGCGGGCCTGCGCCATCGCGGTCGGCGACGTCACCAACGACGGCTACCCCGACATCTACTTCGTCGACTACGACACGCCCGAAACCAGCGGCAACGTCTGTATCGATCTGAACATGGATGGTGACACCAACGACGTCGTCGACGGCGTCGCCGAGTGCAACCCCAGCCCCGGCGAGAACCCGGCCGACGACTTTGACGGCAAGCTTCTGGTCAATCAAGGCGCGGCGAATCCCGGGTACTTCTACGACAGCACCACGACCCTGATGACCTCGGGTCAGCTGGCGATGGCCTTCGGAAACGAATGCGTCATTCGCGACGTCAACGGTGATGGCCTCAACGACATCATCCGGGTGAACACGCTCACCTCGGGACAGGACATCGCGGTTCTCTACCAGGCCAATAGTGGAAACTTCATCGGTCCCTCCACCGTGACCGGCGGTGCTCCCTACGGAATGAACGCCGGCGACCTCAACAACGACGGTCGAGTCGACATCCTCACCGCCGATGACGGCCAGGATGCCTACATGATCAACAACGGCAACAACAGTTCCGGCATCGCCACCTGGACTCGTTACACGATCCCCGACAGCCTCGGCGAGTTCGGCAACTCGATCCAGATCGCGGACCTCGACGGCGACGGCTGGAAGGACGTCCTGATCGCGGACGTCGATTCGGATCTTCCGCCGTTCTGCCCCGACTCGAACCGTCGGATGCACATCTACCGCAACACCAGAAACACCAGTTCGCTGCTCGACGAGGATGGAACCGTGCTCCCGCTCTGGGCCCTCGATTCCACCTACGATTCAGCACCGATCGACATCAACAACGATGGCGCCATCGACCTGGTCATCGGAGCCTGCTACGGCTTCAGCGTCTGGATGAACAACCCACCGATCAGACTGGAATTCGCGTTCCCCTCCGATCTCCCCGCAACGGTTCTTCCGAATGTCGAAACGCCGATCGACTTCCAGATCGACGCGATCGGTTCGGACTTCGAAGCCGGTTCCGCGAGCCTTTGGGCATCGATCGACGGTGGCGACTTCACCGAGCGGCCCGCCACCGGAAAGGGTGACACCCTCATCGCGACTCTTCCCGCCGTGGATTGCGGCCAGACCCTCGAGTACTACTTCTCGGCGAGCAATGTCGCCGGAACCAGTTTCCGAAACCCGATCTCGGGGTTCTACTCGGTCGACGTGCAGACCGATGTCGTCGTCCTCTTCGCCGATGACATGGAATCCGGAACCAACGGATGGACCACGGAAGCGGATCCCTCGACGACCGCAGGCTACTGGGAACTCGTCGTGCCGGTCGGCACCACCAACGGCGGCATCGAATTCGCACCGAACGCCGATGCGACCGCCGACGGAACCCATTGCTGGGTCACCCAGAACGGTGCTCCCGGCGGCTCCGCCGGAACCGCCGATGTCGACAACGGCCCGGTCACGCTCACTTCGCCGATGATCGACCTTTCCAGCGGAAACGCGTCCCTCAGCTTCAACTGGTGGCTCGTCAATGACGACGCCGGCACCTCGTCCGAGGACTCGCTCTCCGTCCAGCTGACCAATGGTGGTCCCTGGGTCGAAGCGATGAACTTCTCGAATGGTTCGCCGGGATGGAACTTCGCGTCCATCGACGTGGCCAGCTTCATCGAGCCGACGTCCACGGTGGCCATTCGCTTCATCATCGGCGACTCACCCAACAACTCGCTCACGGAATGTGCGATCGACGACCTCGCCGTCGAACGCGTCGAGTGCGAGTCGGGCCCGAACTGCCCCGAGGACATGAACGGGGACGGAATGGTCAACGGTGCGGACCTCGGTCTTCTGCTCGCTGCCTGGGGTACCGACGCCGGAGACTTCAACGGCGACGGCACGACCAACGGTGCGGACCTCGGTCTGATGCTGGCCGCCTTCGGCAACGACTGCTGAACACGCCAGCGACGCTCCTGAAAAACAGACCCCCGCCGCAAGGCGGGGGTTTTTTCTCGTCTTCACGTTTTCAGTTCACGATGGCCGAAGCCCATCCCCTCGATCAACGAGCGAACCGATGACGTCCTGGCTCGATCGGTCCTTCCACGCTGGTGATCCCGCCATCCGGCCATCTGATCTCGAGTCGATCGATCGCCGGCGCACCTCCGAGACCGAAGACCGCGACCGGCTCGACCTGTGAGAGATAGGACCGAGTCGGCATGATCCGACGGATCATCCGGCGGTCGCCGACGGTGGCGATCATCACCGCACCGATCCCTCGGGGATTTCCGTCGGGACCGTCGAGCCGGACTTGAACCGACTCGTAGCCCGCCGCATCGTTTCGAAGGATCAACGGTGGCCCGGCGACCTGCGTGATCACCAGATCGAGGTCGCCATCGAGATCCAGATCTCCCGACGCCAGTCCACGCCCGACGACCGGTCTCGCCAGATCGCCGGTCGCCTCCGCCGGAACTTCGCGGAAACCCTTGCCATCGGCGGAAACGATGCCGCGAAAGACCTGCGCCGGCTGTCGGTATCGCTGACTCGACTGAACTCGCTGGATCTCCTCTTCCAGATGCCCATTGGCCTGCACGAGATCTTCGATTCCATCGAGATCGAGATCCGTGAACAACAGTCCGAAGGTGAGCGACCGTCGACTCGGCCCGGAGATCCCCTCGCCGGCGGCATCGTCGAAGAACGCCGACTCTCCGGCTCTCCGAACAAAGAGCGAGCTCGGTTCGTTGGCGAAGTTGCCGATCGCGACCAGAAGATCGACACCATCTCGAGCAGGACGATTGGCCACGTCGATTCCCATCGCTCCAGTGGCCGATCCCGATCGATCGAATGCCACGCCCACGCGTCTGCCTCGTTCTTCAAAGTGTCCGGTACCGTCATTGATCCAGACCGCGTTGGGTGTGGTGTCGTTGGCGCCGATCAGGTCGAGATCGCCGTCGTCGTCCAGATCGACGACGGCCAGCCCGAGGCCCTTCCCCTCGTCGGCATCGGTCTCGGGATTCGACTGCGTCAGGCCACGCTCCATACCGGCCTCGACGAAACGCCTCCGGCCGTCGCTCGTCTCGTTGAGGAGAAGGAAGGGTCGGGTCCCCGCGAACCCGGTCGGCGGTCCGTAGGCTCGCCCGATGCCGTCGAATCTGAAATCGACCGCGGCATCGATGTCCGGGGACCAGTCGACGTAGCGGAGGCCCACGAGGTCGAGATCGGAGTCGCCGTCGAAGTCACCGAACCCGACCGCCGTGCTCCAGTCCTCCTCCTCGGGGAGTCCGAATTCATCCGTGGCATCGCGGAAGAGAATCCTCTCCGCCGTCGACTCGTTCAAGAGGAGCCGATCCCGCCCGACCATCGAGATGTAGAGATCCACGTCGCGATCGCCATCGATATCGCCGGCCGCGATCCCCATGCCATGTCCGGGAATCCCGGGAGTCGCACCTTCCACCCGATCGAAGGCGACGCCTCCGGCGCCGTCATCACGATTCGCGAAGACCACCACTCGATCACCCGAACCGGCGTCGGCGAGATCCCCTCCGTCGACGAAGATCAGTTCGGGCCGTTCATCTCCGTCGAGATCGACGATGGCGACGCCTCCCCCGACCGTCTCGGGAAGCAGTTTCCCGCCGCGAGCACCGTCATCCCGCTCGAAGTCGACACCCCACGCCTCGGCCATGTCCGTGAACGGCATCACGGAGTCCGTCACCTCCGGCGCAGGCTCGAGATCGACCTTCGGCGCCTCGACCGTGGTTTCATCGACTTCGCGGGTGACTCCCGGGCCCAGGAAAGAACGAGCCAGCAGGACCCCGCCGACCGCGACGCCGCCAAGGGCTCCGATCCAGAGGCTGCGTCGGAAGACGATCCCGATGATCGCATCACGGTCCGGCCGTGAATCCTGATCCGATTCATGGCTCATGGATCGATCTCCGATTCCCGGCCGATGACTGCGGAAACGGACGGGCTCGACTCCTGAAGATCGTAGATGGCAAGCGGTTCGGCGGCATGGTCCGCGATCTTCGAACGACTCCGGGCAAGACGAATCGCCGCGTCGCGAGCATTGTCATCCGGACGAAGAAGTTCGAATTCCCGTTCGGCGCGTTCCGCTCCGGTCTCGTCGCCCGCCGCAGCGCGAATCCTCGCCGCCAGGAACCACGTCTGGGCCACCTGCGGATTGAGCTGGATCGCTCGCGAGACGGCGGATTCGGCCGCCGTCAGCGCCTCGGTGTATTCGGCGCCCGAGTCGAACCGGCGAGCGCGTTCGAAGAGGACCGTGGCAAGTTCGATCCAGACGCGTTCGTCCAAGGCGAAGTCATACCCTCGCTCCACCGCCACGGGATAGCCACCCGCGATGATCCGCTCGAGTCGCCGGATCGCTTCGTCGAAATCACCGTTCTCCCGAGCGATCGCGGAGGCCTGCCAGTCGACCGCCCATGGCCACTTCAACTCCGGGTTCTCCGCCGCTCGCCCGAGCGCCACCGCCGCGTCATCGATGCGGCCCTCGCGAATCATCGCGCGGGCCTGGTTCAACGCCCCGTCGGCGAACCCCAGCCGCTCCACGGCGGCGAAGGCATCGATCGCCTGCGCCAGTTGGCCCTTCGCCACCCCGCCTCCGGTCGAGGATCGGACCAGTCCGATCCCGTAGTCGTTCCATCGCTGCCAGTCCGGGGCGTCGAGCGTCGTCGATGCCTCGCCACCATCCCCGATGGGAATCCTCGCCGTGGTCTCCGCGAGATCGAGGATCGGCAACGATCGAACCAGCTCCGACCCGGCCGCTCCGAACGCGTGATTCATCAACGTGGCGTTGAACTTGCGGTAGCGGAGTCGCCCTCGAATCTCCAGGACGCCCTCGGCGTCGGCCGGCACCGTGATTCGGTAGTGCGTCAGGTCGGCGGCCCCCGGAGGGATCTGATGGTTGTAGAGCGGAACGAAGATGTCTTCCGGATTGCGTTGTTCGATTCGGTTGCCGTCCCGATCGAGCAACCAGACGTCGAGGAACTTCGCGTGTGGATCGACTCGCCCCCCCGCGTCGATCGCACCGCTGCGACCGATCATCCGCTTCGCCGCCGCCGCGGAAGTTCGAATTCCGACCTCCAGATCGATCCAGACCTGGTTGCTGTCCGCCGTTCCCTGCGTGAGCGGATGCCCGAGACCGAGGGTTCGAACCACCGCCTCCAGAAGAATCGTCTCGCCGGGAGTCACGAGGACCGGTTCCATCCCGATCGGCCCGCGGAACGCCCCGTCGATCCGCCCGTCGGCGCGAAGACCGATGAGGTCGAGCCGTACCGCGTCTTCGTTGAATCGCTCGCAGGACTCCAACACCCGATCGGCGGTCGCCTGATCACCTCGGCCCAGTGCCGACTCGATGGCGACGAGGGCCGGATTGCTCGCGTGGAACCCGTGATCATGCACGGTCTCGCGGCCGGACTGATCACGAACTCTGGCCGAGACGGTGTCACCGGGGACGAGTTGCATGTGGCAGTCGTTGCAGTCGTCACTGATCTTCGCGGGCCAGTACCACGACCAGATCCCCCGCCCTGACACGCCCGAGAGGCGCCAGGTGTCGTAGTGATTCTGCCCCGCAAGCCACTTGTATCCATTCAGTGACTCGGGAAGGAAGACCTTGTGACAGGCCCCACAGAACTCCGCGGTCTGATGGACCGGCTTGAGGAAGGTCCGCTTGTGAAAATCCGGCTTGGCGAGAATGAGCTGTCGATTGACCCACTGCAGGAATCCGGAATCGCTGAAGGCGAATGGGTATCGCGGCGGATCACGGAAGGTGTAGGAGGCATTCCCGAGCGTCGAGACGTCCTCGATCCCGTGACAGACGATGCAACCGATGCTGGCGCTTCCCAGCGGGTCCACCGCAGTCGCATCGGCCAGAGCCGGATCGGACCATCGGTCCTGGCTCCAGGCACCCGACATCAGGATCACAGGATCATGGCACCCGGCGCAGAACCGACTGATCTCCACCGAGCCGAATCGATCGACCATCGCCTTCCGAGTGTTTCGAACACTGAATGCGTAGATGGGATTGTTGAACGAACTCCGGGCGTGAACCGAGTCCGACCACTGAGCATGGGCATCGGCGTGGCAATCGATGCAGTGATCGTCATCCAACAGATGGGCCGCGGGAATCAGCCCGTCATCCGCGGTCTCCAGAAGCGACGGTGCGAAGTCGGCGTTGTTCGAGACCGCCATGGCGATCGGCCGGACATCACCATCCGGCGGCTCCACCGGAGAGACGGACGCGACCAACAGCCAGGCCGCGAGTGCGATCCCACCGCCGGACCACGCCATCCCGACCCGCCATCGCAATCGAGGCCCGACGAGCCGATGGAGCACGAACAGCCAGATCGCGATCAACGGACTCGTCGCATGCACCCAGAACAGCACCGATCTGACCAGGGAGTCGTCGATTCCCAGTCGCACGCCGCCGACTTCGACCCGGACCAGGGCCATTCCCGTGACCAGAAGCGCCACGGCGATCCAGAGCAGTCCCCAGCCCACCGCCACGGCACGACGATTCGGGCGATGCCGCCCACGCCGGGCATGACCGACGCCGTAGATGATGAATGGCACGATGAGCAGGAGCCCGAGCACGAGGTGCGCCAGGAACGCCCAGAGGTACTGACCATCCTCCCGCCCCTCGCCGGTCCACCAGGCCACGACGTCGGTGGCCACCAGAATCAGGCTGTCCACCAGAAGCAGACCGAACAGGACCAGGACGACCCACAGCCATCGCCGGAGGGCCGGAGTGATCACCGGTCCCTTGATCCGTCGACTTTCCTGTTCGTTCGAGGTGTACATGGCGGCTTCCCGAAATATCGACCACCGGTCGCCACCCTCTTCCGTCTTTCCAATCATGGGGAGCGAATCAGCCTCCGGCGATCCTCCCAGCGACACCACCGTTTCAAGATCGAATCAGTGCGGCACTTCCTTGACCGCATTTCTATTCCATGCGGGCACACGAACGGTGATCGAGCTCGTTCCTTCGATCTTGCATTGGCACGCGAGCCGACTGTTCACCTGCAGGCCCGGAGCCTCTTCCACCCGATCCTCCTCGTCATCGTCGCTCTCACTCACCTGATCCATCCCCTTCTCGACGTACACGTGGCAGGTCGAACAGGCACACACCCCCCCGCAGGCATGCTCGATGTTGATTCCGTGCTCGATGGCGAGCTCGAGGAGGTTCTCTCCTTCGCCACCCATCAGGTCCCATTCGGATTGTTCCGTGCCGGTGAGCCCCTCAGGGTCCTCCAGAACGAACTTCACGGGCACGATCGGAGGACCGTGTTCTTCGCCGCTGTGCTTCATGTGCATCGATCAGAATCCTTGATCTGACGGTCGTCTCCTCGGGATCGACGGTCGGTGAGCAGTAGGAGGGCGTCCGGCTCGCTTGAGTGGGCCGGATTGGATTCTCAGAAGGGGAATCCCGCTCGATGGGGCATCATAGTCCCAACATCCCGATGCTTCCGAGGAAGTTGGCCGGGCCGGCTGCTAGGCTGATCGACTCACACGCCTTCAGACTCCCCCATGAGCCCTCCGAACCGCGACATCCAGACCCCCGATCCGCTCGGACTCACGGCCGACGCGTTCGCTCTGGCTTCAGCGCACGCCGGTCTGACCCGAGGCCGAGGCGGAATCGAGTCCTATCGCCGATTCCATCGCGAGGGAGTCGTTCCGCGCGGAACCTCACCCGCGATGCACGAACTGGGCCGACAGGAGGTGGAAGGCGAGACCACCAAGTTCACGCTCTCGCTTCCCGGTGGAGTCGAGACCGAGTCGGTGCTCATTCCGATGCGGAAACGGGACGGCACCGTCACGCGAACGCTCTGCGTCTCCAGCCAGATCGGCTGTGCGATGGGATGTCGATTCTGCGAGACCGCCCAGATGGGACTCGTGCGACAGCTTCCCACCGCAGACATCGTCGCCCAGTGGCATGCCGCGGCCCACCAGATCGGCATCAGGCCGAAGAACATCGTCTTCATGGGCATGGGTGAGCCGACCGACAATCTCGATGCGGTGATTCCGGCGATCCGGGTCCTCGCCGACCACGATGGTCCCGCGATCGCCGCTTCGAACATCTCCGTCTCGACGGTTGGAAATCCCGACGGCATCCGCCGCCTGGGAGAACTCGCCGTGGAACCGGGATTCCACCGACTCAACCTCGCGGTGAGTCTCAACGCTCCCAACGATGCGATCCGCGCCGAGATCATGCCGGTGGACCGAGCGTGGCCCATGGACGATCTCATGAACGCCATGCTGGGATGGGCGGGCCGACCGAAGTCCGCGATCTGCGTGGAGTACGTCCTGATCCCCGGAGTCAACGATGGCGTTCAACATTGCGACGAGGTCTGTGACTACCTGCGACCGCTCCGGTGTTCACTGAACGTCATTCCCTACAATCCGCGTCGTGACTCGCCATGGCCGGCACCCACCGAATCCTCCGTGACCACGTTCACGGAACGAGCGATCGCCAACGGACAATTCACCAAACGACGCGGAACCAAGGGCCGTGATGTCATGGCGGCCTGCGGTCAGCTCGGCAATCCCGAGATCCGGAATCGGCGACGGGTGCCTGACAACTCCCCGATCGCGGTCACGATTCAAGGTGATCGAGGCATCGCCGACCCCGATCGAACGAGTACTTCTCCATGACCAACCCATCCGCCGATTCAGAGGACCCGGACTTCGCCGAGGATCCCCTGCTCCGAACGGGCTCCAGCAGTCGCCGCTTCCGCGCGTACCTCGATCTGCTCAAGCGTCGTCGCAACCGCCCGAAGTCCAAACAAACGACGGTGAATCGACAGGGCACGGTCCGTTCCCTCAAGCGATCGCGGGGGGCCCTCGATCTTCTCCGCACGTTCTTCAGCATGCTCGGTCGCCATCGCGGACCGATCCTCATCTCGCTCTGCACGTTGACCATCGCGACCGGGCTGAAGCTGATCACCCCCGCGGCCACCAAGATCGCGATCGACTACGCCTTCACCGGAATCGGACTGCCCGAGACCGTGACGGCCTGGATGCCCGAATGGTGGGACCTGGGCAACCCACGTCGCCTGCTCATCGCGATCGCGATCGCGATGGTCGTGATCTCCTTCCTCGCGGTCGCCATCGGCCTGAGCGGACGATGGCTCGCCACGAAGGCGACACAGCTGCTCGCCGTCGACGTCCGCCGGAAGGTCCTCGATCACATCATCCGGTTTCCGCTTCAACGCATCCACGACCTTCGCTCGGGCGGGGTCGCGAGCATGCTTCGCGACGATGCGGGCGGCGTCGCGGAACTGATCTTCGGACTCGTCTACAACCCCTCGCGGGCGATCGTCCAGCTCCTGGGAAGCCTGATGATCCTCGCGTTCACCGACTGGCGACTCCTGATGGGTGCGCTGGTCCTGTTGCCGATGGTCTGGCTCACCCATCGAACCTGGATCGGGCGGATCCGTCCGCTCCACCGTGATCACCGACTGCTCCGATCGCAGGTCGATTCCCACGCCACCGAGGTCTTCGGTGGCATTCGCGTGGTCCGGGCGTTCGGCCGGAGTCGCGGCGAGTCGAGCCGTTTCGTCCGCGGGAACAACCTGATGGCCCGGCAGGGCATCAACATCTGGTGGTGGTCGCGGATCACCGAACTGGCGTGGGCGATCGCGATCCCCATCGCGACCACCGGTCTCCTGTTCTACGGCGGGATCCAGGTGATCGACGGGGAGATCACGACCGGTGATCTCGTCATGTTCCTGACCTACCTCATCATGCTCCTCGGACCGGTCGAGACGCTGGCCGCGACGGCCACGAACCTCCAGACCAATCTCGCGGGTCTCGATCGGATTCTCGACTTGCTCGAGGAGCCCACGGAAATGCCCGACCGCGATTCTGCGCGGGATCTGGTTCCCGAACTCGTCAAGGGACGAGTCGAAGTCCGAGGACTCGGATTCTCGTATCCGGACACCGACCATCCGGTGCTTCACGGCGTCGAGTTCGTCGCCGAGCCCGGTCAGTTGATCGCGTTCATCGGCGCCTCGGGTGCCGGCAAGACGACCCTCTGCAACCTGATCGCCCGCTTTGAGGATCCGGACACGGGCTCGATCATGCTCGATGGCGTCGACCTGCGGGATCTCCAGCTCGACGACTATCGATCGCTGCTGGGCATCGTCGAACAGGAGGTGTTCCTCTTCGACGGCACCATCGGCGAGAACATCGCGTTCGGTCGTCGTGATGCGACCGTCGAGGAGATTCGCGAAGCCGCCGCCGCGGCGAACGCCCTCGAGTTCATCGAAGCGACTCCGACGGGATTCGACTCCCTGATCGGGGAACGGGGCGTGCGGCTGTCCGGCGGTCAGCGACAACGACTCGCGATCGCCCGGGCGATCCTCGCCGATCCGCGGATCCTCATTCTGGACGAGGCGACGAGCAACCTCGACTCCGCCAGCGAGCGACTGATTCAGCAGTCGATCAATCGCCTTCTCGTCGGCCGAACCACCTTTGCAATCGCTCACCGACTGAGCACCATCCGGCACGCGGACTTGATCGTGATCCTCGAAGGAGGAACGATCGTCGCCAGTGGAACCCACGACGAGCTTCTCGAACAGAGCGACCACTATCGTGACATGGTGGCCATCCAGACGGCACCGGTCGAGCCGAAACGATGATTCGGATGTCGAGGCCTCACCCGCAGTCTTCCGAAATCCCGATCGACGAACGCCATGCCGCAGGATCTTGACATCACGATTGCGGGCGAGCCCGTGAAACTCCTCGCAGAGCGCGCCGCCTTGCTGGTCGACCGAAGCAACCTGGTCATCGCCGACCTTCATCTCGGAACCCCCGAAACACATCGATCGCTCGCCGTCTCCATGCCCGAAGGCATCGCCGAGGAAGCCCTCGATCGACTCGAACGGATCGTTGCGAGATGGCAACCGAAACGCATCACGCTGCTGGGTGATCTCGTCCAACTCGCCGAGGATCCCGACGACCCGCTGATCGTCGGATTCGCCCGTTGGCGACACCGCATCAATATTCCGATTTCGATGATCGGAAGCGATGCGGAGGCTTCGGGGACCATTCCTCCGTCGTGGCGAATCGATGATGACGGCGAGCATCGACGAATCGGACCGTTCGAACTTCGACACCATCCACGAGCGGACGACGGGGAGTCCACGGACGACGATTCGATGCTCATTGCGGGCCATCGCCATCCGGTGATCCCGCTCGGTTCGGGCTCGAAGAGAACGCTCGCCCATGCCTTCATCCTCGAACCCCGCCAGTTGATCCTTCCCGCGTTCACACCGTACGCGAGGGGCGTGCGGGTCAGGCCCACCACGTCACGGTCGGTCTATGCCATTGCGGATGGTGCGGTGGCCGAGATCCACGAGGATTGAGCGTCATGCGGATCTGATTGCGACCGAAACATCAATCCGACGGTTCGTCCGTCTGATCTTGGAGTTTCGAGCCGAATCGTACGTAGAGCATGCTGGTGGCGACCATCAGCAGTCCGACGCCGAGCGCGGAGACGACGCGGTAGATCGTGGCCGCCCGGCCGAGGTCGATCAACAGGAACTTGAGGGCGGTCACCCCGAGCAGCCCCAGTCCGATGTGGCGAATCACAGGGACGTCGCGGATGAACCCCGCGACGATGAGCCCGATCGCGTAGAGGGCCCAGAAGATGCTCAACGCGGCGTTCAGCGTGACGTCGTCGGGGCCGAAGTAGTCGAGCAGGGCCAGCGAGCCGAGCACCATGCCCAGGGCGATCGCTTCGAGACCCGCGATGTGGACGAACCGGTCGCGATTCCGCTCCCCATCGACATCGAATGCGGCGGCGCGAGGCCAGTCCCAGGCGATCACCACGAGGCCGACGATCTCGATCACGCCACTCCAGAAGCGGAGGTTCCAAGCCAGAGGCGCGGACGTCGCGCATGAACTCCATCCGATGAACGCATCGAGGACCGACACCAGGACCCAGACCCACGCCATGACCAGGACCGCCACCGCCGCGAGCGATCGGCTGATCCGCAGCGACGTTCGGCCCGAGACGAGGACAAGGGCCGCGCCGACGACCGAGATCCCGATGGTCACCGCGAGGAATTCTCCCACGCCCAGCTCCCACGGCGTGTCGGTGGAAACGAACAGGAGCATCGCACCCAACCCACCCAGAAGCAGGAACTGCACGCTGCTCGCCCAGCCGACGATCCGATGCCGAATCGGGGAGATCACCGTCTCGGTTCCCCGGGCCAGATCGATCATCATCACCACGAGCCCCCCGAACGGGATCATCGCCCACGCGAAGAGTCCGAGTTCCGAAACGGACGGGGGGAATCCCACGCCGGGTCCCCACCCCTGTCGCTCCGACACGAGACTCAGAAGGAGGAAGACGGCGATCACCGTCGCCAGCAGATTCAGCCCGTATGCCGCGGACCATCCCGCACGGTCGCGACGGCCGCGTTGCACGATGAGGGCCGCCAACACGGGAATCCCCGCGACGACCATCGACATGAGCGACCAGTCGTACGCGAAGATGATCATGGAGGGTACGAAGAGCAGGCCGCCCATCCAGAGCGCCACCGACGGACCCGCGGGCACGCGATCTTCCGAAGACGTCGAACGGACGGGCCAGAGGCGGGCGACGAGAGCAATGACCGCGAGCGCCAGAAGCGGCAACCACTGATTCGGTTCCGGCTGCCATTGCCAGCCGGTCTCCTTGAACCAGGGATCGACCCCGACGTTCCCCGCGTTAATGAATACGACCACCGTCGCCGCGAACTGGCCGAGCATGGCGACGATCAGCGAGCACACCGCCACGCCACGGCTTCGAAGTCGATGGGCGAGATACGCCGCGGCGAGACCGAGTCCGCACCAGGCGACCGGGATCGCCGGCCCTTCGAGCAGCAGCCCGGCGGCGACGAAGAGCAGCACCGCGGTCTCGACCCAGAGCACCAGCGACAGGAGGTCGACCGTCCGCTCGCGCCGTCTCAACGGTGATCGAGCCTCGGACGGACGGATGGCGTCCAGGCCCGTTCCGGCCTGGAAGATCGTGACCATCGCCAGCGCCGCGAGACCGAGCGGGATCCACCCGTCGAGCGTGTTCCAGGCCACAACGCCGCCGCCCGCCGCCCGGACGGCGAGTGGCATCGCGATCGCGAACACCGCGGTCGACGCGAACCCAAGGCCCGCGTTCCACTTCGAGGCCAGCCCCCGGGTCGCCGTGTGCAACGCCTGTGCGTGGACCAGCAGCCACCACCCGGATCCGATGATGAGGAGAACCGTGACCTCCCCGCGATCGATCGAGAGGAACATCCAGGGGATCGCGGCGACCAGAAGGATCGAGAAGGCGGGGACCCGGATGCGGAGGAACGGTCGCGGCCGGATCGACGCGGCGACGAACGCGACCACCAGGAGGGCCGTCAGGTAGATGCCGAGACCGGCCGGCCCACCATCCCCGCCGGCGAAATACGGTGCGAAGGCGCCGGCGGCGATGCTCGTGATTCCGATCGCGACCGAGCCCGACCGGGCCGTGACGACGATTCCTACGATCGTGACCAGCCCCATCGCCACGAGCGAACCGAGGGGATCGAGCAGTCCGAGGACCGTGCCCGAGACCCAGGCGTCGACGTAGAGGATGCCAAGCCCGGCGAGGAAGGGGCCGATCGCCGCCGCCTTGCCGAATCGTCGATGGACGACCTCCCCCGCCACCAGCAAGACCACGCCGAAACCGGCGAGCGTCAGGGCGCGGACGATCGGAGGGATCCCGCCGATCCATCCGCTGTCGTATGCGAGTTTCGCGAAGAAGAGGCCCGCGAGGATCACGATCACCCCGCCGACCACCGCCATGATTCGTCCGCCGATCAGCTGCTCCAGCGCCCGCGATCCGTCCTTGACCGCACGCGTCGAGGGTGGGCCCGAGGAGCCGACGGTGGCAATGGCCGGATCGGGCGACTCGAGTGGATCATCACCGCGTCCGGGGGACCAGCCGGGACCCGTTTCCGCGATCTTCGATGCCGATGCGGCGACGGCGTCGGAGGACTCGTCGGACGAGTCGGCGATACCTCCCGAAACCGGAGGGAATGGTGGTGGCGCCGCCGCTTGGGCTTTCCTGAAAGGAGCCGCGGCCGACGGGACGGTCGGAGTCGCCTCGTCGGCCGCATTGGCTGCAGCTTCCGGAGCGGACCGGTCGAGGCCCGCTGATGGTGGTGCGTCCGTTCCGGAGTCCGCGGTGTCACCCACGACGTCCTTCGAGGAATCCTGCGAACGATTGACCGGCTGACTCGGATCGTGACGAGACTGCAACTCCTCGAGCCGATCAATACGATCGACCAAGTCCGCCAGCCGCGCTTCGATCCGATCCAATCGGTCTTCGTTCGGCACGAGTGAACGCTACCCACACGAAGGACGCTTCGTCAAGCCTGAGCGCCCCGTCAACCCGGTCGACCTCGCCAGCTTCGTCGTCCCGTCACGTGCAACACGAGGCTCCACCACTGCAGCGCCGTGAACACCGCCATCGCCACTGGATGCAGAAACACGCCGGTCAAGGCCTGCTTGAAACGGGCCGCCAACAGGAATCGATGGGTGAGTTGAATCGTGATCGCGACGCATGCAAGCACCAATGCGACGGTGGACACGTTCGATGATTCCCCGCGTTTTGACGCCAAGAACGCCGAAAGAGCAAGGACGAACCATGGTGCCACGTGTCCGCAGAGGTGAAGAATCGTGAGAAGCACCAGCAGGAAGATGTTCCCCAGCCCTTCGTAGGCATTCTTCGCGAACCCTCGCCAGGTCTCGAGAAAACCGTGGTACATCCGGCAATCCGCGACGTCCGTGCCATCGAAGATGTCCGTCGCATGCCCCGCGCGTCTAAAAATCCGCGGAAGGCGGACGCCGTCGTGCATCGAATTTCGAATCGCCGCGTGGCCTCCGACGTCCATCCAGACCGATCGCCGAACGAGAACGAACTGCCCGCAGGCCGCACTCGACGCGGGATCGAGCGTCGAACGCATCCGTCCGATCGGCAGATAGCTCATCAGGATGAAGTGAATCAGCGGGACGACCAAGGTCTCGCCGACCGAGCCGGTCCGTTCGCGAGGAAATGCGGAGAGCAACGCCACCTCGCCGGTGACGCCGCGTTGGGCATGCACCGCGGCGCGAGTTCGTCTCAGACAGTCCGGAGTGAATCGAACGTCCGCATCGGTGAAGAGAAGCCAGTCCGTCTCGGCCTGACGACCCATTCGGTCACAGGCGTGCTGCTTCCCGTTCCATCCCGCCGGGAGTGGATCGACGTCGGCCCCGACCACTCGTTCGTCGCCACTCGCCAGCCTGGCGAGGATCGCGGGCGTCAAGTCGTCACTGGCATCGTCGTAGACCATCACCGTCGTCGATGAAGCCGGATCGGCGTCGGCCGAATCCAGGGCGCTTCGAACACACGATTCGAGATTGTCGGCTTCATTTCGAGCCGGAATGCAGACCGTGACCGACCACCCCTGGTCATCCGGATCGAGCACCTCGGGTGCTCGACGGAAACGATGCATGTTCTGAAGGGAGATGAACAGGGCGACGGCGGAAACGGCCACGGCCCCGGCCATCCACCAGACCAACCAGTCGGACGGCGAAGATTCCACCAACGGGGGCCGGCGCTTCGAGACGCAACGATCGAGAAGCTCGAATCGGTCTTCGGCATCGAGGGACTCCGCTCCCGGATCCGGGTCGAAAAGCAGGTCACGCCCGCCGACTGGGCCAGCGAACGGATCAACCATGGAGCCACCTTCAATCTCGCACACGGACTCGATCAGATGCTCCATAAGCGACCTCAGCACAAGCTCGAGGAGGTCGATGGCGTCTGGCTGGTGGGCGGTGGCACCCACCCGGGCTCCGGGCTCCCGGTGATCTTCCTCTCGTCCCAGATCACCGCAGGCCTGCTGTGCAAGCGGCACGGGCTCCAGACACCTCATGCGTGGCAACCTCTCGCCGAGGCGATCGGCGCGGGCGGACCAGGTTCGGCGTAGCATTGCCGGCGTGGAACTCACTTACGCCAGCTATCTTCGAATTCCCGAACTCCTCTCGCTTCAAGTCCCCGAGTCAGACGGGCCCGAACATGACGAGATGCTGTTCATCATCATCCATCAGGTCTATGAACTGTGGTTCAAACAACAGATCCACGAGACCGAAGGACTACGGAAGCGGCTCGACGAGGGCGACCTCGACAGCGCCGCGAGCACGCTTGATCGAATCCTCACCATCCTGAAGACGATGGTGAAGCAGATCGACGTCCTGGAAACGATGACCCCCGTCTCATTCCTTTCATTCCGTTCATTCCTTGCGAACTCGAGCGGATTCCAGTCGGCCCAGTTCCGCGAGTGGGAGTTCATGCTCGGATACAAGCGACCCGGGCCGCTGAAGAACTACGCCGAGGACAGCCCCGAGCATGCCGCCCTCGAACGACGGCTGGCCGAACCCTCGATCTGGCGATCACTCCTCCAGTATCTTCGGTCGGAGAAGGTCTCCGTTCCCAACGAGCTTCTGGATGCTCCGGTCGATGCAGCCACCGAATCGTGCCCTGAGTTCCAGCCGGAGTTGATCCGCATCTATCGCGACCATCCGACCCTGCGGAATCTCTGCGAACGATTCGTCGATCTCGACGAGGGCATTCAGGAGTGGCGATACCGACACGTGAAGATGGTCGAAAGAACCATCGGCTTCAAACGGGGAACCGGCGGCTCACCCGGCGTCGCATACCTTCGCGAGACGCTCTTCCGACCGCTCTTTCCCGACCTCTGGGAAATCCGTACCGAGCTGTGAAATCGAATCCCGGTGTTCTGGCGGTCCCCCCTGACGCCGTCAGACATGACGGGCGGTGACCTCCTCGATCACCGTGCGATTCCGCCTTCGCCACCGAGAATTCGAATTCGACCGGTTCGAAGATCCCACTGGACGCGTTCCGCCCGAATCGGCGTCGCAGCCCCCTTGGACTGCACGGTGACCACGCGACCCGGATTCGCCCGGAGCATCGCGATCTGGGTATCCACGTTGTAATCGAACTCCTGACACTCGATGTCGTGATCCGGCGTTCGAATGAAGACCCGCCCGATACCCCTGACTCGGACCAGTTCCGCAGGCCCGCCGAGTTCCACGCCGGCAGCCATCGACTCGGTTCCGGTCGTCTTGTCCTTCCCGTCCTTCCCGCCCTTCCCGCCTTCCTCATCGGAGTCGGTCGTCGACGCATTGGCCGGCTCGGCTTCCGCCGCCCGCTCTTCAGGACGTTCGAGCGTGACCTCGAGCCGATCCGCGGTCATCGACAAGGTGTCCGCGGGATCGATGCCCGCATGCAGCACCTCGACCTCCTGCTCCATGATCACGAGGTATCGATCATCGATCTCGCGATTCATGGTCATTCGTCTGGCCCAGCGAAACCGGCTGGTCCCATCGATGCCGAATCCGGCGGTCGACGCGGGGCCTCGCTCGGCCTTGGTGCTGGACGGTTCCGGATCGTGCACGAGCAATCCGCCCGAGCCATCGACCAACGCCTCACGAGAGGCGACCGTGTACTCCACATGATCGCCGTTCACTCGGAAGAGCCGAGGGTCGCCCCGTCGGGCGGAACTGTTCCAGGTTCGACTCTCCAGAACCGCGTCGCCACGAGCGATCAACCGGTCGAGCGTCTTGCCACCCTCCCGTCCGAGCAGTCCCTCGTCACGTTCCCCTGCCGGGCGAACACCACCGACTTCATTGGAGAGGTCGAGTGAGACTCGCCGAGCGTCGAGACGATCGCTGGTCATCGGGTCAGGGGTGCTTCGAACACGGACGTCGCCTTCGAGATCGAGTCGACCGCCCCCTTCGTTGGCCGCCTCGTTGTACAGCATCGCCTGTGACCAGGTGGCCGCCAGTGATGTTCGAGTGGGCGGCGAGGGCCGCTCGATGCGCCCCTTCGATTCCGGAACGACGCTCTCGTCGTAGTAGCGGAATCGGCCGGGTCCCGTCCCACGAACGGTTCGAGACTCGTCGTCGAACTGGACGTCCCGGAGGTTGTCCGCAACGACATTGGCGCGAAGCACCATCACATCGTCACCTGCGAGTTGCAACGTCCGGTTCACGCCGTCACCTTCGAGCCGGTCCGCGAAGACCCGGGCTCCTTCCTCCAACCTGACCTGGACGCCATCCGCGGCATCCACGGTCGTGATCTCCACCGCCCCCACGTCACCGCCGGCAAGCTCCCCGGCGATGCCCGAACTCGTCGCGTCCGCAGGCTCGTCTTCCGCACGCGGGCGGAAGCGAACCACCAGTCGATTCGTCCAAAGCGTCTGACCGGGATCGCTCGCTTCGACGTCGCCTTCGGCCACCATCGCGGTCGGCGTGGTCCGGCCGTCGTCCGTTCGCGTCAACGCGAGATCGATGGACCTGGCCTGGAGCGAACCGATTTCACCGACTCGATCCACCCGCGCCCCGCCGGTCGCGAGAATTCGTTCGATGGCCTCGCCGTCTCCACCCTTGGCGAAATCGACGACCAGCGCGTCGGAGCCGAGTTTGAAGTCGTCGCTGGCAACCCTGACGTCACCGCGGAAGCGGGCCTGTTCCAGTCGCCCGTCCTCCTGAAGGTCGTCGAAGTCGAGATCGACGCCGCCCTCCCAGTGGATCTCCAGCCGAGGCGAACCGCCGTCGGCGGGCGGCGCATCCTGTCCCACGGCGGAAACCGCCGCGAACGCCACCGCATGCTCCGCGCCGGGACCGGCGGCGAGCAGGGTCTTCATTCCGATCGCGTAGAGATCGGCGGCACTTCGGAATGCGGATCGAACCCGCATCGCGCCATCGTCTTCGAATCGCATCCTTCCGGCGCCGACGAGGCCACCCTCTCCATCAGCTCTGACCATCCAGAACCGTCCGCCTTCGAGGGCGAAACGCGGACTCTCGATGACCAGCGGGTGTTGTTCGTCACCGATCAGATCGATCCGCTCGGAGTGAGTGCGGTACTCCAATCGGGCACAGGAACCGGTCGCCTCATTGCCTTCGTCGGCCAGCACGATTCCCTCACCCGAATCCGACTCGATCACGATCTCGGCATCCGCCTTGTCCTGCATTCGAGTGGCTGCACTCGGATCGGGAATCATCACCAACCGTCCGGAGAAGTGCACGCGTACCAGTTCGGAGTCCGGTTCATCCACGTCCCCTTCGCGTACCGGCCCGTGGGCGAGCGCCGAGGCAGAAATGAGATTCGAGGCTCGGAGCGGCATCGCCGATGCTGGAACCGGCGCGGCCGCCGCGAACGATGCGTCCAGCCCACCTTCGCCCATGGCGAAAGTGGCGACGAGCCGATCGCCCTCGACCGTACTCCGAGTGGCGATCCCCTGAGCGTCGAATGCGAGTCGTTCGACGAGAACATCGTCCTGGAGCACGAGTCGATACCACGCATCGGAATCGACCGGCTCGTCTTCATCGATGTCCCGACCACGATCGACTCGAACACCGCCGGCGCCGGAATCGCGATTCGCGGCCCACGCCTTGGCGTCGGTTTCGTCGGCCGGATCGACCGACTTCGCCGCGGACACCAAATCGACCGACTTCGCCGCGGGCACCGGATCGACCGACTTCGCCGCGGGCACCGGAGTGGACGGCGAACTGCCGGGTGTGGTCGCCGACGACTGCGAAGGGCGGATGATGATCGGCTCGATCGCCCGTTCGATGGTCAATCTGGCGATTCGTGAACCGTCCGGCTCGAAGAAGATCCGAAGATCCTCTCCGGTGAAGGACGCCTCCGAGGTCGAGACCCGGACCAGCGCGGGACTGTGAATCTCGCCTGCGGCGGCGTCGTAATCCGCCTCCTCCGCTTCGATGACCACGGACGGTTTCCGTTGATCCAGCGGGACGTCCTTTCCGTCGAGTCGCGGCTCGTATATTCGGATTCGAACTTCGCCCTGGAGTCGGCCGGACTCGATGGCCTGATTCGGCACCCGCATCTTCCCTTCGTTCGCCTGCATCTCGACGATGCGGCCGTTCGATGGGTGGAGCCGGGCCCAGGGCTGATCCATGTCCACCCAGGAATCCGGAAGTGGATCGATTCGGACGGCGCCGTACTCCTGCGCGAGCCGCCCATCCTGACCGGCGACCTGCACGGACGCTCCATCTCGAAGCGTGGCCATCACGTCACGATCAAGATCGGTCGCGGGCCGTGCCAGCTCCTCCGCAGTCGGAACCGACGGCACGGCGATGCGATCCAGATCAATGGTCCGCTCCAG
>JABABZ010000139.1 GCA_014237965.1 Phycisphaerales bacterium | reverse complement strand
CCTTCGCCGCCCACAAGTTCCATGGCCCCAAGGGTGCGGGGGGGATGTTCGTCTCCCGGGGAACCCGTCTGGAGCCTCAGATGATCGGCGGCTCGCAGGAACGGGATCGGCGGGGCGGTACCGAGAACGTGCCGGCGCTCGTCGGAATGGGCGTGGCCGCGGCCGCGGCGGCCGAATGGCTGGAAGGCGACGGGTTCGTCGCCGCCGGTGGATTGCGGGATGACTTCGAAACCGGGGTGAGGGCCGGGAGGCCCGACCTGGTCATCAACGGGAGCACGACTCCCCGGCTCTGGACCACATCGAGCCTTGGTTTTCCCAGACTGGCCGCGGAGGGTCTGCTGCTGCTTCTCTCCGAACGGGGCATTCATGCCAGCGCCGGAGCTGCCTGTGCCAGCGGATCTCTGGAACCGTCTCCGGTGCTGCTCGCGATGGGCATTCCGGAATTCGTGGCCCACGGTTCGGTTCGGTTCTCGATCTCGCGGGCGACGACCCGCCGGGAGATCGACGAGGCGGTCGTTCAGGTGATCGAGGTCGCGAATCTGCTCGCGAAGGATCTTCCGGGAGCGTGACCGGCGCGGGTGGAGTCGTATCCCCCGAACCGCTCACTTCCGACCGCGGAGCGATCGGTACTTCCGGATCAGTGAATTCGTCGACGAATCGTGGCCGAGTTTCGGGCGATCCTTCGACTTGAGTTCCGGGATCATCGCCTGGGCCATTTTCTTGCCCAACTCGACTCCCCATTGATCAAAGGAATTGATCTGCCAGATCGATCCCTGCACGAACACCTTGTGCTCGTACTGGGCGATGAGGCGTCCGAGCATTCTCGGCGTGAGTTTGTCGCAGAGGAAGGTGCTGGTCGGGCGGTTGCCTTCCATCTCCTTGTGCGGAGCCAGCCATGCCGGCACGCCCTCGGCCTCGATCTCCGCGACGCTCTTGCCGAAGGCGAGGGCTTCGGTCTGGGCGAACACGTTGGCCACGAGCTTGTCGTGATGATCTCCGATCTTGTTCACCGGGTCCGCGAAGACGATGAAGTCCGCGGGAACCATTCGCGTGCCCTGATGAATCATCTGATAGAAGGCGTGTTGCCCGTTGGTTCCGGGCTGTCCCCAGATCGCCGGACAGGTGCCCCACTTGACGTGCTTGCCGTCGAGGCGGGTGTGCTTGCCGTTCGATTCCATCTCGAGTTGCTGGAGGTAGGAACTGAAGCGATCGAGATACTGGTCATAGGGGAGGATCGCCACGGTGCCGGCATCCCAGAAGTCGGCGTACCACAGGCCGATCAACGCCTGGATCACCGGAAGGTTCCGGGTCATCGGGGTGGTCCGGAAGTGCTCGTCCATGTCGTGGAAACCGCCGAGAAGCTCGCGAAATCCCTTCGGTCCGATGGCGACCATCGTGCTCAGACCCACCGCGGAGTCCATCGAATACCGTCCGCCGACCCAGTCCCAGAATCCGAACATGTTCCTGGTGTCGATGCCGAACTTGGCGACCTCGTCGGCATTGGTCGAAACCGCGACGAAGTGCTTGGCGCTCGCGGCGGCATCTCCACCGAAGGCCTTGAGGATCCACTTTCGCGCGGTGTGCGCGTTGGTCATCGTCTCGAGGGTGGTGAAGGTCTTGCTGCAGACGATGAAGAGTGTCTCTCGGGGGTCGAGGTCGAGCGTCTTCTCGTAGAAGTCGTTGGCGTCGACGTTGGAGACGAATCGAATCGTCAGATCCCGACTCGAGTATTTTCGGAGCGCGTCGTAGGCCATGGCGGGGCCGAGGTCGGAACCGCCGATGCCGATGTTGACGATGTTCTTGATCGGTTTTCCGGAGTGTCCCTTCCACTTTCCACTTCGAATTCGGTTTGCAAAAGCGCCCATCCTTCGAAGCACGTCATGAACGGCCGGGACCACGTTCTCGCCGTCGACCTTGATCACCGCGTCGGCCGGTGCTCTCAAGGCGGTGTGCAGCACGGCCCGATCCTCGGTGATGTTGATCTTCTCACCCTTGAACATCGCCTTCCGATGTCCTTCGACGCCCGCCGCCTTCGCCAGTGCGAAGAGCAGCTTCATGGTCTCGTTCGTGACCAGGTGCTTCGACCAGTCGAAATGGATGCCGAGCGCTTCGGTGGAGCATCGAGCACCACGGCGAGCGTCGTCCGCGAAGAGGTCCGCGATCGTGGTCTTCGCCATGGTCTTTCGATGGCGGGCCAGATCCTTCCACTCGGGAAGTTGGTCGAGACGGGGTCGGTCGACGAGGCTGCTGACACTCATGTTCGTTGTTTCTCCTGAGAATCCATCGGCCAATCGCAGCCGGTGCCGCTGTACGGGTGCGGCATGCCTGATACGCTGCGGGGGCGAAACTACCAGAACCGCGTCCAGATCGTTCTGGACCGCGAGAACTCCGACCACCTGACCACTTCAGGGATCCTTCTGATGACCGCCACTCAAGACCTTCACGAACTCGGCCAGAGCCTGTGGCTCGACAACATCACTCGAGATCTCCTCAACGAGGGGACGCTCCAGCGATACATCGACGACCTGTCGGTCACGGGGCTCACTTCGAACCCGTCGATCTTCCAGAAGGCGATCGGCGGCTCCGACAGCTACAACGATCAGATCCGCGAACTTCTCGGGGACGGGCTCGATACCGAGTCGCTGTTCTTCGAACTCGCGATCCACGATCTCCAGCGAGCCGCGGATCTCTTCAAGCCGATTCACGAGGCGACCGGAGGCGTCGACGGCTGGGTGAGCCTCGAGGTCTCGCCGCTTCTCGCCAACGACACCGCGAACACCATCACCCAGGCGAAGCACCTTCACGCGAAGGCGGGTCGGGACAATCTCTTCATCAAGGTCCCGGGCACCCAGGAAGGTCTGCCGGCGATCGAGGAACTCATCTTCGCCGGCGTTCCGGTCAACGTCACCCTGCTCTTCTCACGTGAGCACTACCTCGCGGCGGCTGAAGCCTACACCCGCGGTGTGGAACGTCGCATCGAGGCGGGCCTGGATCCGTTCGTCTGCTCGGTCGCGAGTCTCTTCGTCTCCCGCTGGGACAAGGCGACGGCCGACGAGCTGGAGGGTGACCTGCAGAACGCGGTGGGAATCGCGATCGGGGAACGGACCTACAAGGCATTCCACGACTTCATCAACGGCGAGAGATGGGCCGAGTTGAAGGAGCACGGCGCCAAGCCGCAGCGTCTCCTGATGGCGAGCACCGGCACCAAGGATCCGGCGCTTCCCGACACGCTCTACATAACCGCCCTCGCGGCGCCCGATACCGTCAACACCATGCCGGAGAAGACGCTCCTGGCATTCGGAGATCACGGGGCGGTCGATGGTCCCATCCCGACCGACGGTGGGGACTGCGAGGCGGTGCTCAGCGGGGCGACGTCGGCGGGGATCGATCTCGAGGCGCTCGCCGAACGGCTGCAGATCGAAGGTCGGGACTCCTTCGATGCCGCATGGAATTCGATGATCAGCGACATCGCCGCGAAGACCGAATCCGTCGCCGAGGCATGAGCGCGGAAGGCCTCGGTTCAAGTCCTCGAGCCGCCTTCGACGATATGCAGGGGATCGTCCGGCTTCCTGTCCTGCGTGAGGCGATCCTCTTCCTCTGATTCGCGAGCCACCCTTGAGCAAATTTCTCGATGAACTCTCGTGGCGTGGCCTGCTGCATCAAGCGACTTCCGACGAACTGGCGGGGCATCTCGCCGAGCAGCCGCGCTCCGCCTATGTCGGTTTCGATCCGACGGCGGACAGCCTCACCATCGGGAACCTGATTCCGATCATGTTGCTCGCTCATTTTCAACGATCGGGACATCATCCGGTCGTCGTGATGGGCGGTGGAACCGGGATGATCGGTGACCCGTCCGGCAAGAGCGCCGAGCGGCCCCTTCTCACCACCGAACAGGTACAGGCGAATGTCGAGGCGCAGCGCCCGATCTTCGAGCGGGTGCTCGACTTCTCGGCCGGGTGTGGGAATCGCGCAGAGATCGTCGACAACCTCGAGTGGCTCTCCCGAATCGGGTTCATCGAGTTGCTGCGCGACATCGGGAAGCACTTCTCGGTGAACGTGATGATGCAGAAGGAGTCGGTGAGTTCGCGGCTCAACGAGCGAGAGCAGGGGATCAGTTACACGGAATTCAGCTATCAGGTGCTTCAGGCCTACGACTTCCTTCATCTCCATCGCACCCGCGGGGTGACGATTCAGATGGGCGGAAGCGATCAGTACGGGAACATCGTCGCAGGGATCGATCTGACCAGGCGGCTCGAACGAACCGCCTCGGACGAGGGTGCCGAAACCTACGGAGTGACCGCGCCGCTGGTCACCAAGGCCGACGGTGGCAAGTTCGGCAAGTCCGAAGCCGGTGCGATCTGGCTGACCGCGGAGAGAACCAGTCCCTACCGATTCCATCAGTTCTGGCTCAACTCCGCCGACGATGACGTGGCCAACTTCCTGAAGTGGTTCACGTTTCTGGATCGTGCCGAGATCGAAGCGCTCGAGACGGCCAACAAGGAACGCCCCCAGGAGCGGGCGGCCCAGCGTCGCCTGGCGGACGAGGTGACCGGGATGCTCCATGGCGTGGCCGCGGTGGAGTCGGCGAAGGCTGCATCTGCCGCGCTCTTCAGCGGAGAGGTGCGTGGCCTCGACGAGAACACTCTTCGGACGATCGCGGACGACCTCGCGTCTCGAACCGTCTCTCGCAAGAGCCTGCTCGAAGACGAGGGGCCCACGATCGGCTCGGCGCTCAAGGATCTCGGGCTCGCATCCAGCAACCGGGAGGTTCGCGAGTTCATCAAGGGAGGGGCGGTTCGCATCAACGGCGAACCCGTCGCGGAAGATCGTCCGTTCGAGAACGGAGATCTCCTGGACGGTGGCTTCACCCTCCTCAGAAGAGGGCGGAAGAACTGGGCGGCCATCGTCTGGACCGATTGAAGTCGATCACGAAGCATCAACTCGGATGGCGTCCCGGCGATCACCGAGCCGGTGTCGCGGTGATTCGACCCGGAGACCGATTCAGGGTTGCCGAGTGCGGTCTTCGATGGTCAGTGGCACCATCGGATTCGACGTCGAGTCGTCTCCGATGCCGGACACCGTCACCCCGGCGGGGAGTTGCCACATCGAGACGGCCTTCTCCGTGATGCCTTGAGCCAACTCGTCGCTCGTGAGATGCAGAAACGCGATCACGCTCATCCTGCCCTCGGCGATGCTCGCGATCGCCTCCGCAGGGCCGCGCAAGGTGACGTCTCGAAGAAACGCCGCCGCCGGGTCGATGGTCACGAGGTACTGGTCGAGGTCGGTGGGTGGTCCGGCGATCTGAACCGGAATCGACGGAACCAGGAGGGTTGAATCCGCCGAGACCAGCTTGAGTCGGACCAGAACCTTCTGCGGCATGATCGTGACGTCATCCTCATAGGCGGCGAGGGTCGACGGAAGGCCGAGGGTCGCTTCGATCTCCTGAAGTCTTCCCGGAGTGAGACTGGCCAGGTCCTCGTCGGACACGGTCGCGGCAATCGAGAGGTCGGGGAGCGTCGCCAGGGTGGACGGGAGGGTGATGGATGCCGTCGTCGGCGCCACTTCGACCGCGCCCGCGGTTCGAACCCCTTCCGGAAGGACCACCTGGATGGTCATGGAACGGGTTTCCAGCGACTTGATGGTGATCGAAGTGGTCTTCGGTTCGGCCGAGAGGAAGGTGACCGGGAGGCCCTCCTGGTCGGCGAGCAGCTGGCCGACCGCGAGCAGATCGATCTCATGCACTCCGGGCTCGGCGGGAACGCCCATCGTGCCGATCTGGATTTCGAGGGGTTCCCGGAATCGAGCCGCCATCGCGTCGATGGCTCGTCTGGCGCCACGCATCTGGAAACTCACGGAGTTGATCTCGGACGGATCGATCTGCACGGAGCCACTGGTCTGTCCGACCAGTCTGAGGTCCGTGAAGGAGGTGATGTCCTCCCGGGTTTCACCCGCCGCCCAGATCCAGATCAGGACCGTCACCAGGCTGATCGTGACCACGTTGCCGATTCGCTCGCGTCTTGTTTCCATCAGCCGGCCTCCTCGTTCACGCTCGGAGACGTCGGATCCTTGTCGACCGAGAGGCGTCGGGCGAGTTCCTCGGCGAACCGTTCCCGTGCGATGGGAGGGGAGAGTTCTCCGTTCTCGGCGATCCGGACCCGACCGTTCTCCTCGCTCACGACGACCACGAGGCAATCTGAGTCCAGGGTGACGCCGACCGCCGCTCGATGCCGACTGCCGAGTTGGCTGGGGACGACTCCCGAGGGAGCGAGTGGAAGTTGAACCTTCGCCGCGACGATCCGATCCGCGCGAACCACCACGGCGAGATCATGGAGCGGGTTGTTCGGATAGAAGATCGCTTGAATCAGGCGAGGATCGACGGTGGCGTCGATCGGAACGGAATTTCGAAGCAGCGACTCCAGTCCCAGAGAACGTTCGAAGACGATGATGGCGCCGAACTGGCTCTTCGCGAGGAAGTCGACCGCTTCCGAGACGGCGGTGATCACGCGATCCCGTGCCGCCGGACTTCGACCGAAGATCTTGGCCCGTCCGAGCGTGATCATCGCCTGACGGAGTTCCGGTTGGAAGACCACGACGAGCATGATCGCCACGAGTCCGACGACCCGATCTCCGAGGAACCGGATGCGGCCCAGCGTGTCGTTCGCATCCCCGGTGAGTCGAAGCAGGATCGCGACCACCACGAGAATGACCGCGAAGCCTCTGATCACGCCCGCACCACTCGACCGGCGGAGGAAGCGAAGGATCATCCAGACGACGATCCAGATGATCGACAGCTCCACCACGAGTTCGATGGGCTCGTAGCCTCTGAAGACGTCAAGGAAGGCAGGAAGTCTGGAAGTGAGCATGCGTCTGGTCTTCGAGTATATCGAGGACCGCACACGGATCCCGTCCGGCGGAACGCCGGTCGGCTAGGATGCTGGCATGTCCACGATTTTGAAGGGTCTGGTGATCGGTCGAACGACCGGTCGATGCGCTGAATCCGACGCTGAACTCGAGGTTGGGGCGCCTTGCGTCGCGGCTCTGGTCCGTCCTCTGGCCGGCGATGAGCGTCCGGATCGCCCCGTCCTGGAACGTCTTGATTTCGATCCTGCGGTCTGGGAATCGGCCAATCCCGCTCAGGGGTTGGGTGATCGGCTCCTCTGCTGGTGGCGGACCCAGGTTCCCGATCCCAGTTCGAAGCGTCAGATGTTCGTCGACGACGAGACTCTGGTCGATCTCTTTGAACGGCTCGCGGCGGAGTCCGAGCAGGATCCGGCCCGGCAGGCGTTTCGCTTCGTGCTGGGGCTGATCCTCCTTCGACGACGGAAGATCCGGATGGTCGATCGTCGCCGTGAGGGTGACGACGAGGTCTGGGTGATGAAGCGGGTCGGCGGAGGTGATGACGCACCGCTCTGGCCGGTCGTCGACCCTCGGCTCTCCGAAGAGGATGCGGACGCCATCGCGGAACAGCTTTCGACCATCCTTGCGGACGAGGGGTAGTCCGGGATGTCTTCTGGTCGCGAGCGATCTTTCCGACGGTTCGAGTCGAGCCTGGTCCGAGGTCGAGACCTTCGTGTTTCGGCATCGGCGTCGTTGGTGGTGGCGAGCGTCCTGGTCGGCGCGGGTTGTGAGGTCACCCCGCGAACCGATCCGATTCCGGATGAAGCGATGGTGGCCCGACCCGGCACGCCCTCCGAGTGGGCGAGTCTGGCTCGATCTCAGAATAATCGTCTTGAGCTTCTCGATCTCTTCACGAGCGCGGGGACGATCACGATCGACATGCGGGATGACGA
>JABABZ010000138.1 GCA_014237965.1 Phycisphaerales bacterium | reverse complement strand
GTACGGTGACAACGCGACGCTCCAGGTGATCTCGTCCGATTTCCTGCATTGTCGCGCGGGCGAACCGTTCTCCGACTAGGGTTGGGGCGGTGGGATCGGGATGATCTTCGGCAGTCTCATCATGAACGGCGGATCGATGGTCGGTTGCGAGGGGGGTGAGAGTTCGGGCGGGATCGACCTCGAACGAAGCGACGCGTTCTGCTCCGATGTTTCGATCTCGGATTGCTCGACCGACGGTTTCGCCGGTGGCGTCTACGGCTACGGCGAGGAGACCTCCATCGTGCTGGAAGACTGCCGGTTCACGGCGAACAACGCCTGGACCGACGTCGGCGGCGCGATTCGCTGCGACGTCGCGGTGTCTTCGTTGGAGATGAGTCGTTGCACCTTCGACGACAACTTCGCATTCGTCGGCAATTGCGTCAGTGCGCCGAACGTGGTGAACGCGGTGGATTGCGAATTCAACGCCCAGAACATGTTCGATTCCCCGGTGGCCCACGTCTCACTGGGCGGCATCGGAACCGGGAGTCGATTCACGCGTTGCCGATTCATCGACGCGGAAACCCCCGATCTCGCATCCTCGTTCCGGGCGACGCAGATCGGAGGCCTGGAATTCATCGATTGTGAATTCAGCGGCAATCGGACCATCGACGTCGGTGGAGGCGTGGACACCGAAGGCGCGGTCTTCATCTCCGCCGCGCCCGACGACGACTCGAGCATCCTCTTCTCGGGATGCAGGTTCTCCGACAATCAGATCTGCTGCTGGCTGGAAGCGAACTATGCGGGGCAGGGCGGGGCGCTCCGAGTCGTGGGTCGGCAGGTGACGTTGGAAGGTTGCACCTTCGACTTCAACCGAGCGGCGATCGGGGGTTCGATCCACGCGGAAGCCGAGATCCTCAACTGCGTCATCGATGGTTCGGCGTCGGTCGGCTCGGGCGGCGGCGCGTACCTGTACGGCGAGTCCTCCGTCGTGAACTCGAAGGTCACTGGAAGCGCCGACTGCAATTATCCTGCGATCGAGGCCGGGCACGCCGTTTCGATCGAGGGCTGCACGATCAGCGGGAGCTTCGGAGCGCCGTTCATCTGTCTCTTCGAGCCGGTCGATCTCGCGGTCTGCAGGTTCCCGAAGGGTTCCACGGTCCGGGATACGCGGTTCTGCGATTATTCCGAGGCGGCGATTGCAGGGGCCTGGGTCGATCTCGGCGGCAACAGCTTCAATCCGGCCGCGTGCGACGCCGCCGATCTCAACGGCGACGGCGAGGTCGACGGTGCCGACCTCGCCCTGGTGCTGGCGGCCTGGGGGCAGCCGTGTCTTGGTTGCGCGGCGGACGTCAACGGGGATGGCGAAGTCAACGGTGCCGATCTCGCCTTGATTCTCGCGGGATGGGGCCGCTGAGTCGTCATCCGGATCGCGAACGAATTCGATGGTTCTGGTCGGGCGCCGATCGCTTCCCGACGACAGCGCACCGTCGCCTGAAACTGCTGAACTGAACGCGGTCGACTTCGACACGACCGGAAGCAAACTCAGCCCGCCTCGACCTCGCGTCGGGCGGGCTTTCGTTCACCGGTCTCCGATTCGATCTCGCAACGCTTTAGAACGTTTGTCGTGTGCGAAAGCGACACTTGCCACACTCGGCCCGCATGCTCGCCCTTGCACCCCAGAAGCACCATCGCGCAGCAATCGGCGATGCCGCGATCATGGTGAAACATGGATGCGGTCCTCCACGGGCAACGCCTCAGTGCGGCCACCAGTGGATCGGTCACTCGGGAATCAGCTCCACGAGCAGTTCACCGGAGCCGCTGCTTCCGTCTCGCCAGCCGCCAACCCTGATGATGTAGCTCGTGCCGAAGCCGACCTCCACCGTCAGTTCTGATGAATAGCCATTGCAACCCTTGACGTCGTCGTTGCAACCGACGAGCACGAGATCGGCACAATCGTCGCCGGCATAGACCAGAAGTTCACTGTCGTAATCCACTGAATTGCAGGTCGAGAGGTGGAGAAAGCCGTCGGCGATGGGCTGGTAGGTGAACCAGATGTCGTTGCCGACCTCGCCGCCATCATTTCCGGTCTTGCATTCGAGATGCCCGGGGCCCCCGGTTGTCGCCGAAAGCGTGGAGTAGAGATGTACTCCATCCTCGATCGGCAAGGCCCCCTTGCAGTCATCCGATCCCAGCAGGCATCCGACGTCGCCGCAGGTGGAGTCGGACGTTTCGGAGACTCAATGGGAGTCCGGCCCCAGACGTCGGCCATTGGCCCCCGACTCGATCTCGCAACGCTTCAGAACGTTTGTCGTGTGCAAAAGCGACACTTGCTACACTCGACCCGCATTCTCGTAACCGAGAGGCGACTTATTCGAAGCGGTGTGCATTTCCCAAGCTGAATGTCGACGGTGCGAGCCCGTTCACCCGCTTCAGACTACTTCTCGATTTCCAAGAGGAGCAGCCATGATCACAGCGACGCGCCTTGCTCACATCCTGTCCCTTGGGTTGCTGCTCGCAGTGGCCGCCCATGCCGGAGAGATCGAGGAAGGCGTGATCGCATCCGGTACCCCGTTTGAAACCAGGTGGCGTGCCTACGACAGTGACGTCGAGGGCCCGACGGTACTGGTCATCGGTGGGGTGCACGGGAATGAGCCATCTGGCCATCGGGCGGCCAGGCAGATCGCGACCTGGTCGGTGAACCGGGGGCGACTGGTGGTGCTTCCAGCCGCCAATCCGCCCGCTCTTGCTGCACGCACACGGCGAATCCCCGGACTGGACGGGGATGCCGGTGATCTCAATCGACACTTCGAGGTGATGGATGACGAGGTCAGACCGACCGGCCCCGCCGCGCCGGCAATCTGGACGTTCATTGAGTCGATCAAGCCCGACGTGATCCTCGACCTGCACGAGGGCTACGGCTTTCGGGCTGCGGGTTCGAAAAGTGTGGGTACAAGCATCATCACTCATCGCAAGGTCGACGATCCGGCCCAGCAGTTGATGCTCGACGCGGTCAACCGGGGAATTGAAAACCCTGAACGTCGGTTCGTGGATTTGAACGGGATCGTGAAAGGAAGCCTCGCTCGGGCCGCGGCGGTTGCCCTCGGAGCCGAAGCCCACATCCTCGAGACGACCTGGAAGGATCAGCCCCTCTCGCGACGATGCCGCCAGCATCGTCGAATGGTGGCCGCCCGGCTGGTCGACCTCGGGATGAATGTCGATTCCGAACCGATGGTCGACATGATGGTCGACCCGGAAGATGCCAGGCCGCGCATCGCGCTCTTCGACGGAGCCGGAGCCGGCAGCGCAAGCCAGGGGCGCCGTTTCGAAGCACAATTGCCGGGTTGCCGGGTTGAGCGTCTGGGGCCGGAGGACATACAGGCAGGCTGTCTTGATGCGTTCGATGCCGTGATCTTTCCCGGGGGTTCAGGCAGCGGGCAGGCCGAGGCGATCGGTGTACCGGGGCGGGAGAAGGTGCGTGCATTCGTTGATGAGGGCGGTGGGTACATCGGGGTCTGCGCCGGCTCGTATCTCGCCTTGGACAACTACACGTGGGGCCTTCGGCTGGTTCCCATGGACAGTCACGATCGGAAGCACTGGCGTCGCGGCAACGCATCACTGAAAATCGAGTTGACCGCCGAAGGCATGGAGACGTTTCTCGAATCCGAGCCCATGCGTGAGATCGCGTTTCGGCAGGGTCCCTTGATGCAGCCAAGCGATGAACCCGACAACAACGCCGCTGTGGACGTCCTTGCGTGGTTTCGAACCGGGGTCGGACGCAATGGGGCCGATCCCGCCACGATGGTCGACACGCCTGCGATTGTTCGCGTGGAATTCGGGGAAGGACGGGTGCTGCTTTTCTCACCGCATCCTGAACTGACCGACGACATGGAGGACTGGCTTCGCCTGGCGTTCGACTGGGCAGTCGAAACCAAGCCGGTCCCGGCAGCCGCCCCGTCGCGATGAATTCGCCGGGAGGACGTGGCCACCACTTTGCCGCCGTTTCTCGCTGTTCGGGACACCCGAGCAGACGACCCGGAATGCGACCTGAATGTCGACGGTTCGAACCCGTTCACCCGCTTTCATCCATTTCGTAGCGTTTTTGGTATTTTCGACCACTCGAAACCGCCGAAAACCACACCACTACCCAAAACTACAACCCAATTTGGACGATCTCCCCAAGATCGAGACTCAGGAGGAGCAGCCATGATCGCCATTCGAATCGTGCTCGCGACCGCGGCCGCAGCGCTTGCGGGTTTCGCGTTCCATGTCGTCTACGGCCGTGGGTTTGCACAGGACTACCTTGCTTCTGCTGGAGAGAGCGGTCGCCTCGCCGATGTCCTGCAGGAGCCCTATCCGACCTATGTGGTCACCATCGCCGCACTGACCGCGCTGATACCCACGCTGGGCAAGGTGATTGCATGGCTGCTCGTGCGAGACAAGTTGCCTGGCGTGACGACTGCTTGCAAGGCGTTCTGGTTCACTGGACTGATGATGCTCATCAGCCAGGACTTCTTGAGAATGCCGATCATGAACCTTCTCATTGGCATGCCGATCGACGTCTGGGCCGTCTTGTCCGCCGAGCAGTGGGTGATCGTCCCGATGACGTGCTTCCTGATCGCATTCATCTCGCCACCATGGGAACCCAAACCGTCTGAGAAACCGTCTTAGATTGGGAAAGTCAGGGGAACTTCTTGAGTTGCCACCCCCTTCATGACACCCCCCCCAGGGGAGGCAGCCCCCCTGTCGGATGCATCCGAGAACCCCATTTCAGACGCGAATGGGCATTGCACGGAGCCACCAAGGGGGCGGCAGGCATTCCCGCCGATTTGAAGGCTGGAGACTCGAGGCCCCCCGTTACAATCGGTACCGACGACCTGCCGCCAACGCATGATGAGGATCAACCAGATGAAGATGCAGCCCTTGACTCTTCTTGGAAGCGTGCTTTCAGTGCTGGCCGTGCTGGCCATGCCCGCGGTGGCCTTTCACCCGCCCGGCACCACGGCCACCGTCGAGCCGTTCCTCACCAACCCCACCTCACGGACGATGCACATCGCCTGGGAGACCGTCGCCGGCACGAACCCCAAGGTCGAGTACGGAACCACCATGTCCCTGGGCAGCCTGGCGACGGGTTCAACGATCACGGGGGCCGGCGCGGGCAGAATCCACCACGTCCAGTTGAGCGGTCTGGAATCCGACACCCGGTACTTCTACAAGTGCCTCAGCGCCCCCTACGAATCCTGGATCAGCTCCTTCCGGACTCCCCCCGCCTCGGCCACCGGGGAGCCCTTCACCTTCACCGTCTACTCAGACGCCCAGTACGGATCCGGCGGCACCAAGCACGCCGAGGTAGTCAACGAAGGCATCCTGGACTTCTACGCCGAGGAGTACGGCGGCGAGATCGAGGATTCGCTGGCCTTCGCCATGGTTCCCGGCGACCTGGTGTCCACGGGCTCCAACCATTCCCACTGGACCGATCACTTCTTCGGACAGGCGGTCGATCTCTACAAGCACGTCCCCCTGGTCCCGGCGCCCGGGAACCACGAGGCCAACGCCGATCTCTACTTCATGTACATGGATGTCCCGCACAACGCGCCGCCGGGACTCGATGAACACTGCTACTGGTTCGATCACCAGAACGTCCGCATCATCTCGATGGACTCCAACGGCTACGTCTCGAGCACCGACCAGTACACCTGGCTCGACGGCGTGCTGGCGGATGCCTGTGCCGACGACGAGATCGACTTCGTCTTCGCCCAGTTCCACCACCCGCACAAGTCCGAAGCCTGGACGCCCGGCGAAAGTGGCTTCTCCAGCACCATCGTGGGCAAGCTCGAACAGTTCTCGACCGACTGCGGCAAGCCGTCGATCCACTTCTTCGGCCACACCCACTCCTATTCCCGGGGCCAGAGTCGTGACCACGACCACCTGATGGTGAATGTCGCCACGGCCATGGGATCGATCGACTACTGGTGGGACTACCCAAACGAGGACTACGACGAGTTCCAGATCACCCTCCAGGAATGGGGATTCGTGCAACTGGAAGTCGGTACCTCCGACGATCCCTGGTTCCGCCTGCGGCGGATCAGTCGCGGCAACGACTACGTGCCCCTGGACAACGTCGTCACCGACGAGATCATGATCCGCAGCGACAACCTTCCGCCCTCGACCCCGATGAACGCGAGCCCCAGTCCCGGCGACACCGTCAACGGGTCCAGCGTCCAGCTTCGAGGCAGCCGCTACATCGAATCCCAGGGCGATCCGGGCCTCGAGAGCCACTGGCAGGTGGCGCTCTCCCCGGACGGCTTCGACGATCCCATCGCCGAGGAGTGGAAGCGCCGCGAGAACTGGTACCGCCCGCCCAACGGCGACGGCTGGTACAGCGTCGACACCGTCACCGACCCCGACATCACCCGCGTGGTGTTCGAGGAAAGCCTGCCGGGTTGCCAATCCGTCTACTGGCGGGTTCGCTACCGCGATGAAGCGCTGGGCTGGAGTGGATGGTCGACGCCTTCCTGGTTCTTCGTCGGCGAGTCCGATGCCGGCGACACCGCTCCGGAACCGGCCAACGGCGAGGACGGCGTGCAACCGGAGACGACCCTGAGGTGGTACCCGTGCTTCCCCGCGGACGCCTACGACATCTACCTGGGAACCACCCCGGAGCTGGACCAGGACGACCTGGTCATCACCCAGTCGGAGACCGACCTGGCGATCTCAGGGCTCGAAGTGGGCACCACCTATCACTGGCGGGTCGATCGAGTCAACGGAGGCACCACCGAGCAAGGTCCGGTCTGGACCTTCGAGACCACCCCGGGCTACCCGACCCTGGACACCGCCGAATGGCGATTCCAGGACGAGACCTACGGCGACGAGGTCGAACTCGAAGTCACGCTCGGCGGTTCCAGCCTGACGCCCCGGGGCATGACGCTCGATGAGGACTGGATGATCGGCACCACCGACGGCACCAGCGTGCCCCACATCGACGGTGAGGTCGCGTCCTACGTCATGCTCGACAACGTCTACGGCGCCAACCGCGGTCTCCAGATGTACTACGACGCCCCCGCCAATGGCGGCGGCGGCACCGGAGACGTGTATCACTTCACCTTCATCTGGGACATCTTCATCGAGGAGAACCAGAACCAGCTCCAGTGCCTCTGGCAGGGCAACCACACCAACACCAACGACGGCGAGTTCTTCCTGGTCTGTTCCAACGGCAGCTTCTACAACGAGGGCTACATCGGCGAGAACCTCTGGCCCAAGGGCGAGTGGTTCCGGATCGCCCACCGGGTCGACTACCAGAACAACACCGCGGCGATCTTCATCAACGGCGAGAAGGTGCTGTCCGACGACGAACTCGTCGCCCCGGACTGGCTGTGGGGCCGCGGTTCCGGCAATTCCATCTGGCTGCTCACCGACGACGGCGGCATCACCGATGTGGAGCGGGTCTTCTGTGCCAACGCGGCGCTGGTGGACGACATCATGCCCGACGGCGACATCGCCGCCCTGGGTTCACCCGACGCCCCCGGCATCTTCATCGAGAAGGATCCCGCGCTTCCCGGCGATCTCAACGGCGACGGACTGGTCAACGGCGCGGATCTGGGCATCCTGCTCGGCCTCTTCGGCACCACGGACCCCGCCGGCGATCTCAACGACGACGGCGAGGTCAACGGCGGCGACCTCGGCGTCCTCCTGGCGTACTGGACGGGTTGATCCGAGGCCGGAGGTTCGGGGCCCGGGATTCATCCAGTCAACACGCGTCAACAAACGCCAGTGTCAGGAGGACCAATCCCCGCCGTAACAGGATATGTCGAACTCGGCGGTGCAGTTGCCACAACCACCCCCC
>JABABZ010000137.1 GCA_014237965.1 Phycisphaerales bacterium | reverse complement strand
TCGTCATGGAGAGTCAGAAAAGTCGGGGACTCAGGCAACGTACCACCCGGTGACGTCGCGGTGGGGCCTCCGCTGCGGGTACTATCGACGGATTCCACCGGCCGTCATCAAAGACTGCCGGGTCAATCGCATCTGCGAGTTCCAATTTTGACGACTTCGACGGACAAGACCCCACCCCAAGAGAACGAACCATCGACCGATGCCGAGGCGCTGGCCGAGGAAGCCAAGGACGAAGAGACGTTCGACACTTCCAAGACCTTCGCCGATCTCGGACTTCCGGAGGACGTCCTCGCGGGAATCACCAAGAGCGGCTTCGTTCACCCCACGAAGATCCAGTCCTCACTGATTCCGGCGGCGCTCTCGGGACGGCACGTTCTGGGCCAGGCCAAGACCGGAACGGGCAAGACGGCCGCCTTCGGTCTTCCGATGCTCGCGTCGATCAAGCCCGGCGACCACTTCGCGGCTCTGGTTCTCGTCCCGACTCGCGAGCTCGCGATTCAGGTTGCGCGTGAGATCAAGGACCTCGGTACGGGCACCCCGCTCTCCGTGGTTCCGGTCTACGGCGGTCAACGGATCACCGCGCAGGCTCCGAAGCTCGAGCGAGGTCCCGAGATCGTCGTCGGCACCCCGGGCCGGGTGATGGACCTCCACGATCGGCGCATGCTCCCCTACGACACCGTGCGCATGGCGGTCCTGGACGAAGTCGATCGAATGCTCGACATCGGATTCCGTGACGACATCCGGAAGATCCTCGGTGGCATGAAGCAACGACCGCAGACGATCTTCGTCAGTGCCACGATCTCCGGCGAGATCGAGAAACTCGCTCGCTCCTACATGAAGGATCCGATCAAGATCGTCAGCAAGGAGAAGAGTCTCACGGTCGCCCGAGTCGCCCAGAGCTGGATCAAGGTCGAGCCCTGGGACAAGAAGAACATGCTTCATCATCTGCTGACCCATGAGGCGCCCGCCCTGACCGTCGTGTTCTGCCGTACGAAACGAACGGTCGATGATGTCACGAAGTACCTCAACCGCAAGAAGGTCGATGCGTACGCGATCCATGGCGACATGATCCAGAGCCAGCGAAACAAGGTGATGGAGCGACTTCGAGGCGGGAACCTCGGAGTACTGGTGGCGAGCGACCTCGCCGCTCGCGGTCTCGACGTCGACGGGATCAGCCACGTCATCAACTACGACCTGCCCGAAGACCCCGAGGTCTACATCCATCGAATCGGCCGGACCGCTCGAGCGGGCCGGGACGGAGTGGCATGGAGCCTGGTCACCCCCTTCCAGGGTGAACTCCTCACCAACTGCGAGATGCTCGCCAACATCGAGATCCCGCAGCAGGAGTACGCCGACTTCAAGCCCGGCTCGATCCCGGCCGACATCAGAGCCGAGACCGAACTCGCCGAAAAGCGGGTTCAGGATCGAGAGAACTCGATGAAGCGAACCGAAGCACTGCCGGTCAAGGCCGATGACAACGCGGCGTTTCCCGGCGGAATCGTTCCAACCAAGATGCCCGCACGACGAATGCAGGGCAAGGTGCGAACCCGAAGGCGATGAGCACGCCAGACGCCGGCTTCGTCAAGACCCACTCCGAGGTCGCAGATGCCCTGGCCGAGGGTCGACCCGTCGTGGCCCTCGAGACCGCCGTGCTCACCCATGGCCTGCCCCGGGACGGCCAGCCGGCCCCCGACTGTCTTCGGGCGGACGGTCGCGTCGCGGAGTTGATCGGCGGCACGCCCGCGTGGGACGCGGATGCGCCTCTGAATCTCCAGGCGGTCGGACTTCTTGAAAAGGCGGTCCGGCACGCGGGGGCCGTTCCCGCGGTCATCGCCATGATCGACGGCACGCTGCGAATCGGCCTCGATGATCGTGAACTCGAAGCGCTCGCGCTCGACGAGACGGCGGCCAAGGCGAGCAATCGGGACCTCGGCCCGCTCTCTGCTCGACGCGCTTCCGCCGGTACGACCGTGGCCGCATCGATGACCGCCTGCAGACTCGCCCATCCCGCACCGATCCGGGTCTTCGCCACCGGCGGGATCGGCGGGGTTCATCGCGGCTGGTCGACGCGACCCGACATCTCCGCGGACTTGAAGGCCCTCTCGACCGAGCCGGTGCTGGTGGTGGCCTCCGGCGCCAAGATTATTCTCGATCTTCCCGCGACCCTCGAAGCGCTGGACACCCTGGGAGTCCCGGTGATCGGCTTCGGAACCGACGCCCTCCCGATCTTCACCGCGGGACTGAGCGACGACCTGAAGGTTCCCCATCGCCTCGACGACGCCCGGTCGATCGCCGATGCCTGCCGACGACACTGGACGGACTTCGGTCAGACCTCCGGCATGCTGATCGCCAATCCCTGCCCGACGGAAGATGCGATCGATCCACATCGCATGGATGTCCTCGTCGATGCCGGCCTCGCCGAGGCTGCAGCCCAGGGCATCGACGGATCGGGCGTGACTCCGTTCCTGCTCTCCTCGATGATCTCAAACCTCGAGCTGAATCCGATCTCCGCCAACATCTCGTTGCTGATCTCCAACGCGACGCTGGCCGCGAAGATCGCCGTCGACTGGCCGGACGAGACCGCCCCGCGGAGTTGACACCCCTTCCGGCTGCTGGTCTACTTTCCCTCCCTTCGCGGCGATTCCACGCCGGCGGAGACCCCCTCGAGGTCCTCTCCCATCAGTGAGGAGACGGCACGACGGTCGCAGTCCGAATCACGCCTCGACGAGAATCGTTTTCTCCGCGGAACCGGACCGCAGGGCCACATTTCGACCACGAGACTCTTCCTCGCCGGCATCGTCCCGCCTGGATCTCTCGAGGATTCCTCAAGAGACCATCTACATCGCTTACTCCTCCACCCGTAGACGGTCTCCCGACGAAGCATCGCCCGTACCTCCGGATGCAAACGCATGACGAGTCACACCGGCATTCTCGATTTTCCCAAGGGTTCCGAACCCCGTCTTCGCCAGATGGCGGACGGTCTGGTCGAATCCAGCGAAGACCCCTTCGTTCCGGCCGGCCTGCTCACCGATCTCTCGCTCCGTCCGTCCCAGGAACTTGAAGTCGAGGTCGTGGCCAGGAAGCCCCGACGCGGCCGCCGATCCGGAGGGCGCCCACCCCGCCCCACCGTCGACAAGATCCTGCGAATCGAAGGACTCGACATCGAGACCTACGAGAGCCGAAAAGCCTTCGAGGAACTGACCCCCATCGATCCGTCGCCGCGGATGTCGCTCGAACATCGAGGCTGCCCCCCCGCCTGCCGCCTCATCGATCTCTTCTGCCCCATCGGCTTCGGAACCCGCGGCCTGATCGTCGCACCGCCCAAGGCAGGCAAGACGATTCTGCTTCAGCAGATCGCGATGGGCATCAAGCACAATCACCCCGACGTGGACGTGGTCGCACTGCTCATCGACGAACGGCCGGAGGAAGTCACCGACTTCAAACGGAACGTTCCAGCGGAGGTGCTCGCCTCCAGCAACGACATGGATGTGGACACCCACTGCCGGCTCGGCATGCTGGCGATCGAGCGAGCCAAGCGCAAGCTGGAAGCCGGACGGGACGTGGTGGTGCTCCTGGATTCGATCACCCGACTCGGACGGGCCTTCAACAACTCCCGTTCGTTCCGCCAGAGCGGTCGAACGATGTCCGGGGGCCTCGACTCCAGAGCCATGGAGATCCCGAAACAGCTCTTTGGCGCGGCCCGCAAGGCCGAAGAGGGCGGGTCCTTGACGATCATCGCGAGTTGCCTCGTGGACACGGGAAGCCGGGCCGATCAGGTGATCTTCGAGGAATTCAAGGGCACGGGGAACATGGAGTTGATCCTCGATCGGTCCATCGCCGAGCGGCGGCTCTTCCCGGCCATCAATCTCGCCGCCAGCGGAACCCGGAAGGAACACCTGCTGATGGGTGAGCGGGAACTCAAAACCGTCACGGCACTGCGGCGACGCCTGATGTCCATGCCGCCTCCAGGCCAGATCGAGCAGCTCCTCCGAGCGATCGAGCGATTCCCCGACAACGAATCGATGGTCTCCGCCTGACCTCTGCTCGGATGAGATTCGCCAAGCGGGCCGAATCCGGCGATACTCCCCGCATGGCCACTGGAAGCGATCTTCGTCAGAACAACGTGCGAGCGGGTTTGTTCACCCTGGCCTCGCTGGTTCTCTTCTTCGCGACACTGGTCGTCCTCAACGGCGACTGGTTGAGATCCATTCTCGGCAACTTCAACCGCTACACCGTGCAGTTCGAGCTGGCCGATGGCGTCGGAGGGCTCAGCGTCGGATCCCAAGTCCGGGTCGGTGGCCTGGTACGAGGAAGCGTCACGGGAATCGAACTGGTCGGACTTTCGAAAGTCCGCGCCGAGAACGACGGTGCCACGACTCCCCCGACCAAGGCGAAGGCTCCATCGGCGATGGTGGCATTCGAGGTCGAGGACGACATCGACCTCTGGAGCAACTCGGTCGCGATCCGGACCGCATCCATCCTCGGCGGCGGGAGTTGGATCAACATCTCGACGGTCGGCGGACCGAATCAGACGACCCCTGCACCGACGGAGATGAACGGCACGAAGGCGGTGCTCCTTCCGGCCGACGGCACGGCGACCTTCGACGCGACCCCCGGAGACGGGCTCCTCACCACGATGGTGGGTTCACAGAACGCCGTCACCACTCGGCAGATTCTGCAGAACGTCTCATCGATGACGGGCTTCCTCGACCGGCAGGTCGAACCGATGTTCGAGAACGAGATCGAGCCGGCCCTTTCCGACGCACGCATGGTCATGGGGGACATTCGACGGGATTACACCGGCTGGAGCGGGAAGATCGACGACTCGCTCGAGTCCGTCGAATCCGCGGCCGCGAGCCTCGATGACTCCATGCAATCCGCCAAGGCCACGGTCAACGACGTTCGTGCGGACGTCCGCCTGGTCAGCGATCTCGTCAAGCAAAACGTCGGTCGCATCGATGAGGCCGTCGCCAATCTCGAACTCATGACGGAAGATGGCGTCGCGATCACACATCGACTCAAGGATCAGACGCTGGCCAAGGTCGACGACGCACTCGACGCGGGCATGGTCGCGATCACCGACATGTCACGAATCCTCAAGACCGTCGACCTCGAGGTCGCCGCGTCGCTCCCCTCGATCCGATCCTTCCTGCAGGACATGCTCGTCGCTTCCGGCGAGATGAAACTCGCGACCATCGAGATTCGTAGAAGTCCGTGGCGCATCCTCTACAAACCTTCCCCCGGTGAACTGAGCAACGAGAACCTCTTCGCCGCCGCCCGCGACTTCACCATCGCCGCGAGCGAGGTTCGCGTGGCCGCCCAGAGCTTCCAATCCGTGATGGAACAGTTCCCGGAGAGTCTCGAGCAGGACCCGGAACTGCAGGCCGCCGTCGAACGTTTCCTCGCAGAGTCGCTGAAGCGTCTTGAGAATGCCCAGTCGCGGCTGTTCTCCGTGATCATCGGCGACCGCGAAGAAGACTCCTGATCCGAAGGGACCTGGTTCCAAGCCATGGCTGCGAGCAATCGGACACCGAAGGAGCTACAGACCACCGGAGCGATCATCCTCGTGGTCGGCGGTCTGGTCGCCTGGGGCCTGACCTGGCTTCCAACGCTCTTCGAAACCAGAACCACCGAGTATTCCGCACTGATTCCACTCTCCATGGGCGCGAGAGGACTCGAAGCCGGCGGACCGGTGCTCTATGGAGGCTCCCCACGCGGAGAGATCACCTCGATCAGAACGGAGCGGGAGCCCCAGACCGGAATGCCCACCGAGATACGGGTGAACTTCGCCCTGGACAATTCTCTCCCCCTCGCTGCAGACGCGACGATCTCGAAGAACCTCGGCATCGCCGGGACCAATGGCGCCATCGCCATCTCGGACCCGGGCACACCCGGCGAGGTCTTTGCGGACGGTACGCAGCGGGTGCTTCGAATGGCAACGACGGGAGCCGAATCCGGCGGGGCCGTCCTCACCATTCTTGGTCGTGAGAATGCCCGACTGCTCACCGGGATCGACGAGTCCCTGAACCGCCTCGGAAGCGATCTTCCACCCTCGTTGTCCTCGGTTGCGACGTCGATTCGCAGACTGAAAGTGATACTGGAGAATCTCCAGATCGAAATCGGTTCAGGACTTCAAGATCGTCGGACCAGACTCTCGGAACTGATCGCCGAAGGTCGGAAACTACAGACCGGCCTCTCCGATCTCCACTCCGAGGTCATGGCGGCCAGACCGGCCGCGGAATCGCTGCAAGCGGACATCGACGTTGCGATGCGCCGGTTCGTCAGTGATGGCGAGGTCATACGACGAAGAATCGGCGTCATGCAGGAACTGATGACCGGATTCGAAGACCGAATCAATGGTGACTTCGTGCCGAACCTGCGAAGCATGCAGCGTGATCTGACCTCCGCCCTCGACGAATCCCGCCGACTGCTGGGCACCACCAACGAGGTCATGCCTGAGATCGCGGCCAGCATCCGACCTTCGATGGCTCGCATGACGCTGGCGGGAGGGCAACTGGTACTCGCCTTCGACGATCTTCTCCCTCTGGCGATCGAAGCGGTCCTCGTCTCACCGGATGTGAACAGCGAATCCCGTCGCCGCATGCTCGAAGCGGTTCAGAATGCGATGTTCGCGGGAGGCGACCTGCGAGATGCCGCCAGCCGCCTTGAGAACTTCGCATCCATGAACCGGCCTCTGCTCGAATCGAATCCGGACCTCGCGCCGCTCGTGACGGAACCGCTGAGGACCTCGATCACCGAACTTGAGACGATGCTCCAGCGGCTGGCCGAAGTCCTCCGCCGAGAGATACGGAATCCGGGTGAGACTCCCGCCGTGACGGAACCGTGATCCCCCCCATCACCGAACTCGAAGACCGCCGTCTCGACCCCTTCCGTCGCACGCGAGATCGTGATCTTCGGGCGGATGACGGTCGATTCGTCGTCGAGTCCCCCCGGGTCGTGTCCCGCTTCATCGACGCGGTGCGGGCCGGGCGATTCTCCATCGACCGGATTCTGGTCGCCCCCGAGCACGCCGCGACATTCGCCGCGAAGACCGAGGCATTCGACACCGACGTGCTCGTCGCCGAAGACGCCCTGATGACCGCAGCCAGCGGATATCACTTCCATGGTGGCGCGTTGGCGATCGGGCGTCGCCCGAAGAACCCGCCGGGGCTTGATGAACTCATCGCCGCGATCCCCAGCGAAGGCCCGGCAGTCCTGATCGGACTCGCCGGCCTCACGACGATGGACAACATCGGTGGAATCTTCAGAATCGGTGCCGCTCTGGGTGCGAGTGGCGTCCTTCTCGATGGCGCCTGCACGGATCCGCTGCTGCGGCGATGCATCCGAATCTCGATGGGACAGGTGTTTCGACTGCCCTGGGCACGCGTCGACTCGCTCCCCGAAGCGATCGGCGAACTCGGGCCGCTGGCCACCGTCGATCCGGTGGCGGTCGAAAATCTCGCCGAGGCCACTCCGCTGACCGATGCGATCTTCCCGGAACGAACGATGCTGGTGATCGGAAACGAGGGACATGGGATCGATTCCGCGACCCTGGCCGCCTGCCCTCGCCGAGTGCGGATCGAGGGACCCCGGGGTCTTCCGACGGATGAAGGCCCGGGTGGCGACGACGAGAGATCACTCAACGCCGCGACCGCGACCGCGATCGTGCTGCACGCGGCGATGCAGGGACGCCATTGACATCGTGATTCCGAATCAGGCCTCGCTTGACAACAGATCACCCTCGGCGAGCGACCGCTCATCGAGTCGCTCGATCGATGCCCCCAGCGAATTGAGCGCTTCTTCCATTCGAACGTAGCCT
>JABABZ010000136.1:331-7840 GCA_014237965.1 Phycisphaerales bacterium | reverse complement strand
CGACGAACTGGACGCCGAAGGGCTTTCGATCGAGGACTTGCTGGCCTGGCGGGACCCGGCTCGGTGTCGGCGATTCCTCGACGGGCAGATCGAGCACGCCGAGGCGTTCTACCGACGCTCGAGCCGCCTGGATGACCACATCTCGGTCGAATGCCGGGCGACCAGTTGGGCGATGACCGAGATCTATCGCGGCCTGCTGGATCGCATCGCTCGGGATCCGAGTCGGATCGTGAAGGAACGGGTTCGTCTCGGATCGATGCGGAAGATGTCCATCGCCTGGCGAGCGAAGCGCCTCGCCCGGAGCACGGTCTCATGAAGCGGGTCATCGTCATCGGTGGTGGGGTCGCGGGGATCGCGGCGTCGATCCGGCTGGCAGAGGCCGGATGGAAGCCGGTGCTCCTGGAGACTCGAGGAAAGCTGGGCGGTCGCGCGACGAGCTTCGAGGATCCGCGATCGGGACGGGTGCTCGACAACTGTCAGCACGTGGTGATGGGGTGTTGCTCGAACATCATGGATCTCTATCAACGGCTCGGAGTCGCGGATCGAATCGAATGGCATCCGGAGACCTGGTGGGCGAATCCACCCCGGCGACCCGATCGACTCCGTCCCGCGCCGTTGCCGGCCCCGGGTCAGTTCGGTCTCGCCTTCCTGCGCATGCGGCTGCTTTCCACGGATTCCAAGATTCTCATCGGGCAGGCGATGTGGCGTCTGATCCGGCTCGGGTTCGCCGGCCGGATGCACTGGGCGGATCGCCCGTTCGCGGACTTCCTTTCTGAAACCGGCCAGTCCGAAGATGCGCGCCGGCTCTTCTGGGATCCCGTGGTGATCAGTGCCTGCAACCTTCCCTGTCACGAGGTGGCCGGGAATCACGCGATGCAGGTGTTTCAGGAGAGTTTCCTGGCCGGAGGCTGGCAGGCGACGATGGGGTTGTCGACCTGCGATCTTCGATCGCTCTACGACTCCGCGATCTCCGCCGTCGAGGAGTCCGGAGGCGTGATCCGCCTCGGCACCAGCGTTCGAGGAATCGCCTTCGACGGTATCCGGGCCAACGGCGTGGTGACCGACGAAGGACTCGTCTCCGCAGCCGCGATCATCAGCACCGTCCCACCCGATCGACTGGCCAGGCTTGTCTCCCGCCCGATGGCGGCCGCCGATCCGAGGTTGGCGAACCTGCATCGATTCAAGTTCAGTCCGATTCTCGGAGTGCACCTGTTCTTCGAGTCTCCCGTGCTTCGTGACGACGTTCGGACCTACCCGCACATGGTCCTTCCCGGAAGAGCGACGCAGTGGTTCTTCAACAAGGGCCGGGATGAATCGGGGTTGCATCATGTCCACGCGGTCATCAGTGCCGCGGATGATTGGATGGAACTCGACGAAGAGGCCATTGCCGCCCGGGTGCTCGAAGATCTGCATTGGGCGATGCCGGGGAGTCGAGGCCTGATCCCCGTCGAGGTCCGAAGCGTGAAGGAGAAGCGAGCGACGTTCCGGGCATCTCCGGGCATCGACGACATTCGTCCCTCGGCCAGACCCGGCGGTTTCGGGGTTCCCAATCTGTATCTCGCCGGTGACTGGTGCGACACCGGGTGGCCGGCCACGATGGAGGGCGCTGCTCGGAGTGGTTACTCGGCGGCGGCCGCGGTGACGGGCGTCGGTGGGGTGATCTCCGACGTGCCGGCCGGCCCGCTGGCTCGGTGGATGGGCCTTCGATGAGTATCGAAGGCACCGCGGCGGCTTCCGATCCCGAAGCATTGACCCGTCTCGTGCTGACGCGATGTGAAGAGCTTGAATTCGCCCTCGCGGGAATCTGTGACGCCCTTCCGACGTCGCATGAGGAGCACGTTCGAGCGTGGATCGCCGCAGGTCGCCACGGAACCATGGACTATCTCGAGCGGCGGATCGAAGAACGGATTTCGCCGCAGATCTACGTTCCCGGGGCGACCTCGATCATCATGGTGGCCGATCGATATCACGACGGCCGTCGTGATCGAATCGACCCCGCGTCGCCCCCGCGAGGCCGCATCGCCCGATACGCCCGCGGACGCGATTACCACAAGGTGATGAAACGTCGCCTGGTCCGCCTGGCTCGAGAGCTCGGCGAGCAGCTGCCGGAACACCACTTTCGTCCCTGCGTCGATACGGCGCCGCTCCTCGAGCGAGAGCATGCGATGCGGGCCGGCCTCGGTCTGGTCGGGAAGAACACCTTGCTCATCGAGCCCGGCGTGGGAAGCTGGATGCTGCTTGGCGGAATCGTCTCGACGGCTCGGCTGGCACCGACCTCGCCCGGGACCGGGCGGACCGATCCTTGCGGCACCTGTTCGCGGTGCGTCGACGCCTGTCCGACCGATGCCATCACGCCGTTCGCGGTGGATGCGAACCGCTGTCTCGCGTATTCCACGATCGAGCACCGGGGTGAGATCGATCCGGCCCTGGAGGCTGCGACGGGGGACTGGCTGTTCGGATGCGACATCTGCCAGGAAGTCTGCCCGCATTCCAGTCGCAAGAAACGACGGGAGGCGTCGCCGATCCATCCAGACTACGTGGAACGACACGCCGACTTCGACCTCTTCGAAGTTCTGGGGTGGACCGACGAATCACGGAGAACGGTCATCGAGGGTTCCGCGGCGAAGCGGGCGGCGATCGGAATGTGGAAACGGAACGCGCTGATCTGTGCGGGAAACGTGCTGTCAGAGCATCCTGGAGCCCCCGGGCATGCAGGGTTGCTCGGGCGCATTCGGGAGATCTCGGTCGATGCGGAAGAAGACACCGCGGTCCGGGGGACCGCGGTGCGAGTGTTGAGTCGTCTTTCGTCGTCGAACGAGTCCTGACGGGGGACTCAGCGGCCTTGGCCGCCTCCACCCATGCCACCCATGATGCTCTGGGCGAGCTTCTCCTGAAGATCGGACATGACGGCATTCGCGGACTCGAAGTCGCCGGCGTTGACCTGGTCGGTCACCGCGTCGATGGTCTTCGACATCGCGGACATCATTCGCTCGATCATCGGGCCGGCCATCGCGACCATCATCTCGATCTCGGGGTCGGCCTTGATCGTTGCATCAAGGTCGACGATCCAACCGTTCGAGGTCTTGCGAATGACGATCTCCTGCCCTTGCTCGGTCTTGAGGGTTCCGGTGTCGCCGTCGACCGAGGCCACCGTGAGGGTGGACGAGAGCGGCCCGTCGGCCATGCCCTCGGAGGAACTGATCGCGGAGGAGGTCGCATCCTTTCCGAACTTCGCGTTCATCGCGGTGATCAGGCCGTTCAAGAGATCGCTCTGGGCGGTGAACATCTTCTTGAGTTCCTCGGCGGACCCCGATTTGGCGACGAGTACCGCATCGAGGCGATCAGCCCCCTTGGCATCGGTCGGGGCGTTGCTCAGGAAGCTCGCGATCGCGGCGGGGGTGCCGAATCCAGCGCCGCCGCCGGAACCGTTCGAACGGCCGGAAGTCATGCTCGAGGCGGATCGATCGGCGGCTCGCTCGGTTCGTGCCGCGTCGGACATGGAGACGAGGTCTCCACCCTTGACCCCTTCGATCGCTCGCTGGATCTGCTGGACGATCTTCGCGTCCGTCGCATCCCGAGCCTGCAGTCCGTTCAGAGCATCGAGGCCCTTCTGCATCGAGGCCCCGGCTTCCAGGAGGAAGGCGTCGCGTGACGCGATCGTGGATTCGAGCATCGTCTTCAGGCCGGCGGTGTCGGAGATGACTCCGGATGCCGCGACTCGGGCGATCACGTCGGCCCGTCGGTTCTGCATCGTGGCTGCTTCCCAGGCGACTCTGCCCTTGCCGAATTCAGCATTGGCGATCGCCCGTGCCCCGCTCGCGGACTCGGACTTGCTTCCGCCGCTCTTGAGCTGTCGAGCGCTGTTGACGGCGGAGTCGAAGTCCCGCATGGCCGCTTCGAAACGGGGAAGAATTCCCATGTCTTCCAGCTCGTTCAGTTCGGCCAGGGACGTCGAGATGGTCTGGGCGAGTTGGTCCAGATCGGATCGGACTCTGCTCGCATAGGCGACGGCCGCATCTCGGCGGGCTGCGGCGTTCTCTCTGGCGGATCGAGCACTTTCGAGGATGTCGTTCTGGCCGTCTCGTCTGGATTCCGCGACTCGGACGGTCGGGGTCAGCGTGTTGACGGAAATGTGATCTCGAGCCGCGGCGATGCGGTACCCTCGGGCCTGATGGCGAAGGTCGATCGACTCGTTGATGTCATCGAGTCCATCAAGCGGGCCGGCGTCGACGCCGGTGCGACCTCGCTCGCCCGCCGTCGATTCCAGCGCCGAAGCGCGGGAGATGCGCGAGTCGCGCTGGTTCTGGGCCTGGTCGATTCGATCATTCAATTCGTCGAGTTGATCCTCAGCGGCCGCGATTCTCGAACGAGCATCCGCGAGATTGGACTCGATGACGAGGTTCGCCGCGGAGGTGTCCATCGACTCCGCCGCCATCGCGGCGGACTGGAGAAGTTCCGCATCGGAAGCAAGGGATCGAATCACCGTCCTCAACGCATGGGCGGCGGATTCCATCCGAACCGCCTCGTTGAACTCGAAGGCGCCGGCCGCGGACCGGATGTTCGCGGCCAGGTTGGCGGCGGCACGTGCGTCCTCGGTCCGGCCGATGGTGTCCGCTCGGGTCGCGATTCTGCGAAGCGCTTCCGCGGACTCGTCGGTGGAGCCTCGGGTTTCACGGATGATCGGTCGCTCTCGGAGAACCGTGGCATAGTCGGCGTTGATCTTGGCGACGGTGTCCTTCTCGCCATCGGAGCCGTCTCCGCAACCGGGGAGCCCGGCGGCAAGCAGGAGTGAGAGGGGAAGAATGATGAGGCTCGGCCGTCGTTGCATGGTCGTCGTCGTCTCCGTCTGCTGAACGGTGCATGGTTGCGATCGGACCTCGGTCCGGCGCTGAGGGGGCTGACGTGGGATTGTAACCGGTCTGCCGGGGGCCGATCGCCGCTTCGGGGATCAGCGGCCGCGTCGATCTTCGGGTATTTCGGACGGAAGCGGCTCCGGGAGATCCGGTGTCGAGATGACTGGAGCCTCGTAATCGACCGGATAGCCGGACCTCGGCCGGTACATTCCGTTCATCCAGCCGAAGGCATCGCGAAGGAGCCTCGGATTGCCCTTGCTGAAGACCGGAGACCACCCCTTGACCTCTGGATGAGGGAATCGAGCTTCATTGCGAGGAAGCCCGTATTGAATCAGCAGGGATCGGCCCGGATCGAGGTAGTCCACCAGAGGCATCTCCAACTCGTTCCATCGTTCCAGAATCAGCAGATTCGTATAACGAACTCGCTCGCTCTTGGAGTTCCTTCGGTGAAGGAAGAGCCGCCCTCCGTCGAGGCCTCCGTGGCAGCGGCTGGTGGCACAGTTCGGGATCAACCAGGCGTCGTGAACCCGTTGTCGGAAGAGGTTGAGGGCCGGAGGCTCGGATTTCACCTCGATTCGCGAGTACAGGTCCCGAGCCTTGAGTCGGAACATGAGATCGACGATCTCTTCGGGCTCGGCTCGGAAGAGCGCCGTCCGTCCGGCGCTGTCCGCGGCGATCAACGGGCTCGCGCCGTACTTCTCGAGGATCTCCCGGATCGTTTCGGGTGAGACGTGCATTCGCGGCGGCTTGCGGAAGTCGATCTCATAGACCCGCATGATGTTCACGTCGTCCGCGGAAATGATCTCCTGCGGAAGCAGGTCTCGAAGATCGACCGGCCCGGTCGAGCGTTCATCGCGGGTGGTGCGGCCGTCGAGCGGCGACGGCGACGTGGATCTGCCTGCATCGGCCTCGAGAATCAACTGGGCATCGACCAGTCTCAGAAGTTCGATGGCGCGGGGAAGTTTCGACTTGGCGACGATCTCGACCAGTTCGGCGTGGGCGAGCTCATACGCCTCTTCCTCGAAGAGCCACGCGGCGAGCTCGAATCGTCGGGTGTACTGATCCGGCTCGATCATCTCGCGGAATCGGTCGTACTTCTCCTCGAGCGTGAGATCGAGTCTGGTCTGGACGACGCTGGCGCGGGGAAGTTTCGTGGTCACTCCCTCGATGCGGATCACCACCTCGTCGAAGGCGTCCTTGACGAGCTGGCCGGCCAGCAACGTGCCATCTCGAAGTTCGACGATCCCCGGCCGGGCTTCCTTGATGTCATTCAGGCGAATGAGTCTGTGGAGTCGGTTCTTCGGGAAGCTGCGAATCGATCCGTCCGCGGTTCGGATGGTCAGGAGGTCATGATCCTCCTCGACGATGAATCCGCCGAGTTCTTCGTATCGGTCCACCCAGAGGTACACCCGCTGGGGAGTGGGATTCGGGTCGTCTTCGGTGGTCGGTGCGTCCTTCTCCGTGGTCGGGGGCGGAGCGGGCGTCGTGCTGGCGGGATCTGCGGCCGGCGGATCGTCTGCCATGGCCGCAGTCGCGGGCAGAGCGGCCAGACCGGCGGCGAGCAGGGTGAAGATGAGGGTGGCGGGGACCACGTGAACCGGAAAGCAGCGCATCCCGACAGTTTCCCCGCCAGACCGGCTCCCTGCAAGGAACGAATGAAAAACCCCCCGCGACGGTTGCAGGGCGCGGTAGTCTCCGGACCCCGGCGTCGTCCGAGGGCTGGCGGATGGAAGTCGGTGTCGAGATGCCGTCGGGCATCCAGAGGCCTCGGGATTCGTTCTTTCCATGCCTTTTCGTCGCCGTGGTGGTGATTTGAAACAGGGCTCCTCGACGAGCCTCGGAACTGAGCTGAAAGGAAGCGATCATGAAACTTGGCGTCATGGCGGCACTCTTTGCCGATCGAAGTCTCGAAGAGACCCTGGCTTACTGCGCGGAGAGCGGACTCGACGCCATCGAGTTTCCCGTCGGGGCCTATCCCGGCTCCCCCTTCTTCGAGGCCGCCCGGGTGCTCGGTTCCCCGAAGGCGCAGGATCGGATCAAGTCCGCGCTTCGAGATCATGGTCTCGAACTCTCGGGTCTGGCGGTCCACGGCAATCCGGTCCATCCGACCGCCCGCGCGGCCAAGGCGGATCACACCGCCTTCGAACGAGCGGTGAAGCTCGCGCCGAAACTGGGTACCGACGTGGTGATCACCTTCAGTGGATGCCCCGGAGGATCCAAGGCCGATCGAACGCCCAATTGGGTCACATGCGCATGGCCCAACGACTTCTCCGACATCCTCAAGTATCAGTGGGACGAAGTGCTCGTCCCGTACTGGGCGGCGCAAGCGAAATTCTGCCGCAAGCACGGCGTTCGGGTGGCCTGGGAGGCTCACCCCGGATTCTGCGCGTACAACCCGGACACCCTCATCCGACTCAGTGAGCGATCGATGAAGGCGTCGGGTTTGAAGGGCAAGCCGGTGCTCGGGGCCAATCTCGATCCGTCCCACTTCTTCTGGCAGGGCATCGATCCGATCGAAGCCGCCCGAGTTCTGGGCGAAGCGGGGCTCCTCTTCTACGTTCATGCCAAGGACACCGAGCTCAATCCGCATCAGGGGCGGATCAACGGGTACAACGATGCGCGACCATACAGCGACCTTCAGAATCGTTCCTGGACG
>JABABZ010000136.1:0-321 GCA_014237965.1 Phycisphaerales bacterium | reverse complement strand
GTTCGTCTCGATGCTTCGGGTGCAGGGCTACGATCATGTCCTTTCGATCGAGCATGAAGACCCGTTGATGTCGATCGACGAGGGCCTGCAACGAGCCATTGAATTCCTGACCGATGCGATCATCTTCGAGCCACCTGCGGATCCCTGGTGGACCTGATCAAGATCACGGTCACGCGTCACGAAACCTGATCTCCCGCGATCCTGGAGCGTCCGCCCATGCGACCCACCGACTTCCTTCCGGTTCGATTCACCCTCGCCCTGCTGATTCCAGCCTCGTTCCTCGGCCTCGGGGCGGCAACGCATGCCGCGACCGACCTCGAT
>JABABZ010000135.1 GCA_014237965.1 Phycisphaerales bacterium | reverse complement strand
GACGATGGATGAGCGCCGTCGAGACGAACACCATCTCATCCTTCTCGAGACGACGGTCGCCAAGCGTGACCGGCACCAGCGTTTCCCGGGCCAAGAACCAGACCGGCGGAAACAGACGAAGCGTCTCGAAGATGACTGCGTCAAGGAAAGGCGATGCACCGTTCGATCCCGCGTCGATCTCATGCTCCAGTCGAGTGCGAGCCTCTGGGTGCGTCGCAAGCATGAGCAGGAGAAAACTGAGGGCGGTGGAGGTCGTCTCCGCACCGGCCATGAGCAGACTGCGGACTTCATCGCGCACTCCATCTCCGCCATCGGCATCCTCCACTTTTTCGATGATCCGACCAAGGACATCGTTCCTATTCTCCGCCGAGGACCCCGCCTCCGCTCGCCGTATCTCAACCAATCGATCCACCTCGGCATTCATCGTGGACGCCTGAAGCTTGATGCTCGACATCGATCGAGCGTCCAACTTCAACTCCGGGAAGATCGTCGCTAAAAGGAGGCCCCCGATCGAGTCGAAATACTCGAGGAACTCCACGCGATCGTGATCCTCGGAAAGCTCCTGACCGAAGACGCCGCGATACAGAACCCGCACCGTGTAACGAATGGCCTCCTCCACGACCCCCAGCGTCGCCCCCGACGCCGCCGCCGCTTCGAATCGGCGGACGAGGCCCGGTGCCGCCCACATCACATCCTGCAGATGGTGATCCGGGTCGCGAGGTGGGAACGCCGGTTGCACGATCCGTCGACGTTCACGCCAATGTTCACCATCGGAGAACACAATGCCGTTGCCGTACAACGAACGGGCGAGTGGCTCGCGATCGAATTCCGGTCGATGCAGAACGACTTCGGCAAGCGAAGAATCTTCGACGAAGATCACCGATCGTCCAGACGGACTTCGCGCCCCGCTCGATACGAATTTGTCGATCGCTCGAATCCGCGTCCCGTCAATTTCGGATCGAAGGATCAACATGACTCGACCTCCGATCCGAGCGGTATCAGTTCGTCGGCCATGATCGCCGCGAGAGTCGCCGCCCTCAGAGTCTTTCCACTGGTCGTGCGAGGGATTTTTTCGGGACTGACCACCACCAATCGAGACCGCCTGATCCCATGCCGCATCGACGCCCCAACCCCGTCCGGATCGAGCACCAAGAGCCTCCGCCCCGGCGCCTCCGGCCGGGGATCGGCACCATGCACCTCCGCCAGTTGTCGAATCACAGTCGATCTCAACGCGGTGTCCTCCCTCGCTCGACGACCCGCACTCGGATCTTCCGGCCCGGCTTGAGGACCACGCCGAGTTCCGCGACGAGTGGAATCTCCTCGACGAGCTCCACGCGGAACCGCCGCACGATCTCTCGCACCGCGATCCGGAGTTCGTGCATGGCAAGATGCCGCCCGAGACAGAGATGCCGTCCACCTCCGAACGGGAAGAACGCGTACCGATGCGGAGGCTGCCACGCACCCTCCGATCCCGGAAGAAACCGCTCGGGCATGAATGAATCCGGTTCGGCCCAGAGGTCCGGATGACGATGGATGAGCGCCGTCGAGACGAACACCATCTCATCCTTCTCGAGACGACGATCGCCAAGGGTGACCGGCGCCGTCGATTCCCGGGTCTGGAACCACACCGCCGGAAACAACCGCAGCGTCTCGAAGATGACCGCGTCGAGAAAAGGCGGCGACCCGCTCGGCGCTGCATCCAACTCTCGTTCCAGGCGATCTCGCGCATCGGGGTGTGTCGCCAGCATGAGCAGAAGAAATCCAAGCGTGTTGGAAGTCGTCTCTGCGCCGGCCACCAGCAGACTGCGGACCTCCTCCCGGACGCCCTCCTGGTTCCCGGCCTTCCCCACCTCGTCGATGATCCGGCCAAGCGCATCCGTTCGATCATCATCCGGATTCGTCTTCCCTGCTCGTCGCACATCGATCAGGCGGTCGACTTCGACGTCCATCGCCGCGGTCTTCCCTCTGACCTCAGACATCGAACGGCCATCGAGTTTCAAGGCCGGAAAGATGGTCGCGGAAAGAATCCCACCGATCGAGTCGAAGTAATCGAGAATCGTTTCGACGCGATCGTGATCCTCGGGAAGTTCCTGGCCGAAGACCCCTCGATACAACACCCGCGTCGTGTAACGAACGGTCTCCTCCACGACACCCAGCGTCGACCCCGTCGCCGCAGCGGTTTCGAATCGTCGGAGCAGACCCGGCAACGCCCAAGTCACATCCTGCAAATGCTGGTCCGGGTCGCGAGGTGGGAACGCCGGTTGCACGATCCGCCGTCGTTCACGCCAGTGATCGCCATCGGAGAACAGAAGCCCGTTTCCGCAGAAGGAGCGAGCGAGCCGACCTCGATCGAACGTCGGCCCATGAAGCACGATCTCAGCCAGCGCCGGGTCGTCGACGAAGATCACGGGACGACCGGAAGGACCTCGTGTACCTCGGGCGACGAGTTCGTCGATCGCCCGGACTCGAGTCCCGTCGACTGCGGATTGAAGTATCAACATGGATCGATCTCCGAGGAGAGTGGTTCGAGCCCACCGGCCAGAAGCGCATCGCGAGTCGCGGCACGCCGGATCTTCCCACTCGTCGTCCGGGGGATTCTACCGGGCCCGACCACCACCACTCGAGCCAGTCCGATTCCATGACGAGCCGATCCTTCAGCCTTCACGGCCCGGACGAGATCGACGGTCAACGCAGCCGCGGTGATCGGATCTCGGCGCACGCCACGATGCGCGTCACGGGAAAGTTCCAGAACGGCGAACACCTTCTCCACCGAACCTTCGAGGACGCCTCCACTGGCGAACACCGCCACCCGTCCACCGCTCAATGCCGGATGAGCGTTCTCCAGGGACGCTTCCACATCCGCCGGATGCACGTTCCGCCCGTCGACGATCAACAGATCCTTCAGACGACCAAGCACATGGAGTTCGCCGTCGAGCACCGCGCCAAGGTCTCCCGTCCGCAGCCAGGGACCTTCCTCGCCGCCGAGTCGTCGAGGAAACATCTCGGCGGTCAGGTCGGGGCGGTCGTGGTACCCATCCGCGACGCTCGGGCCCTTGAGCGTGATTTCTCCAACCACCCCTTCCGCCGACCGCTCGCCGGTCTCGGGATGCCGGATCGCGATCTCGTGACCGGGGAGGCCCGATCCACAACTCACCACCGCGACTTCGTCGTTCTCGATCGCCACGGTCGTCGCCGCGTCGACCTCGACGATTCTCCGCGCTTCCAGACGCCCACCATCGAGGGCCTGGCGATCCGCGACTCGAAATCGAACCGACTCTCCCTCTCGCCGGACCGAGACCAGAAGCGTGTGTTCGGCAAGTCCGTAACACGGCATCATCCCGTTGAATCCACACGGACCGAACGCGGCCTGGAATCGAGCCAACGACTCGGGTCGGATCGGTTCGGCCCCGTTGAAGGCGAAAGTCCACGCCGAGAGATCAAGATCGGCCCGATCTTCCTCGGTCGTCCGATCGACGCAAAGGTCGTACGCGAAGCACGGTCCCCCGCTGTACGCCGAACCGGTGTTCGACATCGCTCGCAACCAACGAATCGGGCGCATGGCGAAGGCCTCCGGATCCATGAGATGCAAGGGGACGCCCACCAGCAGCGAGGAAACGAGGAGCCCGATCAGCCCCATGTCGTGGTAAAGCGGCATCCAACAGACCGTGCCGCCCGTCACCCCCTCCCGCAGGAAGAGATCACGCATCGCCAGTCCGTTGGCCAGAAGGTTCGCCTGAGTGATCGCGACCGGCGCCGGGTCCCGCGTCGATCCGGATGTGTATTGCAGAAGGCCGATGCTGGCGGGGTCAGGCCAGGGAATCGAAGCGTCGGGGCTTGGGGACACGATCGCGGGCGACGATTCCTCGATCGCCGAAGTGCCGAATCTCCCACAGTCGATTCGATCGACCCCTTCGAGCAGATCGGCCGCCAGCCGATCGATCGACTTGAACATCTCGTCACCGGCGATCACTGCCGCCGGCCGACTGTTCCGAACGATCGCAGCCAGACGTTCACCACCACCACCGGCCCGGGGAGGGTGAGCGGTCACGGCCATGCAGCCGGCCCGAAGACAGGCCAGAAAGGCGACCACGTACTCCAGTCCATTTCGTTCCGGAATCAGCACGGGTCGACCTGCGAGGCCCCGGGACGCCAATCGACCGGCGAGCTGCTCGATCTCACTCAGCAGGCGGCCTCGGCGGAGCACGAGTTCGGGGCGATCATCTCGACCGAGCCGAGTCACCGAGATCGCATCTGATGAGACGGTGTCTCGGAACAGCAACTCGGAGATGGTTTCTGGAGATGACATGGAGGCGAGTCCCAAGAATAACGCCCTCGGGCCCGAAGGCACGAGGGCGTTTCATTCATGATTCTTCGGCTCGACTCCTGGTCAGGCCTGTCGCTTGCGACGGATGCCTGCCGCACCAGCGGCCAGGCTCAGGAGACCGATGGCTCCGGGAGCCGGGATGGCTCCAGCGGTGATTCCGGTGTCGGTATCCGTCTCGTAGGCGTAGCCATCGACCGTGAGGTAGGTTCCGTCCCAGGAGAGGGAGATCCAACCATAGTTCACGCCGATGCCGTTGAAGCCCGAGCCTTCGAAGGCGAAGCCGATGTATCCCGACTGAACGTTGCCGTCGAAGACGAAATTCCCTTTCCCGAAGTTCTGGCCACCCGACGAGGACTTGCCGACAGAACCGACCCCTTTTGTTGCGAAGCTGAGACCAAGGTCCAGCTCGATCAGATCACCGGCTTGGAATCGAGCGAGGTATCCGCTCGTCGATTTTCCGTTCAACGGCGCCTCAAAGGTGTTCATCAGCTGGATGTTTGGCTGATCCTTCACATTTGCGAAGAAGACGCGCTCAGGTCCCTTTGAATTGGAACCAGCGGTGAACGCCATCACGCCGATGCTCCCGAGCTGGACGCTGCCAAAATGGGGCGCCGGGCCTGGGCCGCCGATCTGGTAGTCCAGTTCGGTGTAGACAATGTCTGCGGATGCACCGGACGCCAAGGCTGCCAACGGCGCGGCGGCCATGACCTTGTAGGTAGAGAGTCGTGAACGATCCATAGGTCTTTCTCCTCGTAGAACGACGATCTTGGTGCCAGCAAGAGATAGGCCATGGGAGATGGCGACCACTTGATGACGAGGGCGGGAACGGCTTGGGAAAGCCACGCCGGCGGGAAACCGACGACACGATGCTACATGCAGAATCTGCCGAACACCAGATCCGATTCGTGATTTCGAGGAACTTCAAGCCGCGGCCCGGGCGAAAGTCACCTGTTTTCCGTGAAAATCCCCAACGAGGCTCTCGACCACCTGATGCCTGAAACGATCGCAGAGGGGACGCCCACTCGATCCGACCCTGCGAGGTCGAAAACCACGATTCCGGGTGCTTCCGGAGACTCCCGTGACTTCCGACCGAGTCCGTAGACTGCTGTGATGCTTCTTGAACTCACCGATCATCGGTTGCATCAGCAGGTCGTTCAGACCCGCCTGCCGTTCAAGTTCGGCGTTCAGGTCCTGCGGCGGGTCCCGATGGCCGAACTCGAGATCATGGTCGTGACCTCCGACGGGCGTCCCGGCATCGGGCGAGCATCCGATCTCCTGGTGCCCAAGTGGTTCGAGAAGAACCCGGAAACGACCCCCGACGCGGATTCCGCCGCACTGGCGGCGAGCGTCGAGGCTGCGGTCGACGTGGCGAACGTCGCAACCCGGACCGCGGGGCCACATCCGGTCTTCGACATCGCGGAGATCGCCCGCCTCGAACTGATCGGTGGTCGTGACCACGCCGATGCCGACGTTCTGGTTCGAGGATTCGGCGTGGCGATGCTCGAACGGGCCCTGATCGACGCGGCCTGCCGACTGGCCGGCATCTCGTTCGACGCGGCATTGCGCCAGAACCTCCTGGGATTCAGCGCCTCACGGTTGATCCCCGAGGTCAAGGACTGGACACCGTCCGATCTGCCCGCTCCGGCGGACACGCTCCCGGTTCGCCATACGGTTGGAATGCTCGACCCCCTGACCATCGGTGAGATTCCCGCGGACGAACGCGTCGACGACGGATTGCCTCAAGCCCTCGAGGAGGACGTCGAGGTGTACGGCGTCGATCGCTTCAAGGTCAAGATCGGAGGCGACCACGCCGCGAACGAAGATCGCCTGCGGGCGGTCGCCGCGGTTGTTTCCGAAACCGCCGGCCCCGACGCGGTGTTCACCCTCGACGGCAACGAACAATGTGCTGATCTCGAAGGCCTCGCCGGCCTGCTCGAGGATCTCCGCCGTGACCCGGTGGCCTCGCGGATGATCTCCCGCCTGGGCCTCATTGAACAACCCCTTCCTCGACGGGACACCTTCGACGAATCACAGCGCGCCGGACTCGCGCGGCTTGGACGAATCGCGCCGGTGATCATCGACGAGGCGGATACCGATCGAGACGCGTTTCGTCGGGCCATCGATCTCGGATATGAGGGCGTGAGCGTCAAGGCCTGCAAGGGTGTCTTCCGCGCCATCGCCAATCGGGGGCTGCTCGAATATCGCCGCGCCGAAGGAGCCTCGGGGCTCTTCCAGAGTGGAGAGGATCTCACCAACCTCGGAAGCATCCCCCTGCAGCAGGATCTTTGTCTTCAGGCCCAGCTCGGGGTGACGGACGTGGAACGCAACGGCCACCATTACTTTCGCGGTCTCGCTCACCTCCCTCGCGAGACCGCCCTTGGATTGACCCGAGAACTACCCCACCTCTACGAGGAGGATGATCGAGGCCAGATCCGACTCCGAATCCGGAACGGACGACTTCGGCTCGATGGCGTGGTGAACGGCATCGGCTTCGGTGGCCCCCTGGGGTCGATGGCGTCCGACGCCCGCGACGACTGATTTCACGCTCGAGATCGATTCGGAAGGGCGAGTGCGGCCCGAAGACGCTCGAGCCTGCAAAAGCAGGAGTCACGCGATTCCGGTCCAATGGGACGCGTGGCCTCGACCAGACCGGGGTACCGGATACCACACACGGAACAAGCAGGCATGGAATTCACCCCCCCGGGCCGATTCAAATCAACCGAACAGTTCCGCGATCATTGGACGTCTCTGGATTCGAGCCTCGGCTGCGATCTGGAAGTCGAAGGTCCCGACGGCCCGCTGGCCCAGCCCCTTCTCGTCTCAGCCCGTGATGGCGGCACGAGATCGATCGGCAATCGATTCTGCGTGCATCCCATGGAGGGATGGGACGGCACCGAAGACGGCGGACCCACCGAGAACACGCTTCGCCGATGGCGTCACTTCGGCCTGAGTGGCGCGAAACTGATCTGGGGCGGCGAAGCGTACGCCGTCCAGCCCGATGGACGGGCGAACCCGAACCAACTCCACTTGAATCCAGACCCCCGCGTGGACAACGCCGCCAATCTGGACCGGCTGCTCGACGCCCTGAAGTCGACGCATCTGGAACATCACGGAACCACCGATGACCTCCTGGTCGGCCTGCAACTGACCCATTCCGGCCGCTTCAGTCGACCGCACGGGACGACCATGAGCCCGCGCATCGCCGAACTCAATCCCGTGCTCTCGAAGAAGTACGGGCTGGATGCCGGAGTTCACATCCTGAGTGATCGAGAGCTCCGTGAGATCTCGGAGAACATGGTCAGGGCCGCCTGTCTCGCCGCGGATGCGGGCTTCGACTTCGTGGACGTCCGCGATGTCGTCCGCTCCGCCATCGTCGCAGCGGAGCGAGGCCGCACGGGCGAGAGCTACTTGCTTTCGGGGCACTACTGCACCGTGGCCGATCTCATGCGCCTCGCCGCCGAAGTTTGCGGAAGCCAGGCGCCGCGCTTGGTCACGCCCATGTGGCTCGCTCGTATCGGCGCGCCCTTCATCACCGCCTACAGCCGCCTCAGCAGCAGCGAGCCCATCTACACG
>JABABZ010000134.1 GCA_014237965.1 Phycisphaerales bacterium | reverse complement strand
TCAGCCATTTCATTTAGCATGGCTTTAGCATTCATAGTATCTAACCAAATGTGTGGATCATATTCACCGTGCGCATGACCTTCGTGATCATCATGATCATCATGATCGCCGTCGATTCCCGGAGCCATCCGTCGTCCGTCAAGCCAGGTGAACAGCACGCCATCGGGCGTCGGCAGCGCGGAGACGAACCCGTGTTCGACCGCCTGGTCGTCGTCATGGAGCCATCCAAGGTCACTCCACGACGCGCCCTCATCGATCGATCGGGAGAGGGTCACGCCATACGCATACGTACCGCTTCCCATCTTTCGAAGTCGATGCGCGATCAACGAGCCGTCCGGAGACCGGTGGATCGCGGGGCGATCGGCCCAGTTGGCGAAGAGGTCGTCCCCATCGTGAATGGTCCGTGGGTCGGACCAGCCCAGCGAGCGGCCATCATCGTCCAGACCCGTGCCGAAGCGGCTGAAGCGAATCGCGTGGGTTCCGCGATCGCCGGGCTCGATCCAGGTGGCGAGCACGCCGTCGCCATCGGGCGAAAGTTCGACCGCGAAAGCGCCAGCGGCTGCGGGTGGATCGGTCTCGGCCGGTCTTGCGCCGTCGGCGATCGCCCCGGTCAGGCAGACGGCCAGCGTGCGCATCAGAAGATTCTCGGCGATGCGTCGTCGCGGCCGCCTCATGAAGCCGTCTCGACTTCTTCACCGGGTGGAAGAAGGAGTTCGTCCTTGATCACGTTTCGAGGCTCGATCTCGATCGTCACCGGCGTGGAGACATCCTCGGCGCTGGTGGTCCCGAGTTCCTTCATCTTTCGGGCGGCGGGGAGGATCGAACTCTCCAGAGATCCGACGGCCTTGTTGTAGTCTTCGGTCCCCTGGCGAAGACGATCTCCGACCCGTGTGAGGTGGCTGGTGAAGGTCCGAAGTCGGTCGTAGAGGACCGCGCCGGCGTTGGCGATCTCTCGGGCGTTGATCGCGACGTCCTCCTGCTGCCAGCCGTACGCGACGGAACGGAGCAATGCGAGGAGCGTGGTCGGCGTCGCGATCAGGACGTCGCTCCGCATCGCCTTGGCATGCAGATCGGGCTTCTGATCCAACGCCCCGTAGAGTCCGCTTTCGATCGGCATGTACATCACGACCACTTTCGGAGAGCGTTCGAACTGCTTCCAGTACTTCTTGTCGGCGAGCTGCATCGCATGGCTTTCGACGGCATTGGCATGCCGAGCCATCAGCACGCGGCGTTCCTGATCGTCTTCGCAGGAGCTCGCATCCAGATGCGCATCGAGCGCGACCTTCGAGTCCACGACGATCGTGCCACCTCCGGGAAGATGGACGACGAGATCCGGACGGAGAACCTCCTGGTCCTCCGTGGTGACCGTGACCTGTTCGGAGAAGTCGCAACGGTCGGTCATGCCGGCCATTTCAACGACGTTGCGCAGGTGCATCTCACCCCACTTGCCGCGCTGTTCCGGACGACGCAGTGCCGTCACGAGCTTGCCGGTCTCGTCACGCAGTGACTTGTTCCCCTCCGAGATCGCCTTCATCTGCTCTTCAATCCCGGTGAACGCTTCGACCCGATTGACTTCCAGCTTCTGCAAGGTCTCCTGTTGCTTGGTGATCGACTCCTTCATCGGCTTCAACAGGGACTCGAGTTGCTCCTGTCGTTTGCCCAGATCCCCGCCGATCTTTTCCTGCGCCGTCTCGAAGTGCGCCTTCGCGAGCTTGACGAACTGGTCGTTGTTCTCCTTGAGCGCCTTGACGCCCAGCGCCTCGAAGGTCTCCTCGAAGCGCTTGCGAGCCTCTTCGAGGCCGCGAGCATGTTCGTCGTGCTTCTCTCTCGCGGCTTTGAGGTCGCCTTCGATTCGAGTGGTCGCGATGCGAGCCTCTTCGGCGGCCTGGACGGCGGCATCACGAGCTACGATGGCCGCGTCGAACTCCGCCTTGGATTCGGTGAGTCGATTCTCGATTTCGGCGGTCCGTGTGTCGGCCGCATCCGCTCGCGCATCGCTGGCGGCGAGACTGGAAGCAAGGTCGGACGCGAGGCTCCCATGCCGACGGCCCAGCCACAAAGACACCCCGAGTCCCGCAAGCACGGCACCGAGGACGATTCCGAAGAACAGCCAGAGAAGATCGGTCATGGTGCGATCCTAACACCCTCTCTCGATCGATCTGACTCGAATCGGCGGCGAATCGACCTGGTCGGATTTGACGATCACCGGCGCGGCATCGAAGGTATCGAACATGAAACACCCCTTCTCAGCCCTTTCGGTCCTGACCACGATCCTTTTGGCGACGCTGAACACCGTTCAGGCGACCGGTCACGAACCGCCACGGGAGACAGAGGCGACGGTTTCCGGCGCTCCCGCCGTCGTGGTCTTTGAAGCCGGGGTCGACGGATATTCACACATTCGCATTCCCTCCCTGCTGATGCTGGAGGACGGCACCCTGCTCGCCTTCGCAGAGGGGCGTGCGGGGGGTGACCATGCGAAGAACGACATCATTCTGAAGCGGTCGGCCGACCGGGGGATGACCTGGGGCTCCCTTCAGATCCTCGACGACCAGGGTGGCGACTCGCTCAATGATCCGATGGCGGTCGAGATCCGACGGGGCCCGAATCGGGGGCGGATCCACCTCTTCTACATGTCGTTCCCGGAAGGGTGCCATACGAACTGCGTGAAACCCGGATACGGGCCGGACAGTTCCCGCAACTGGATGATGACTTCCGACGATGGGGGCCGGACATGGACCACGCCGGCGGACATCACCGAGGTCGTGCGTCGGCCCACGTCGAGCTTCGCGGGCAGCCCAGGGGTGGGCATCCAGCTCGAGCACGGGGAGAAGGCAGGTCGATTGGTCGTCCCATACCGGCAGGGTCCGCTTTCCCGGGTGCAGATCTACATGCTCTACTCGGACGATGGCGGCGACACGTGGGCCCGCGGCGAACTCGTCGGCAACGGTACCGACGGCGGCGGTGGTGACGAGGTCGCGGTCGCCGAGCTCACGGACGGGACGTTGATTCTCAATGCCCGAGGGCACAATGGTGCGCCCCGATCCCGCAAGACCGCTCGCTCGACGGACGGCGGAAGAACCTGGACGCCGCTTGCGAACGACCCGGCGCTTCCATCACCGCATTGCATGGCTTCGATTCTCCATTTTGATCGCACCATCGATGGGATCAGACGAACCGGGCTGCTTTATGCGGGGCCGTGGAGCACCAATGGTCGGGTCGCCGGTTCGATCGCGGTCAGTCTGGATGGTGGCAGGACGTGGTCGAAACCCATGGAGGTCGTCCCCGGGTCCTTCGCGTACAGCCAGCTGTCGATGATCGGTGACGGCGAGGTGGGTCTTCTCTACGAAGGTGACAAGTACGCTCGAATCGCCCTGCTCCGACGATCGCTTGATGCCTTGATCGGCGAGTCGGTCGCTGACGCGTCAACCGCCCCCACGACGCCTTGATCGAGGATTCACATCTTCGATTCCGGGCTTGTCGGATGTGTTCGGACGGAATCTCCAGATTGGTGGAGACTGCCCACGGAGACCGGCCATGAACCCAGTGGTGACGACAAACGACTGCCATGATCTGGATGCCGTTCGATCAGGGGATCTTGAAGCCTTCGGGCGGATCCATGATCGGCATGCCCCTCTCGTGCTTTCGATCTGCCGTCGCCGGGGCTTCGGTGGACCGAACGGGTCGCTGGCCGATGCCGAGGACGCGACCCAGGAGGTTTTCATCCGTGCATATCGCAAGCTCGACACCGTGGAAGACTGCACTCGACTCCGGTCCTGGCTCTGTGCCATCGCCGGGTACGTGCTTCGTGAGCGAAGACGTGCCGCCGCTCGTCGGCACCATCATGAGGGCGTCGCCGTGAGTGCTTCCATCCAGAACCACGGAGGCGTCTCCTCCGTGACACCGGAACAGGAGCTGACTCGACGAGAACGTTTTGCCGCGCTCGAGTCCGCCTTGGACGGACTCGCGGACGAGGAACGTCTCGCCATTCACCTTCATTATCTCGAACACGATCCGGTGGCGGCCGCAAAGGAAACGCTGGGGCTCTCCCGAAGCGGATTCTACAAACTGCTCGCCCGCGCCCGGAATCGACTCGCCGAACAACTCCGCGATCACGCGCCGGAGGACTCCCGATGAATCACCGACTCTTCAACATCAGCATGCATCGTTCCCCCGACGCCCCGGGCTCGGGTGGCCCCGACGACCTTGACCGACTTCTTCGCGACTGGCACGACGACAACATCGCGTCGGCTCGCGACGGCCGAGATCGCCTGATCGAATCCGTCGCCGCGGACGATGCGCCGGTCGGCCGGGTCGATGCCGGAACTCCGAGGCCGAAACCGGACACCGAGACCAACCGTCGCCGTCCGGTGCGGCGGCCGATCGGCGGTGCCTCGCTCTTCTCCGGAAGCGGGCTCGCGGCGGCGGCGCTCTTCGTGATCGTCGGCGTGCTTGCGGTGCTCGTGCTCGAGCCCTCGCCCAACGCCGCCTTCGCGCAGGTCGTCCAGGTTCCGGAAGGTGGGCGGCTCGACGCCTTCGCCCCGGATGGCGAAGTGATCGGTCCGTGCCCGCTTCAGGGAACCGATGTCGAGGCGGATATCAGCGGCCCCATGATCCGGGTCTCGCTCACTCAGACCTTCGGCAATCCGTACGACACGCCCATCGAAGCGGTCTATACCTTTCCGATGTCGCACCGCGCCGCGGTGGATCGCATGGTGATGACCGTGACCGATCCGGATGGCGATGAGCGAGTGGTCGTCGGTGAGATCAAGGAGCGAAGCCTCGCCCGCGAGATCTACGAGCAGGCGAAGGATGCGGGGTACGTCACGAGTCTGCTGGAACAGGAGCGTCCCAACATCTTCACGCAGTCGGTCGCGAACATCGAGCCCGGGGCGACCGTGAAGGTCGAGATCGGTTACGTGGAGGTGCTCGTCGCTCGTGATGGAACCTATGCCTTTGAATTTCCGACGGTGGTCGGACCCCGGTACATTCCCGGCGTGTCCACGCCGCCGTCTTCCGGGCTTCCCGAAGGGATCGTCCCACGGCAGGGCCTCGTGCTTCGAGGTCCTGCGAGGATCCTTCCCTTCGCGACCGCGAAGCTCTGGAATGAGTACCTCCAGCGTTCGGACAGAGGTTTCGACGGACAGACGTTCGAAGACTGGACGCGCATTCGGCTTCAAGAGAGTCGGACGGCGGCGGATGAATCGCCGACTTCCGGAATCACCGCGGCCTCCGAAGGCCTGTCGGGCTCTGAGTACTGGACGGCCAATCGCCTCTTTCAGGCGTTGACCACGGCGACCCGGATCCGGCGTCCGGACTCGACCAGGATCGCTTCGCTGGTGATCCATGCGAACGGAATGGCGGAATATCTTCCGTCGACGAACGACGTCGAGCCCCCGTACGCGAGTGCCGATGACGTTCCCGAAGCGTTCGTTCTCTATCACGACGGCGATCGACCGAACCGAGGTCTCGGAGAGATCAATGGGCGGTGGTTCGCCTGGCACATGCCCGGGGCCGTCGAGGCCGGTGGCGGATTCGCCGAGCCGACCGATCAGGTTCCGGACGCGGACCGCATCACTCCGATGCCGGTGCGACCGCCGATGCGAGCCGGACACGACATCGAGATCGACGTCCGAGTCGATACCGGTGGCGTCCCGATCACTTCGATCGATGCCCCGCTGCATGAGATCGTCGAGACCCGGGATGGTCCCGGCCGTTTCGCCGTCTCTCTCGCGAAGCGTCGGGAGATCCCCAACCGCGACTTCGTGCTTCGCTGGCGACTGAAGGACGATGCGATCACGGAAAGCGTCTTCACGCATGTCGCGGAGGCGGGCGTCGCAGCCGTTTCGACCGAAGGCGGCTACTTGAGCATGGTGCTCGCACCCCCGGCCCGTGTCGAATCACAGGAAGTCCGGCGCCGCGAACTGGTCTTCGTCCTCGACACATCCGGCTCGATGCGCGGGTTTCCGATGGAGAAGAGCAAGGCCGTGGTCGCGCAGGCGATCGAATCGATGCGCGACGGCGACACCTTCAACGTGATCACGTTCGCGGGAAGCACGGCGGTGCTCTGGCCGGACCCCCGTCCCGCGACCGCGGAGAACAAGGTCGCCGCCCAGAAGTTCATCGATGGCCTTCACGGGCGTGGAGGCACCGAGATGATGGCGGCCGTCCGTACCGCTCTGGTGCAGACGGGGCCGGGGTCTGGCCTCAAGACCCCGACCGAACTCGCAAACCTTCCGGCCGACGGCCAGATGGTCGCGATCGCGGCGAGTCCCTCGTCGATCGAGATCAAGGACGGCCGAACCTGGCTCGTGGTCCGTGAGGACTTGAAGATCCCGATGGAACTTCCGATCTCCCTGCCCACGGTCAAGGGTGATGATCCGTTGTTCGAACTGAACGGCCGATGGATCACGATCGACGGTGTCCGACGATTCGAGGTCGCCACCGCCGGATTCGTCGAGTCCGAGGCGCCCGCACCATTGCGGATCGCGATGTTCCTCAGTGACGGGTATGTCGGAAACGATCAGGCGATCATCCAGATGATCCGAGACAATTCGAAGTCCACCCGGGTCTTCTCGCTCGGCATCGGAAACAGTGTGAACCGATACCTGCTCGATGAGATGAGTCGGGAGGGACGTGGTGCGGTCGAGTACGTGTTGCTCGCGGACGGTGCGGACGAAGTCGTCGATCGACTGGCGAAGCGAATCCAGAGTCCGTTGCTCACCAACATCGAAGTCACCGTGGATGGCGTGGAGGTGTTCGAAGTCCTTCCCCGAAACCCCCAGGGACTTCTGCCGGACCTCTTCGATGCCGCGCCGATCATCCTCCACGCCCGCTATCGGATTCCCGAGGGTGATCCGGTGGAAGGCCAGGTTCGCATCACTGGAGAGACCGCCGCAGGCCGGTACGAACGGATCATTCCGGTCACGTTCCCGACGTCGGAAGCGTCGAACGAAGTGATCGCGACGCTCTGGGGTCGTGCGAAGGTCACCGAGGTGCTCGCGCCTCATCTGGCAGCGGTCGAAAACGAAACCGTGGCGACCGCCGTCAAGAACGAAGTGGTCGCGCTCGGTGAGGCATACTCGATCGTGACCCCCTTCACGAGTTTCGTGGCCGTCGAGAAATCGAGAGTCGTGATCGGCGGCGCACCGATGCTCGTCGACATTCCGATCGAGCTTCCGGAGGGGACCGACTGGCAGGGGTTCTTCGGCGAGGACTGCCCTCCGGTGGTTCTGGAGAACGCGATTCGATGCGGGGTGGTCTTCCAGCCGGAAGGCAGCGAGGAAGCGGCCGATTCGGAGATGGACGCGGATCTGGAACTGGTCGTCGGATCGGCGGTGGTCGATGGATTGAAGACCGAGACGCTGAGTCTGTCATTGAAGCGGCAACCGACAGGGGCCGACCGCCGCTTCGGAAGGGCGACCATGCAATCCAAGGGCTCGGTTCGATTGGGTGATGCGTCGCGCTCGACTGGACGGTCACGCGAGCGTTCAACGCGGGGTGGTCCCGCCTCGATCCCCGCTCCGCCGGCAGCTCAGGGTGGCCGTGGATTCGGTGATGGAGGTGGTGCAGGTGGTGGAGCAAGCGGAAGCAGCAAGGGGAAGGTGCAGACCAACGACCTCTGGTTCGCCGCTGATGAGAGCCTGAAGGAGATTTCGGACGCGAGTCTCGAGGATCAGTTGGAGACCGGCGAACCAGAGGAAGTCGTCGAATCGGAGGAAGTCACCGGGCCGACGATCGACATGGACCGCTTGTGGCGTGTTCTGGATCGCAGGTTGCTTCTGCTGGGCTTCGGCGCACCGCCGTCCGCGGTGCCCGGTCTGCCGAAGGTCGGGCTCGATGGTGCTCCCTGGATCAAGGATGGTTCCGTCGAAGTGACCCTTCGGATCGACGGCGGGCTT
>JABABZ010000133.1 GCA_014237965.1 Phycisphaerales bacterium | reverse complement strand
GTTGATGTACTCGTCGTTCCATTGCCGCCGCATCGAGATTCGATGATCCGAAGGCCGGCTGGTGTCTCCGGAATTCCAGATGGAGAGTTCGAATCTGGCTCGATCGAAGATGGCGACACGAGACTCCGTCCCGTCGCGGGACGATCCACTCAGCACCACCGAAGCAGTGACCGGGAAGTCGTCATGAGGTTGCCAGGGTCCCGCGTTGAGCCCGTTCCTCGCTTGATCGAAGAGTCCTTCGTCCACGCCGCGCTCGATCCCACGCACCGAGTCCCAGACCGGGACGCCATGATCGATCGAGATCGAAGGCATGTCGGACTGAATCTCGCCATCGAACACGACCGTGCGACGCACTGCATCTTCTTCCGCGACCGCGATGGCCGGGCAGCAGGCGACGATGATGCAGATCACGATCCGGATCGGATCAATGCGACGATCGAACATGCGGACTCCCTATCCCTCTGACCAGATCATGGGCCCCTTCCGGGGCCCAAGCAACATCCGGAACCAAAAGTTCTGAAGGAAACTCGGCTCCCGCCGCATGGTCCGAGAACCTTTGCCTTCGATCGTCTCGGAAGGCCACGTCGAAATCAGCACGCTCGATCGGTCCGGCCCGCCGTTCCGCCCCAGGGCTGGTTCAGCGGAGGCCGTATTCCTTCAGTTTTCGATAGAGCGTGCGCTCTCCGATGCCCAGGAGGTTCGCCGTCTGCTCTCGATTCCCGGCGGTCAGCGCCAGGGTCTGGCGAATCGCCTCCTTCTCGAGTCGATCCAGACCGACGCCCGCGAGGGATCCGATGCTCGTGGCGTCATCGTCTCCGTCCTCGGTGCGAATCTCCTCCGGGACATCCCGGACCTCGATCCGATTCTCGTCGCAGGCGATCACCATCCGGTGCACGGCGTTGAAGAGCTCTCGCACGTTTCCGGGCCACCCGTAGCTCACCATCCGGAGCATCGCCGGCTCGCTGACCACGGGAATCGGCCGCTCCATTTCCGCGGCGAACCGTCCGGCGGCATGATTGACCAGCAGCGGTATGTCGTCGCGACGAGCGCGGAGCGGAGGAATGTTGATCTCCACCCCTCGAATCCGGAAGTAGAGGTCCTCCCGGAAATCCCCTTCCGTCGACATCGCCTTGAGATCCCGATTCGTCGCACTCACGAAGCGGACATCAGCCTTCCGAGCATCGTTGGAACCGAGCCGGATGACCTCCCCGCTCTCGAGAACTCGAAGGAGTTTCGGCTGCATCGGGAGCGGCATGTCCCCGATCTCGTCCAGGAAGAGCGTTCCGCCGTCGGCGTATTCGAACACCCCTTCCCGATCCCGATCGGCACCGGTGTACGCACCCCGGACATGGCCGAAGAGCTGGTCTTCCAGCAGACTCTCGCTCTGGCCGGCGGTGTTGAAGGTGGCGTACCGCTTCTTCGCCCGCTTGCTCAACTTGTGGATCGCCGCGGCCACGAGTTCCTTTCCCGTTCCGCTCTCCCCCGTGACCAGTACGGGAATCGTGCTCGGTGCCACCTTGCGAATCGACTGGACCACCTGCCGGATTCCCGCAGAGTCGCCGATGATCCCCTCGAACCCGTAGGCCGCTTCCAGCTGGCCCTCCAACCGGCTCGTCCGGTGCCGGAGCAGCACCGTTTCCGCCGCCCGGTCGACCAGGTTCCGAAAGACCACGAGATCCAGTGGCTTCTCAATGAAGTCGTAGGCGCCGCCCTTCAGCGCCGCCTTCGCGGTCGGCACGTCCCCGTGGGCGGTGACCAGGATGGTCTCGGCGTCCGGCTGGTGCTCCTGAACCAGCGCCAGGACCTCCAGACCGGCGGTCTCGTGCTCCATGACGAGGTCCGTCACCACCACGTCGAAGGCCCCGTGAAGGAGTTCATCACGGGCCGCTTCAAGGCCGTTGACGATGGTGCAGACATGACCGGGCCGACGCAACGACTCGGCCATCACTTCAGTGTGTTCCACCTCGTCATCGACGAGCAGGACCTGGGCTCGGAGCCCGCCGCTGGATTCTGATTCGCTGGTCGGCATGCCGGGGATTGTAGAAGGACTCGGGCTCGGACCGCGGCCGGACTTCTTTCCCCCCGGTTACCGGCTGGGACAACGGACCCCTTCTCGCCGATAGACTCATGACGATGCCCACTTCCCCGACGCCTTCCAACGCACCCCGGCCGCTGGCCGCAGCCGGTCAGGATCCGACTTTTCACGGTCGCCGCGTCCATTTCATCGGTATCGGTGGCTCCGGGATGAGCGGACTGGCCCGCCTGGTGGCGGATCGAGGCGGGATCTGCACCGGTACCGACGCCTCGGAGAATCCAGCCGTCGACTCCCTCCGCAGCGTCGGCATCCGAATCGAGACCGGAGACGCCGCCATCGCCCTCCCGGAACGGTGCGATCTGGTCGTGGCGAGCGCCGCGATCCCTCCGGAACATCCCAGCCGAGTGGCCGCCACGGATCGCGGTCTCGAGATTCTGAGTTACGCGGAAGCCGTCGGTCGAGCGATGATCGGCAGAACCGCGGTCTCGATCGCGGGAACCCATGGCAAGAGCACCACCACATCGATGCTCGCCCACGTTCTCGTGCGTTGCGGACTTGATCCGAGTTTCATCGCGGGCGCCAACTGCCCTCAGATCGGCGGCGGCTCGAGAGTCGGTGCCGACCGCCTTCCGAGCCACCCGGACCCGACCGACACCGGCGACCGGCCCGGCATCTTCGTCGCGGAGGCCTGCGAGTTCAATCGATCCTTCCATCACCACCGCCCGACGATGGCGTTGATCAACAACGTGGAGGAAGACCACCTCGACTTCTACGAGTCGATCGACGAGATCGTGAAGAGCTTCCACGACTTCGCCCGGCTCATTCCGGCGGCGGACATCGGTGGCAGACTTCTGATCGCCCACGAAGGTGGACACCGGCGAGAGATTTCGGCGGGGCTCCCGTGCGACGTTCGGACCTTCGGTTTTTCGCCCGCCGCCGACTTCCAGGTCTTCTTCGATGCCGCCGCAGGGAGGATCGGAATCCTCGACAGCGGCGCGTTCGTCGCCGAATGGAGCTCCAGACTCGCCGGCCATCACAACGCCTTGAATGCGGCCGCGGCCGGCATCCTCGCACACTGGCTCGGCGCGGCGTGGGACGACATCGCCACCGCGCTGGCGGACTTCGAAGGCCTTGATCGCAGGATGCAGTTCCTCGGAACGATGCCGACCGCCGACGGTGGACAGGCTCGCGTCTTCGACGACTACGGCCACCATCCCAGCGAATGCGAAGCGACCTTGCACGCTCTGAGAACCGCGGAACGACCGCAGCGGCTGATCTGCGTCTTCCAGCCGCATCAACACAGCCGAACCCGCTTCCTGCTCGAGCAGTTCGCCCACGGCTTCTCGCAGGCGGACCTGGTGCTCGTGCCCAGAATTCATTTCGTTCGAGACAGCGAGGAGGAGCGACGCCTGATCTCCGCCGGCGATCTCGTCGAACGACTCCGAGACCACGGAACCTCCGCGATGCACGTGCATCCCTTCGAGGCGATCGTCGAGCATCTCGAAGCGATCGGTCGAGACGGCGATCTCATCGTGGTGATGGGCGCCGGTCCCGTCTGGCAGATCGGACGCGGGGTCGTGGACCGGGGCGTGCACGGCGGCGACTCGACGTGATCCGGACCTCGCGAAGCCTCTTCGGCGACCTGGACGTCCAGGCCGAAACGGATGCACCGATCGGCGTTTCGAGTTGGTTCTGTGCCGGCGGAACCGCGGACTTCCTGATTCGCCCGAACACCATCGAAGCGCTCGCCGAGTTGATTCGTCGCTGCCGACAGATCGACACGCCACTGCGGATCATGGGCGAGGGTGCCAACCTTCTGGTGGACGACGACGGCGTCCCCGGCATCGTCGTGCGGCTCGATCAGAAACCCTTCAAGTCGATCGAGACCAACGTGGACGGCAACGTCGAACTCGTCCGGGTCGGCGCGGGCGCCGATCTCGCCCGGACCCTGATGACCCTCTCGAGAACGGGCCTGGCGGGTCTGGAGCCGCTGATGGGTGTTCCAGCATCGATCGGCGGCGCCATCCGAATGAACGCCGGCGGCGCGTTCGGAGAGATCGGAGACGCCGTGCATGCGGTGGCCTGCCTGGATGCTCGAGGAGAAATCCAGGTCTATCCCGCGGACGAGCTTCGGTTCGAGTACCGACGCACCAACATCATCGATCCGGTCATCCTCTGGGCGGCGTTCAAGGTCGAACAGACCGACCCCATCGCGCTTCGAACGAGGATCAAGGAGATCGCGGCGTACAAGAAACGCACGCAGCCACTGGCGGAGAAGTCCGCGGGCTGCATGTTCCGCAATCCCGACGATCCTTCGAGCGGGGAGCGAGTGTCGGCGGGCAGGATCATCGACGAGGCCGGTCTCAAGGGGCTCCGCCTGCGGTCCGCGGAAGTCTCCTCCCGACACGCGAACTTCATCACCATCGATCGAGGCGGGAAGGCTCGCGATGCCATCGAACTCGGTGATCTCGTTCGCCAACGCGTCTTCGATGCCTGCGGCATCGATCTTCAACGAGAAGTCGTCGTCTGGAGACGAGACGAGTCCGAAACGCCGGCCTGATCGAAAGGACGTCGCGTCATGCGATCAACCCGCCATGCCTGAATCCCGACGAGTCACGGTTCTGATGGGCGGCCCGGACGCCGAGCGGCCGATCAGCCTCCAATCGGGGGGTCAGGTCGCGACCGCGCTTCGGCGCATCGACGGCTTCACCGTGAACGAACATGCCATCGACCGCCCGGACACGGAAGCGCTCGCCACCCTTCTGCGCGGAGACCGGGCCGAGGTCGTGTATCCGGTTCTTCATGGGAGCTGGGGGGAAGGTGGCGCACTCCAGGCCTCGCTGGATGAGATCGGAATCCCCTACGTCGGGAGCGGTGCCGACGCCTCATCGCTCGCCATGGACAAGATGGCGACGAAGTCGACCGCCGTGGATCTCGGTATTCGAACACCGGCCGCATGCGTGGTTCCTCCGGACAGGACGATCGATCTCCAACCCCCATTCGTGCTCAAGCCGGTCGATGAGGGGTCGAGTGTCGGGGTCCGGATGGTCACCGACCCAGCCGAATTGACCTCGATCCTGAACGAACTCCAATCGTCACATGGCCGAGTGATGGCCGAAGCCTTCATCGCCGGTCGAGAACTCACGATCACCGTTCTGGGGACGGAGACGCTTGCGCCGGTCGAGATCGAGGTCAGCAGCGGGTTCTACGACTACGAGGCGAAGTACATCCGCGACGACACGCGCTACACCGTCTCACCACCCCTCCCCCCGGGAATCGAGGACCGGATGGCGGCCGACTCCCGAGCGCTCTTCGACGCTCTGGGTTGCCGGGACATCGCTCGGGTCGACTGGCTCCTCGAAGATTCTCCGATCGACGGTCCACGGGCCTGGATGCTTGAAGTGAACACCATTCCCGGGATGACGTCTCACTCCCTGGTTCCCATGGCGGCGGCCGCCGGGGGAATCGACATGAGCGAACTCTGCCGCCGACTGGTCGATTTCGCCCTGACCCGCGGGGCTCACCACCCCGGCTAGGCGGTTTCTGCGGCTGGAAGCACCAAACGGCCGATTCATGACCACATGGCTTCCAGACGTTCCAACGGATCAAAGCGCTCATCATCCCGCTCGAAGATCGAGGGTGAAGGCCTGCTGGTCGGGCTCATCGACCGCATCGGCCTCGGCCCTCGCACCGTCCTCGGCTGCCGGGTCGCCGGGTGGCTCCTGCTCATCACCATGATCGTCGCAGGCGGCACCATCGGCATTCCCAACCTTCGGCAAAGGGCCATGGCTCGAGACCTGCAGATCGACGCGCCGATCATCGTGGAGTTCGCCGAGGCTCCGGAATGGGTGCTCGGTGATGACACGCTCCAAGCAGAACTCGCCGACACGGTCCGATCATCGATCGGTGAAGACCGATCACCCGCGCTGCGTTCGGGACTCGAACGATCTCGGAGCGCTCTGGTACAGACCGGCTGGTTCGAAACGGTGGATCAGGTTCAGTGGATCGGGCCGCGAACGGTGAAGGTCGACGCGACCTGGGTCATCCCCGCGGCACTGGTCCGGGGAATCCTGCCCGGCGGCGAACCGCGGGCCTTTCTCGTCGATTCCCGCGGCCGCCGCCTCGAAGTCGATTACCCGATCCGGTCCAACGGACTTTCAGGCTTTCCCGTGATCAAGGGAGCAAGCCGCTCATCGCCTCCCCCGCCCGGAGATCGCTGGGGTGACGACGTCGATGCCGCCCTGTCACTCCATGCCGAGATTCGCGATGCCGAGTGGTACCCACTCATCGAGTCGATCGACGTTCGACGGTATCTCGAAGATCGCGAGCTGGATCTGAGAACCCGACGAAGCACGATCAACTGGGGCCGCCCACCCGGCAACGCGACGATCGCCGAAGTCAGCACGCGGGACAAGATGAAGATGCTCGACTACCTCGTGGAGATCGACGCGCTCGACACGAGCGGACTCGTCGACATCCGGACCGGAAACGCGGATCTGGTGTACGGCCACACTGCAGACCGCTAGCTCGCGGGGGTGACGCGCACGCCCGTCGCCGCCTCGGCGTATGCTCGATCACATGCCGTCGGATCACCTACATCCACCTCTTCCGATCCCCCGCGGACTCGTCTTCGCGGCGAGCGGTTGGATCACGGTCTCCTGGGTCGTCGCGATGGGCCTCGACCCCCCCTTGCAGCCGAGTACCTCCGTCTACACGCCGGCAGCGAGGATGCTTCTGGTTTCGCTCGTCATCGGCGCGACCATCGGCTGGCCGCTGGTTCGGTTGTGCTCAGCAGTCCCGAAGCGGCCGATCGCGTCGTCGCTGCTGGATGTCGTCACCTTGATCGCCCTTCTCCAGGTGCTGCTCTGGCCGCTGCGGCTGGTGACGTCCTGGACGGTCGACCGAACTCTGCTCATCGACGCCCACGGAATCACCTGGCTGCTGCTCACCGGCGGAGTCGTCGCACTCGCCACCGCGAGGGAGGGCGCGATCCGCGTCTGGATGATGATCCTGCTCCTCGGCTGGCTCGGCCTTCCGCCCCTGCTCTCGGACATCCTCGAATCCCCTCCGATCGTGACGAGAATCTCACCTCTCTCGCACGTCTGGATGCTGGCTTCCGGCGGCCCCGCCGCTCCAGCCCCCGGCGCCTGGCAGTTTCCGATGGTCGAGCTCGCCGTGGCCATGGTTCTCTGGTGGGCCGCGTCTCCTCCGAAAGCTCCGGCGGAGGTGGCGAACCAAGGATCGAACCGGTAGCCTGCATCCACGTCTTTCAACCGCCGCCTCGCCTTCGGGCGAGGCTTTGCTTCGCCCGCGGCGATTTTCACCGCACCCCGCCCATGGATGGACCCGCCGACCGCCATCCACCCGGAGACGAAGATGGAATTCATCACTCAGGCCGACAAGGACAAGATCGAAGAAGATCTTCGAGAACTCCACATCAAGGGCAAGGAGATCATCGAGCGAATCGCCGAAGCGCGAGCACTCGGCGACCTCAAGGAGAACGCCGAGTATCACGCGGCCCGAGAAGACCAGGGGTTCAACAACGAGCGAGTCAAGCAGCTTGAAGAACGCCTGCTCACCGCACAGGTCACGGACGACATGGACATTCCCGACGACGTGGTCTTCGTCGGCGCGACGGTTCGTCTGAAAGAGGTCGAGAACGGCGACGAAGATCTCTACAAGATCGTCGGAACCGCAAGCAACGACTTCTCGCTGGAGTACATCGAAGTGACCACCACGAGCCCGCTCGGCTCCGCCCTCATGAAGGCCAGAGTGGGCGAGATCGTACGTGTGGATCTCCCCAAGGGACCGACCCAGTTCGAGATCCTCGAGATCATCTGATCGGATTCCACTCGATCTGACTCAGGGACCGGCCGGCTCCGATCGACCAAGGGAGAAGACGCATCTTCGAATACGTTCTGAATCTCCTGCGTACGACGAATCTCGTCGGCGAGTTGCTGATCCTCGCCGAATTCCTCTTTC
>JABABZ010000132.1 GCA_014237965.1 Phycisphaerales bacterium | reverse complement strand
CCCGGTGAGCGTGCGACGAGAGGCCTTTCGCGGAAAATCTGCGGGGAAAATTCCCATCCGAGCGAACCCGCTTCGACGGCGGTGGGGTACTTCCGTCACAGGTGACGCCGCCTTGGCTCGCCGACTTCGGGTGGCTTGGACTGAATTTCACGGCCTCCAGAGCCGATGGCAAGAGACATGACCACCGCAGCCTCAAAGAGCCCGGATATGGACGGAGAGCGAACGGTGGAGATTTCGCCGCGAACGTTCTACGCGGGGCTCGGGGTCATGATCGCGTGCCTGGCCGGTGCGTTTTTCTATTTTCTGGTTTCACAGGTCGAATATGCGATCGACTCACCGGATGACTGGGGGCATACCCTGCTGGTCCCGGCGATCGTGGGCTGGCTCGTGTATCGGGACCGCGGGCGATTGCAGAAGATGCAACCGTTCAAACCGGCGTGGTCCGGAGTCCTGCTGGTGGTCTTCGGTCTCGCGTTCTACCTGACCGCGATGCCCGGCATCGGGCCGAAGTGGTTGATGATTCACCACAATGCCCGCGCGGTCGGAATCGGGATCACGATCTTCGGAGTCGTGCTCACCATGTTCGGCTGGCGGCCGATGCGATTGCTCTGGTTCCCGATCGCCTACCTCGTCGTCTTCAGCACCACCTACACCGACGGAATACTGAATGTCATCACCGAGCGTCTGCAGGACATCAGCGCGCGTGGTGGCTTCCTTCTGTTGTTGTTGCTCGGGGTGGACGTGGACCTCTCCGGAAATGCAATCACGCTCTTCCCGAATGGAACCGACGCCAACGGCGCGCCGCTGGCCCCGATTCCGCTGAATGTCGCCGAGGCCTGTTCCGGCATGCGAATGCTGGTGGCGTTCATGGCCCTTGGAACGCTCATGGCCTACGTCGGCTTGAAGTTCTGGTGGCAGCGGATCCTGCTGATCGGCCTCGGTGTTCCAGTGGCGGTGATCGTGAACGTTCTTCGTGTGGCGACCCTCGGCGTGCTCAGTCTGTGGGACCCCGGCTTCTCCTCCGGTCAGTTCCACACCCTCATCGGTTTCGTCTGGCTGGTTCCCGCGTTCATGTGCTTCCTCGGATTGATGAACCTGGTCGGTCGCCTGGTCATCGAGGTTCCGGAAGAGAAGAAGAAGCTCGGCGCACCGGACCAGGAGAGTCCTTCATGATTCGTTTTCACAGTCGCGTCAAGTCGGTGTACGCCTCGCTTCTGATCGTGATGATCCTGGCGATGGTGGCTTTTCCGATCGTGATCACCTCTCTTGGAATCTACCTGCGAAAGAAGCCGGTCGAGATCCGCGAGAGCCTCGGTTCGATCCCTGCCCGCCTCGGCGTCTGGGCGAAGGACGGAGAGGATCAGCAGTACTCTTCGGAGATGGTCGAGGAGCTGGGAACCAACCTGTACCTCTCCAGAGACTACGAACGACGGAGCGACCGGGTGAATGTCCATGTCGCGTACTACACCGGTCTCATCGACGACGTCCCTCATGTCCCCGAACGCTGCTGGGCGGCGAATGCGAAATGGGAGCGGGTGACCGGTCACGATGGAATCACGCCGATCGAAGTGGAGATCGATGGTTCGTCGCTCGCCGACGTCCCCGCCAATCTCGCATCCGGAGAACAGTACGAGTCGATCCCCATCGTCGATCCGGTGACCGGGGTCACCAACGAGGTGCATCTTCCGGTCGGCGACTACGAGATGACCGTGGTCGAATTCAAGCCCGATCCCGCCAACCCCAGGATGCGCCAGGTCGGCGGCTATTTCTTCATCGCGAACGGTCGGATCACTCCGTCGGCTCGTGGGGTGAAGAATCTCGCATTCGATCCGAGCGAAGAATACGCTTATTACTGCAAGGTGCAGTTGTCCCATACAGGCCGAATCATCGATCCAAGCCAGGACACCCTGGTTCCTCAGTTCATAGAGATCGTTGAAGACGTCATTCCGGCACTCATCCCGGAACTCGTGCAGTGCCTTCCCGACTGGGTCGAAGTGGAAGCACGTCGACCATCTTCATCCGTGATTCCCCAGAAGTCCGACTCCTGAGAAACTCTCCCATGGCCAAGCAGAAACTCAACGTCAAGTTCCTCGCCATCTTCCTCGGCATCGCCGCGGTATTGCTCGTCGCCGCCACCGTCATCGGCCTGGTGATCTATCGAAACGATCCCATCAAGCACATCACGACCGGCGACGGCTACATGGCCAACCAGCAGTTCGATCGGGCTGCGAAGTCGTACTTCCGAGCCTTCGGCAAGGATCCGTATCAGACGGTCGACTATCGACCGATCGACAAATCCATCGAGGCGGTGCAGTCGATCGTCCCGAAGACGGACATCGAAGCGCGGGATCGTCAGAATCAGATTCTGACTCTCTTCGCCAACAAGGCCATCTATGCGCCGGACTCGGCTGAACGCGATGCGACGATCAACGACCAGGTGATTCCAGTGATGCGAGGCATCGGGATCCGGCCGCAACTTCTCGCGACGCTGATCAATCGTGATGACCTGAGCGGTGAGACGAGAGCGCGGCTCGAGGGTCTGGCGGTCGAGCCGGACTGGATGGGTTCGTCCAGGCTCTCATCCAACGAATGGGAGTCCATCAGAGACGAGTTGACCGAGATCATCGAACTCGATCCGACCAACGTTCGAAATCACTTCGGCCTGCTTCGCGGAGAGCTTGAACAGGCGTTCAAGCAAGCGACGAATTCACTGAAGATCTCGGCGGCGACGGGACCCTTCGACGAGTCGCTGGCGGCGGCCCGAGAGTCGGCGGGGCCCGCCCTGGAGTTCGACGCCATCGAGATGGAGAGAAATCTCAGGATCGCGAGAATGGGGTTGCGGAGTCAGGATCTCGAGGACCGCGGAGTGGAGGCGCCCGACCCGGCACGGATCGCGATGTTGGTTCAGGCGATCGAGGATGAGTCGGAGATTTCCCTGACGGAAACCGATCGCGAGCGCTTCGAACTCCTGCAGAGACTCTTCATCGCCAATCACGGGCAGCCCTGGGCGAATTCGCGTGATCCGGAACTGACGGCGGCTTGCAATCTCGGGCTTCTTGACGGAATCATCGCGTCTGCCGGCGCCATTTACGCCATTGATCCCGAGGACTTCCGAGGAAATGCCTCTCGATTCGACTCTTTGGCGATCCTCACACAGGAAGAAGCCGAAATCGATCGCCTGGCGCTCGAAGAGCTGATGGCGGACGGACAATTCGTGGAGGGTTCGCCGACGCCGGGCGATCGTCGAAAGATCGAGAAGAGGTCTGCTCGTCTCGCGATGGCGGAAGCGATCATCCTTCTGGAACGTGGTTCGATGGGCGGAACGAAGGCGGCGGATGGGACGTTCGGGGCGAAGGTCAATCTCAACGAAGTCTATTTCAAGCCCATGCAGAGGGTTGCGAAGAAGGTCGTCCTGGCCGAGGCCATCCTGGACCATCAGGACGTTCGCAACGGCCTCGCCGAGGACGATTTGGCGACTTCGCTTGCCGAAGTGGATGCAGCGTTCGAGGCCTACCGTCAGGAATTCGACGACGAAGACGATCAGGAGATCAACAAAGCCCTGCTCGTCGTCGAGGTGTTGCGGGGTGAGCTGCTCGAACGAAGAGGCCGCATCGCCGAAGCGCAAGGCTCCTTTGGAAGAGCGGTCAAGGCATACAACCAGCTGGTCTTGGCTGGAGTCGAGATCGAGGCCCAGCTTCGGCCCGACGAACTCGATGCCGCCATTCTTGCGACGCGGAAGAACGGGCAGTTCGGAATCGCCACCGGAATCAAGCGGCGTTATGCAGATCGAAATCCGCAATTCTGGGAGGATGCGGCCTTCCTTCAGGCCTTTGCGCAGGACCTCTTGAACGAGGGGCGGATCGAGGAGTCGGAGGTGTACGCACTGAAGGCTCAGGACCTTGCGAATCAGAAGGGTGACGCGGAGAGAGACGCGGCTCTGGGTCGGATGTTGTCTGCGATCGCGACTCGTGGCCAGTCCAGCGAGGCTTCCAAACTTCCGGGCATGGATCTGCTTGCAGATGACTCGGCGGCGCGGGCATCGGGTGATATCGCGGAACGAAAGAGGATTCTGAATTCGATCATCGAACGGCCTCAAGGCGCCCCCGCGGCCGCTCGCCGAGTTCGGATCCAGGCGTTTCAGAGATTGATCGGGATCGCCGATGGCGAAGACGACCAGACGGCCCTCCGCGACCTCGCGGGGAGACTCCGTCGGCTCAATCCGGACGACACCCTTGCCTCGATGATTCTGGAGAGTGAGTCCGGGAGTTATCTCGATCGGGCTCGAGCGCTGGCGCGAATCAACGCCGAGCAGGAGATCGGACTGGATTTCACGTCCGAAGAACTGGACGTGGTGATCGCCGGTTACTTGAACGAGTATCTTCAATCAACCAGCATCGTCGCCAAGAACAGTAAGGCATTGCCCCCCGGGTTCAAGGCGCAGCGAGCTGAGGTGAAGGCGGAGGCGGAACGGCTCAACGCGGTGATTCTGGCCATCGATGACGAGAAGAAGTCCCCATCGATTCTTCGGTACGTGATCCGGAGGACACTCAGTGCCGAACACAGAGACATCGAGAAAGCACGGGACTGGATCGATCTTCTGCGATCCACCGACGGCGAGTCGGAATTCACCGTCCAATCGCAACTGATGCTCTATCGCATCACCGGAGAAGAGGACAAGGCCCTCGAATTCGCAGCGCGAGCCTGCGACGAAATGGGTTTCGGCACCGCCGACATCAGGTTTGCCTACGGTCTCCTGCTGGGACTGCGGAATGATCGCGATGGCGCCCTTCGGCAATGGAGATTGGCGAATGAACAGTCGCCGCGCGACCTTCGAGTGGCCGAGGCGCTCTCCGACCTCCTCGCGACCTCCGGAGAGACCTCGCAGTCCCTCGACATCTTGCGGCGGACGAATCTCGCCATCGGGTCGTCCGACCCCGGTTTCCGCGAGCGTTGGCTCGCTGCAGAGGGGACGGTCGGGAACAATCTGATCGTCATCGAGGAGCGACGTCGGGTGTTCCAAGCGAATCCCGGGAACATCAGCAATGCCATTTTACTCGCTCAGGGATTGATGCAATCACGTATCGATCGCGAGGACCTCATTGAAGAGAGAAAGGACCCGAAGACGGGCGAGATGAAATCGAGGCCCGTCTACACCGAACGGGAATGGGCACGGCTGAGCGGTGTGGAAAAAGGCAACCGGATCACGATCAAGGGACGCGAGAGACTCAAGGAGGCGGCGATGGTCCTGCAACGACTTCGCGCCTTCGATGACACCGATCCCAACGTGATCATCGCGATCAGTCGATTCCGGCGTCAAGCCGGTGAAAAATCGGAATCCAATCGAGAACTTCAAGACGCGATCGATCGTCTGATCGCGATGGCGGACGAGCCGGACAATCGACGCGCCAAGTTTATCCTCGAACAGGGACGGAATCTCTGGACGGAAGGCAGCCGAGCGGCTGCCCGAGAGAAGTTCCAGGAGGCGATCGGTCTGGAAGCCGATGATTCGGTCGAGATCACGGCGTTGGCCGTGGAGTTCTTCACATTGGTCGACCAGATCGCGGAATCGATCCCTCTGCAGGAGCGGCTTCTCAACCGGCTCAAGGCCGACGGCGCCCGGATGGCCGTGGTGCGGATGGTCGCGCGAGATCTGGTGAACGCGTTCCTCTTTGAGAACGAACTCGAGAAGGCGGAGGCGTTGATCGCCGAGTACGTGGATTCTGATTCGCTCAACTACGCGGAACAGGTCGTCATCGGACAGCTCGAACTCGCCAAGGCCGCACAGCTCTGGAAGACGGCGGGAGACCGACCGGGTGCGATGAGGAAGATCGCGGAGGTGATCGCGATGGCCGATGCGGCGGCAGCGATGTCGGAATCCCAGGGTGAAGCGCCGTTGCTTCGCGCAGATGCCCTCCAGCTTCAGCTCACCATGATGACGGACCCGAGCGCTTCGAAGGAGGTGCTTGAAGATGCGACGCAGAGTTATCGCCGAGCGATCGCCTTCGAGCAGAGAGATTGGGCGAAGCGACTGTCGCTCGTGCAATTCCTGGTTCGAAACTTCGAGTACGAATCCGCGGTGTCGGAGTTGGAGCAGTTCATAGGGATTCGGAACGACATTCCTGAAGCGTCGGTGCGACTGGCGAGTCTTCTCGATATGCGACTGGATCAGAGCGGCCAGGCGATTCAGGTCGCCCAGGCGGCGCTGAATCGTGCACCCAAGAACATCCAGATGATCAACCTCGTCGCAACGCTTCGTGAGAAGCGGAAAGAGTACGACAAGGCCGCGGACCTCTACTCACGGGCCTATGAGATGACGGAGCAGCCCGGATTCCTCGCTCGGGAGATCCGAGTTCGAATGAACCGTCCGCCACCGGACGTCAATGCCGTCTTGAAGCTCGCCCAGGCGAATCCGACCGAGTTCTCCAAGGACCCTGCGCTCGCGTCGGCCTATGCGACGGCGGTCAAGCTCGTCGCGTCCGATGGGAACAGAGGTCTGAGCCAGTTCCAGAACGTGTACTCGGTGTTCAAGGCGAGCACGGATGCGGAAATCGCGGCGAATGCGGGTGATCCGTTCGCGCAGGGCAGGGCACTGGAGTATCAGGAACGGGTGATGGAAGTGATCGCCTTCTGGTATCCGTGGCTCTTCGGAAATCAGAACATCGAAGGCGGCTTCGACTACAAGGAGAAGGATGCAGCGGCGCTCGGGGGCTTCATCGATCAAGTGTCGAAGGGCAGCCCGTCCTTGCACGATCTTCTGCAACTCAGCAGGGCATGGTCGCTGGCAGGTGATGATGAACTCGCCGTCGCGGCGCTGGAGAGGGTTCTGGAGTTGGAGACCATTTCGGAAAGCGGACGGTATGCGGCGTACGTTCGTCTGGGAACTCTTCTGCTCAATCTGAAGGAGCCGGACTGCGAACGAGCATTGCAGATCTTCGAGGAGGCCATGGATCTTCGTCCACAGGAAGATCTGGTGAAGAACAACCTCGCCTACGCCATTCTCAGGTGCGGTCGTGATCTGAAGAAGGCGCTTGAACTGAGTCTGTCGGCGGTCGAATTCAGGCCGGCCAGTTCGTCTTTCCGTGACACTCTGGGCGGGATCTACTTCGCCATCGGCGAGTCGCTCGAAGAGTCCGACCCCGAGCGTCTCGAGTATCTGCGTGCCGCGGAGCAGGAGTGCAGGATCGTCCTCAAGATCAGTCCCAGGAATCTTGATTATCGGATCCGGCTCGCAGACGTCTTCCTGAGTCTTGGAAAGTGTGGAGACGCAAGAACTGCGCTCAAGATGGCCGGAGACGCCGGCCCCACGCCGGATCAGCAGGACAAGATCGATGCATTGACCCTAAAACTTGCTGATTGCGAGCGTGATCGATGAACTCCGCGTCTTCAGTGTTGATAGAGGTCCATTAGGCCGATTCTAAGAGGTCAACAGCCCATACCCTTTGATCCCTTCGGATCTGAAAATCGAGAACTCATGAGCGTCCAGACAACAAGATCATCCGCCCCCGCCTCGGCAGGCTCCGGTGCGCCGTCCAAGGGGGGCAACGTCGTTGATCCACTTCGGCTCCTTCGACAGAATCTCACCCTCTTCATCGTCACCGGTGTCGTCGGACTGGTTACGGGTGTCTTGTGCTTCGTGGTCGCCGCCGGTTTCTTCCCGAGTTTCCAAGGGGCCGTCCGCTACCAGCTTCTCGAGGAAATCGGAAGCGCCGACGTGGCGATCGGCAAGGAGACGAGAAACGAGGACACGGTCGCCCGGCTCGCGCAGACTGCCGCATACAACGCGATCTCCGAGCCTCTGCTCGAGAAGGTCGTTCGGGACCGCGAGGTCCAGGGCATCGCATGGATGGATCAGTTCAAGGACGAAGCCGGATTGGTCAACCATACCGAGGCGCTTCGCGAGCTCATGGATGAGATCACCGCCAGCCATCTGAAGCGAACGCAGTTCTTCGAGATCAAGTGGAGTGCTGGAAATCCGGATGACGTGATGGCGCTGTTGAACAGTGTGACGCAGACCTACGAG
>JABABZ010000131.1:4683-8221 GCA_014237965.1 Phycisphaerales bacterium | reverse complement strand
GGCGGCGGCGGATTCGGCGGCGGTGGCACCGGCGGCGGAGGCGGTGGCTTCGGCGGTGGCGGTGGCGGAAGCGGCGGCGGTGGCAGTGGCGGCGGCGGTGCCCCCTTCGGAAATCCCGAGGGCGAGCCGGATCGTCTCTCCGAGGATGAGAAGGTCCAGCAGATCGTCGACATCATTCTGGAGACCATCGAGCCTGATGCCTGGCAGCAGAACGGTGGCGATGCGGCCTCGATCCGATACTACGAAGGTGTCTTGATCATCCGCGCCCCCGACTACATCCAACGACAGATCGGCGGATATCCGTTCGCACCGAGACGCCAGGCCGCCCCGGCCAAGCCGAGAAACGGTCGATACGTGACGTTCACCGCACCGATCTCGATCATCGAGAATGTGAAGTTCAGAGGCACCACGGTGACCGGCTCCGCCGGAAGCACCGGCAATCCCTGAGGATCACTCCCATGATTCCGAATTCGATTTCAGCGACCATCGTCGCTGCAGTGGCCGCATGGACTTTCGTCCCGGCGGCGTCCCTCGCGGACGACCCCCCTCCGAAGGTGGATGCCCCCTCGACGGGCTCGATCCGGATCGTCGGCGCCGACCGCACCTCACCCACCGGGGGACGTTGGGCGCAGACCAACGCTGAAGTTCACGGGCGACTCGCCTTCCTTCGACTCGACCTTTCCTGTGACGGGAGTGACCCTCGTCGTGCTCGGCGGGCCTTCGCCGAAACACTCGGCTTGAACTTCATCGATCACTTTCCGCGACCCGCTCAAGATGCGGCGATCCCGACCGAGATCTCACTCTCCGTGCGAAACATCGCCGCGTCGGAAGCGCTTGAACTGCTGATCGATGCGTCCAGCGGAACCCAGCGAGGTGCCTGGCAGGTTCGCGATGGAATTCTTGAGATGGGTCCTCGCCCGACGCTGGCTCGTCGGACCCGCCCCATCACTCGAGTGATCGACATCACCGACCAGTTGCTCGAAGCGCCATATTTCATCCCCAGTCCGGAGGAGAACCCACTGACCCCTGATGGCGTGACCCGAAGTCGCCGGTCGCCACGCGAAGTCGGTGCCGATCTGGTCGAGAGCATCGTCAACGCCGTGGATCCGGATGCCTGGCATCCGGTCACCGAGGCCGAACTCGCCGACGGGGTCGTGGATCCGGTCGATCCTCGCGACCCCCATCAGGGCCGGAATCTCAACCCGAAGGCGATCGATCCGATCACCCGGAACCCGATCCCGATCTACGTGCAGGGGCGATGGGCGACCATCCGGCTGAAGTCGAAGGTCATCGTCGTCCGCGCTCCGGCATTCGTCCTCATGGGAATCGAAGGATTGCCCAAGCCCGTTCCCCCACCGGCCTTCCTCCTGGAGCCCACCAACTCCCCCGACTGACCTCCCCGACTTCGGGGGTGGGGTATCTTTCGAGGAACGTGACCTCTTCCAGCGAGAAAAACCTGCGAAACGAGCCCTCGGCGTTGACCCGACAAGAGGGATCGCGATGGCGTGATCCGCTGGTGATCACGGGCTGCCTCGCCGGCGTGGGAATCCTGCTGCTCTGGCTCTCGATCCCCTGGGACACGAAACTGATCTGGTTCACACATCCGATCAGGTTCGAACGCGTCGGAGAGGTTCCCACCGAGACCGTCGCGGGCGTCACCTTGCTCTCGTACATCGCGCCACTGGCGGCCCTTGCCTGGCTTTCCGCGCCGTGGATCCTGCGACGTCTCGAACGATCCCCATCCGTCCGATCCCCCCTCGGCGTCCTCCCCTCCCCGAGTGGCGGCATTCGCCTGGCCGTCGTTGCCGTGACGATCATCGCGATCGTTCCGAGAGCGATGCGGATGGGTGAGAGCCTCTGGTACGACGAGATCGCCGCCATGCTCTCGTTCTCCATTCACGGTCCGGGACCGGCGCTCGGAAACTACTACGCCCTGAGCAACCACGTGCTTCATTCGGCCCTTGCCAGCGTGATGATCGAGGCCAACGGAGGCGCCGATGAAGTCATCCTCCGCACGCCGGCCTTCCTCGCGGGGATCGCCTGCGTTCCCGCGATGTTCATGCTCGGGCGAACCGTCGATGGCGACCGGTTCGGAGTCCTTGCCGCGGCGGTGATCGCATTGATGCCCGTGGCGGTGCTCGAGAGCGTCAATGCCCGTGGGTACTCGATGATGATGCTCTTCACGATTCTGGCGACCTGGCAGGTGCTTCGAATCGCCGACGGAAGACGATCCGGTCCATTCTGGTACGCGCTGGCGGTGACGCTCGGATGCTGGTCGCACCTCGCCTTCGCGTTCGTCCCGCTCGGACATGCACTGCTCGCCCTGTCATGGCTGGCCCGCAGGCATCGCCGGGATTCCGGGTGGCGATTGTCCGCCGCCCTCATTCTCGGAGGCATCTCGACCCTTCTGGTGGTCAGCCCGATTCTGCCGGATCTGATCGGTCTTCGGCAGGAGTTCGCGGCCTCGGACGGAAATGAACCATCACTGTTCGGCGTGGAGGGTCAGCAGGCGCTTCTCCAACTCGGCGGGTCCTGGTTCTGGTGGGCGGCGCTTCCAGGCATTCTGATCGCCACCGTCGGAATCACCGAGTCGAGTCGCTGGCCGAGACTGAGAATCGCGACCATCGCTGCCGCCGCCGGCCTCCTTGTGGCATTCACCCTGCTCTTCGCAGGTGGCGGCTGGGTCTACGCGAGATTCCTGCTCTTCCTCGTTCCGGTGGCGACCCTGCTCATCGCCGCAGGGATCAGAGGGCTCGCGTATCTCCCGAATCGTCCCGGGCCGGCGATCATCGCGGCGACGTTGCTGGGCTGCTGCTGGCTGACCGATCTGACCATCCGAACCGAACGACAACCCATCCGAGAGGCGGTCGACCACCTGATCGCCTCCACCCCGCCGGGGACCACCGTCTGGTCGATCGGGCTTGGCGACGATGTCGCCGACTACTACGCTTCGGGTCGCGATCTCACCCTGCGTTCGATCCCGGGGCTCGGAGTCGGACTCGATTCCGAGTCGCTTCTCCGAGGTCCTGATCACGTCCTCATGCTCTATCCGGACCTCGTGACCCCGGACGTGCGGGATCTTCTCGCGAACGCCGGCTTCACAGAGGACGCCCGGTTCTCCGGGTGGCAGGACTGGGGCAAGGGTGACGTTCTGATTCTCGATCGCGACTAGACCCACTCGACCGGCGAGGGGATCGCGGACTCAATCGTGGCGCAACGCCTCGATCGGATCCTTGCGACTCGCGACGATCGCAGGGTAGATGCCGAAGACCAGACCGACCCCGGCAGCGACCAGGAAGCTCACGATGACCGACCAGTTCGTGATGACCGGTTCGAGCTTGAAGTCGTTGGCTGGGGCCGAGACGAGGAGAGTTGGTCGGTCGATTACACCGTGATCTACGGTGATCCAAGCTCGCCGGTCATATGGTCGGAGCTTGATGGCGTTCTAAAGCGGACCTATTCCCACGCATCCGGAATTGATCTACCGATCCGATCGACCTGTATCGACAGCGGCGGGCACTATACGCAGGCAGTTTAC
>JABABZ010000131.1:0-4673 GCA_014237965.1 Phycisphaerales bacterium | reverse complement strand
AACCACCGAACCGAGACCGACCGAGATCCCCACCCCGAAGAGGATCCCGAGGATCCCTCCGAAGGCCGAAATCGAACCGGTCTCCACGAGGAACTGCGCGATGATGTGATTCCGAGTGGCGCCGAGCGCACGACGAACGCCGATCTCCCGCGTCCGTTCGACCACGGACGCGAGCATGATGTTCATGATGCCGATACCACCGACCAGCAGGCTGATCGCTGCGATCGAGACCAACATGATGTTCCAGATCAACATCGTGCGTTCGGCGTTCTGAAGGAGTTCCCAGGGGACGATCACCTGAATGTCACGAAAATCCGGATGCCCGACCTCGAGAATCCGTGTGGCACGACTCGCCAGATCGATGACCGATTCGGTGTCTTTGGCCTGCAGATAGATCTCGTTGATCTCGACCTGTTCGCCGCTGAAGGAACCGCTCTGGCGCCGAACCACGATGTCGCCGAAACTCCGCTCGGAGGCGGTGACGGGAATATGCACGTCCTTGTTGATATCTCGACCCACCAGCGCCACGCCCGCCCCACCTGCCAGTCCGATCGGTTCCAGCACCCCGACGACCTTGAACACCTGGTCATCGATTCGAAGGTCCTTGCCGACGGGATCCTCGAGTCGATAGAAGGTGTCCGCGATCTCGGCGCCGATCACCGCGACGGGTGCGGAGTTCTCGACGTCCTCTGCGACGAGGTATCGGCCGCCATCGCGCACCCGGAGGTTGGCGGCCTCCGCGAGCGACGGCTCCGTGCCGAACACCTGACTGACCGTCCGTTCGTTGCGACGACGTATCTCCGATCCGGACGCCTTCAGCGGAACCATCATCTTGGCATCACCGAGGAATCTTCGGAGCCGACGAAGGTCCTGACGCTTCAGCCCGTACTCGACCACGAACGTGGTGCTGGTACTCGCCGACTGGGTCGTTGGAGGCTTCTGGCTCCGAATGATGATGTTGGTCGCCCCGAGGGCGGTGATCTGGCGGAGAGTCGACTGCTTGTTGCCCTCACCGATCGCCACCACCACGATGACCGCCGCGACTCCGAGAATGATCCCCAGACTGGTCAGGGTCGACCGCAACTTGTGCAGGCCGAGGTTCTTGATGCCGAGTCGGATGATCTCGAGTGTGAAAGACATGGTGAAGCCGAGAGGTCGCGGGAAGAGGTGGGTCGCCCCGCCAGAGGCCCCGACGATCCGGTGGACGAGTCGTCACCGATCTCGGGGAGGGGACATGGTACGAGGAGCCGAACCGACGAGTCCGCTCCGGGTTTCGATCACGAACCCGTCGAGATTCGAACGGGTACCCTTCCACCGGAGGCGCATGTTCGAACTCATCGACGAATTCGAGGACTCGACGGGCTGCACCTGGACGATCCAGGCCTTGGATTCCGAGGGCGGCCTCCAGAGAACCCGTGTCCGGCTCGGATGGGCCGACTACGGCGTCTGGAGCCCTGATGGAGGGATCCCGCCGGAGCGAGTCGCCGAAGCCGTCGTCGCCTTCGCTCTGGGACACCCGGCATTCAGCCCGCTCCCGGAACTTCTCGATGCCGCCATGGCCCGACGACGAATCCCGAACGCGGACGCGGAAATCGGACGCTTGATTCGCTGAGTTTCGTTCCGACGTCGAACCGCGGACCCTCAGTCGAGCAGTGACTGGAGTTCCTGCTCCCGGTAGGTGAGCGGAACCTCGACGCTGAAGGTCGATCCCGAACCCATTTCGCTGGACAAGGCGACGCGGGCACCGAGGAGTTCCGCCAGATCACGGCAGATGGACAACCCGAGCCCCGTCCCTCCGTGGGACCGAGTGTGCGAGGCGTCAGCCTGCCGGAACTTCTCGAAAATGGTCTCTTGGAGATCCGGTGGAATGCCCGGACCGTGGTCCGTCACTCGAAATCGAACTCCATTGAACCCATCGTCCCGGAGAAAACTCTCCGCGGCGAGGATGACCACGGAATCCTCCGGCGAGAACTTCACGGCGTTCGAGATGAAGTTGAAGAGGATCTGCTGCAACTTCCCCGCATCGGTCTCCAACTGCGGAAGCCCATCGGGAATGGCGAGTTCGATGGTGATGCGTTTCGCCTTGGCCTGCGGTCGCATGATCGCCGCCAGCCCGTCCATCAGCTCCACCACGTCGACCGGGTCGATCGACAGTTCCACTCGTCCCGCCTCGATCTTCGCCATCTCCAGGAGCTCGGAGATCATCTCGAGCAACCGACGAGCACTGATGATGATGTTCGAGAGATAACGCCCTCGCTTCGGATCGGGCGTCTCCTCCCGCGCTGCGAGTTCCTCGAGAAGTTCGGCGAATCCGATGATCGAGTTGAGCGGCGTCTTCAATTCGTGACTGACGTTCGCCAGGAACTAGCTCTTGAGACGGTTCGACTCGAAGAGGCCGATGTTGGCTTCAGACAGCTCGGTCACCTTGAAGTCGAGTGACTCGTTCATGCTTCGAAGGCGAGAGGCGGTTCGAGCCGTCTCATCGAGCATCCGATTGAACGAATCGGCGAGCTGCTCGAAGTCGTCTCCGGTGTGAATCTCCGCTCGAACCGAGAAATCCCCCTGTTCGACCCGATCCGCCGTCTCTCGGAGCCGTCGCACCGGTTTCAGGATGACTCGGTTCAGTATGAACCAGAAAAGCAGGATCGACGAACCGACCGCCGCGATCCCCACCGCGACCAGATAGATCCGGGTCGAGAGCAGCTGACCCGCAGCCAGTCGACTGGGCCGCTCGATCAGCAGCAGTCCCCCCAACGAGGTCGGCGATCGCGCCGACCCGGGATCGACGTCACTGGCGATCGCCGCACGCCGCCAGGCGGTCCCCCGCAGTCCACGCGCGTACCGGTAGACGATCTCGTTTCCAATCTCGACTTCCTGGAACACTTCTTCGAAGTCGGCGGTCGCCTCCATCCGTCGACGAGCATCCGCGGCAAATGGATTGACCGCCGGGTCGATCTTCGAGATCGGAACCAGCTCGATCGGAAGTGGGCCGTCGGGGATCAGGGGCGTCGGGGATTCGAGCCAGGTATCCGCCAGTTGCCGCGAAACCTCCAACTGACTCTGGAAGACCAGTTGCTCCGAGCGGATCCAGGGCAGCGCCAGCGTGCCGGCCACGATCGCAAGCAGTGCGATGCCGAAGAGGAACTGAACCTTGTTGGCGAGCGAGAGTCCGGAGGTCATGGCGTGGCGAGTAGGATACGACCCCATGCATCGACCCGGCGCCGATCCCGAAGCAATCCTCCCTTCGGACATCCTCTGCGACTTCTGCACTCGGCCCTGGAGCGACGATATTCCGCTCGTGGAGGGGCATCAGGGCTCCTGCATCTGTGGAAACTGCCTCGCGACGGCCTGGCGTGCCGTGATCGATGCCGGAATCGACGACGCACCACCGCAGACCCCGGAGGACGACATCACCTCCGGGCCGAGCTGGGTCTGCGCCCTCTGCCTCGAGCCCCGCCGCGATCCGGCGTTCCAGAGCCCCGTCCGGGAGGAGGCTTTCGTCTGCCGCCGGTGCATCAGGCTGGCGGGCCGAGCCCTCGACGGCGACCCCGATCATGACTGGACGAAGCCTTCGAGCGGCGCCGTGGCCGACCGGGAACAGGACGACTGAGGATCGCGACCACGCGACCCCGATCAGAACCGACATGCGACTCGCCGCCATTCAATTTCGTTCCGCCCTGCTCGATCGTGACGAGACCTCGAAGCGCATCGTCCGGCACATCCATGCCGCCGCGGAAGCCGGCGCGGAAATCGTGGTCTTCCCCGAGGCCTGTCTTCCGGGATACCCGGTCTGGCTCGCCCGAACGGATGGCGCCGCATTCAACGACTCGCGGCAGAAGATCATCCATTCGCGGTACGTCGATTCCTCCGTCATGCCATCCCACGGTCATCTGGAACCGATCTGCGCCGCGGCCGCCGTCTGCAACGTCGAGGTCGTGATCGGCACCGTCGAACGTGCCGCGGATCGAGGTGGCCACACGCTCTACTGCTCCGCCTTCTGGATCGATGCCGACGGGCACATCGTCAACAACCATCGCAAGCTCGTCCCGACCTACGAAGAGCGACTTTGCTGGGGCGCCGGTGACGGGGCGGGACTTCGCACTCGAGAAGTCGGCGGACTGAACATCGGTGTGCTGAACTGCTGGGAGAACTGGATGCCGCTGGCACGGACCGCACTCCAGAGTGACGGCATGGACGTGCACTTGCTGCTCTGGCCGGGGTCAAAGGCGCTCACGCGGGAGCTGACGCGGGTCGTCGCCCGAGAGGGCCGATGCTTCGCCGTCAGCGTCGGCGGGGTTCTCGCTCCTCAGGATCTTCCCGCCGATCTCCCCGAACTGGCCGAGCTTCGGGCGTCGACGGAGCCGTACCTTCTCGAAGGCGGCTCAGGCGTGGCCGGACCCGACGGCGTCTGGATGGTCGATCCCGACGATCTGCCTTCGGGTGAGGAGACGATGCTGGTCGTGGATCTCGATCCCGCGAAGATCCGCGAAGAACGCCAGAACTTCGATCCGGTCGGCCACTATTCACGGCCCGATGTCTTCGAACTCGCCATCGACCGCAGACGACAGGTCGTCGCCGGATTCATCGACGATGCGACCCCGACGATCTCCCCGACGGGTGGACCCTCGGTCGATGGACTCGATCACCTGGTCCTGACCGTTCGCGATCCCGAT
>JABABZ010000130.1 GCA_014237965.1 Phycisphaerales bacterium | reverse complement strand
TTGCCGTCACACCAAGCTGGTCGGCGAACGAGTTGACTGCCGACTCGATGTCCGCAGCGGCCGTTTCGTCGGCGAAGGTGAACTGCTGGCTGCCCTTGGTACCGGTGATCTCGATGGTGTACGAGGCGTACTGCGTGCCCGAACCGTCACCATTCGTGTCGCCGGCGTTGAAGACGCCGCCCGAAGTCTCGATGGCGACTGCACCGGTGGTGGCCGCATCGACGACGGTGACGTCGACCGACATGGCGGTACCGTCATCAGCGAGCTTCGCTGCATTGATGGTGACGTCGGTCAACTCGGCGGAGTTGACGTTCTCGGTCGAGTAGTCGAAGTTGCCGTTGAGAAGCTTCTCGCCCTGGAACGCCGTGGCGTTGGCGATACGGTCGATCGTCTGAAGGATCGAGTCGATCTGCAACTGGTTGGCGGCCTTCTCTTCCGAGGAGACGCCAGCTTCGTTGGCGGTCGATGACACGAGCGACTGAAGCTCGATCAGGAGGTTCGAGACCTCCTGAAGGCCGCCTTCAGCGACGTTGACGACCTGCTCGGCACGCTCGGCGTTGTTGATTGCTGCGTTGATCGCGGCCTTCTCACTGCGAAGGTTCTCGCTGGCGATCAGGCCGGCCGGATCGTCCGCACCGCGGTTGATCCGAAGACCGGTGGAGAGCCGCTGAAGGCTCTTGTTCAGGCTCATGTTCTGCGAACCGAGAGTTCGCTGAGCGACCATGCTGGAAATGTTCTGATTGATACGACTCATGATGCGGTGTCCTCCGTGAACAGGCCCGAGCGAGTTGTCCCGTTTGCTCGAACCACCCGAGAATTCGACCGGCCGCAAGGCGTCCTTGGCCGATCCAGTGACGCCCCCCGCAACACGCGGGGGGACCAGTCATCGGGGCGGATCCTCCGCATCCGACTGTCTTGTATGCCCGGCGGCCTCCGGCCTCCGCTCCTTGCCGCCTCCGTCCGTAATGAGACGTGGCTGCCGGGAAGTCATCGAACCGAAGACGGTGTGAATCCACAATCGGAGGCGGAAGAACGCGAAATTCGCAGCAACTGCGCCTGGCCAACGCTCGATGGTGCGCAAGGACATGACGTTTCAAGCTTCCGGGCGTGGCTTTTCAGGTCCGAGAACGATTATCGCGCAAGAAACGACCCCCTCCGAAGAGGGGGTCGTGATCGTGCGTCGGTTGGAGTTTCGAGATCTCTCGAACTACTGGAGCAGCGCGAGGACGTTCTGGGCCGAGGAGTTCGCGGTTGCGAGCACCGAAGTTCCGGCCTGGGTCAGAATCTGAGCCCTCGTGAGTTTCGCGGTTTCGTCCGCGAAATCGGTGTCCCGAATCTTCGATTCGGCCGCCGTGATGTTCTCCAGACCGATCTGAAGACTTCTCACATTGGTCTGCAGAGTGTTCCGTTCGAACGCACCGAGGCGACCTCGCAGAACCGAGACCTCCGTGATGGCATTCTCGAGAATGTCACTCGCCCCACTGAAGTTGCCCGAGAGCAGCGAGTTGTCCTTGCCCCCGACCAGACTGTCGAGGAAGTACCGGACGCCTTCGATGGTGGAGCCGCCGATTCGCGTCGATGCGATCGACTGCACTCCGACACCGATGCTCTGAGTCGCGGAGATGTTGGGACCGAGTTGGAACTGCGCCCCCCCACCCGTGATCGAGAACTGGCTCTGGGTCCCGGCCACCGCGGTGGCGAAGGCCTGAGTCAGATCCAGTTCCATGGTCAGTGCGGGCGTGTTCAAGGAAATGCTCTGCCCATCACCGACCGCCAGTGCACCGTTGACCACGGCGGTCACATCCAGGCCTTCATCCCGTGTCGACGCGACACCGCCTGCGGCATCGAGCGTGTTGAAGTCACCACCGCCCGCTCCGAGCTTCGAAACCGAGACGAACTCGTTCGAGCCGAAACTCGTCGAATTGAAGACGAGTCCGGCGGTCTGATCCAGCGGATCCACCATGGTCGCACTGACGCCGGTCGTGTCCTTGAGCGTGTTGACGGCCGCCGCGATGGCGGACATCGCGGTGCCGGACACGAAGGAAATCGACTGCACACCCAGGTTGCCGGCGACCTCGACCGTCACATCCTCCTGGATGGTCCCGGGATCGACGCCCGCGGCGTTTCCGGACAGGAAGAGCGAGGCGGTCTCGGCCGGATCGACGATCTCGATGCCGACGTCGATGCTCTCGTTGGTGCCGAACTGGACCCCATTGACCTGCACTCCGGCGACATCCGCCGAATCCACACCGCTGGTGGTGTAGTCGAGGTTGCCGTTGAGCAACTGAAGGCCCGCGAAACTGGCGGTGTTCGAGATCCGAGTGATCGATCCGATGGCGGAATCGATCTCAAGCTGATTCGCCTCGATCTCCTCATCGCTCACGCCACCGGTATTGGCGGCCTGCACGACGAGACTCTTGATCGAATTGAGAAGGTCCGCCACCTCGGCGAGGTAACCCTCTGTCGTGGCGATGACGGAACTCGCTCGTTCCGAGTTGTCGATCGCCTGATCGATGCCCTTCATCTCGGAACGAAGACGCTCCGAGACGATGAGCCCGGCGGGATCGTCGGCACCTCGGTTGATCCGAAGTCCCGTCGAAAGCCGCTGCAGACGAACCGAGAGATTCTCGTTGGTTCGCCCGAGGTTGTTCCGAGCAATGAGGGAAGAAACGTTGGTATTGATCCGAGCCATGATGATCCTCCGTGAATTCGGCTTGAATCCTTCCGAAAACGACCCGGCGCATGTCCCTGTCCGCGGTCGATTCGGTCGTGCTTCAGGCGGTCACCCGCCGGATGTCGGTCCCTGCGACAAGTCGCGTGGCCGCGGGCGGGACTGCCCCACCCTGATTCACTCGCGGGAACGCCCCGGAGTGAAATACCTCCAGACCACCGCGAATCGCGGCAGCCTGCTCGTTCTCCGTACGAATCGCCTCGTAGACCTCCTTGCGGTGGACTGAGACGCTCGAGGGGGCGGAGATGCCGATCCGCACCTTGTCCCCTCGGATGTCGACGATCGTCAATTCGACGTCGTCACCGATCATGATCGTTTCGTCACGCTGTCGAGAGAGCACCAGCATGTGCCGGCTCCTTCCCTGGATACCCGTCGTGTCCCACTCCGTGGAACCGGGTCTCGAACTCGTGGGGTCCGCCCCCGGGCCATCGCCCGGCGGCCTCACACTCCTGGTCGGATGATCACGCGGAAATCGCTGCCGGAGTCTCTGCGACCCGGAGAAGCTCGAACCGCGTGCTCCACTTCTTGTCAGCAAGCACCAATTGCATCCCGGTCCGACCGGTGACGTTCACCACCAGAGGTCCCTGGAGGTTGGCGCTCAGCACGTCCTCTCGCTTGTTGACGACCACCAGCACCTGGGCATCACCGATCTCGGTCATCCCGAGGTCTTCCATCTGCTCGCGGCGGATGTTGGCCTTGTAATCGGGAATCCAGAGCGCCGGGTCGGTCACCACGAAGGCGAGATCCGGCGTCTCGGTCGATTGCAGCCAGAAAAAGACACCCTGTTCGTCCGGCTGAAGCAGAACGAAGTCGGTATAGCTCGAAAAACCGAGCATGCCCGAAGGGAACTTGATCACACGGTCGTCGTCGATTTCGACGTTTCCAAAACGAGTCGTCTCGAGTTGCATGTCGAGGGCTCCTGATTCACCGACCTCCAATCCTTGGTTCCCGCCGGATCCGTCCGGCGTGGACTTCCTGTCCTCGAACTCTCCCAGTCGGTGGAAGAGAGTCCGGTTTGACGCCCCGCGGCGTCTTATTCGTGTCGCTACCGGAGAAAGTCCAGCAGCGTGAGGCTCGTGATCTTGCCGGCTGTCGTGAGCCCGGCCTGCAACTGCTGCTGCAGTTGCGAGAATCGAATCGCGGCATCGGTGAAGTCGAGATCCTGCAAGTTCGACTTCAGGCTGAGGTCCTGGACCCGAAGGTCCTCTTCCCGGCTGACGGCGTCTTCCACCCGTCGAGCCCTGACGCCGACCTCGGCTCGGGCCTCGGTCGTTCGAGCGATATCCGCTTCCAATCTCTGGGTTGCAAAGGCGATGCCAGACTCGTCGTCCGCCATCAGGGCATCACGAAGCGCTTTCAGGTGCCCGAAGACCCCTTCAACGGCGACCGTCGCGCGATCTTCGCCTGCAAGAGTTGCGCCGCTGCTCGATCCGAGAATGCCCAGATCACGGGCGGCGGCACTTCCGTTCTGAGCCGTGACCTGCAGTTCCGCCCCGCCGATGGTGAGATCGCTCAATTCGATGCCGTTCCCGTCCGTGGCCAACCCCGCGTCGAATTCGGCCGGAACGGCGATCCCCGCCGCCGTGGCGGCATCGGTGAGCGCGTCCAGAACATCCTGCACGGACTCCGCACCGGTCAGATCCACGTCAAAGGACCGTCCATCATGCAAGCCGACCGAGAAATCGACGTCTCCGTCCGGATCCGGCGCCCCGGTGACCGGATCGACCGACCCGCTCACGATGCCGACCCCGCGACCGTCGTTGAAGTCCGCCAGGCTGGTGCTTCCGGCGAAACTCCGGATCCCGAGCTGCGTGGCGGTGACGCCACCCGACACCTCGGAGATCGACAACGCCCCACCGGAAAGTTCGTTCTTGAAGGACAGGCGATCTCCCGACTCGCCGATCTCGACCCGGACGCCGATGTCGAGGAGTTCGACCTGATTTCGAAGATCCGCCAGCGAATCAACCCCCGAGAGATCCAACTCTCGAATCTGGCCGGCGTTTTCGATTCGGATCGTTCCCAGCGGGAAGGACACGCCGTCCAGCGCTTCGATGCTCGTGTTCCAGGACAGCCGGGGTTGCAGGTCACCACCGAGGGCGGGAGCGCCTCCGACGAACGTCCCGGCCAGACCGAGATCGGCCGCCGCGGTGCTCTCCTCCGGATCTGCGATGTTGATCGACGTCCCTGCCGAGCCCGTGATTCGGAAGCGATCTCCAGAAGCCGGATCGAGATCGACGGTCGCGCCGGAATCGATCGTCTGAATGGCCGCTTCGAGCGTGCTTCGAACATCTTCGACGGTGATCGGTCCCGGACGAACTCCCAGTCCTCGAGCGCCTTCCAGGTCCGACAAGAGGGTCTCCGCCGTCGCGTCTGGATCAAGGTCCCGATCACCTTCGATTCGAGCGCTCAAGGCACCGAACACGCGATCGCCGGCGATCGTGACCGGGGTCGACGACCCGAGTCCGAGGTCGGTGATCATTCCGTCTCCGGAGCCGGCGTACTGGATCCCGCCGAGATTTCCGCTGAACGGCTGGGTTCCGACCGCCGAGCCTGAGAACAGGAACATGCCTCGATGCTGGCGGTTTCCCAGCGACTGCATCCCATCGAGAATCGAGTCGATCACCAGCGCCTGATTGCGTCGGGTCTCGGTATCGCTCCCGACTCCGATCTGCGACAAGCCGACGCTCTTGGCTTGAAGCAGGAGATCGCTCATCTCGGCCATCGCCGAGTCGACGGAACCGAGCAGGGATGATGCTTCGGAGAGATTTCGAAGCCGCTGATCACGACGCTCGAGGAGATCGTCGAGCACGCTGATGGTGCTGGCGAACACCGGATTCTCGCTCGGCCGATTGACCTCGCGCCCGGAGGACAGCTTGATCTGCAACTCGAGCAACTGACTGTTGCTGCGATTGATCGAACTCAACACCGTCTGCGACGAAAGCAGGTTGGGCACGCGACCGAGTACGGATGAGATGCTGCTCATGGAATCATGCTCCGCTTGCTCAGGCGATGCTGAGGAGAACCTGCATGGCCTCGTCGATGACCGAGATGAATCTGGCGGCGGCCTGGAACTGCCGCTGAAGCGTCATGAGATCGATCGCTTCCTCGTCGATGCTCACCCCGCTCACCGCCTGGTTCTGGGCTTCCAGGCTTTCGCGGACCAGGTGGCTTGACTCGAGCTTGGTCCGGGCCGCGCCGGTGCGGACCGCAAGACTGTTGACCGAAGTCTGCCACTGCTCCCGAAGGCTGCGCCCGTCGAACTCGCCGAGCGCCGCGTTCTCGAGATCGACGATCTGCAAGGCCACGCCGTTGCCACCCGACGTGAAGTCGGAGGAGGTCGCCAGAAGCGACGGATCATCGAGGAGAGCCTGATCCACCCGGATCTCGGCGGCATTGGTACCGGTGAAGAACCCGTTCACTCCCAGCGCCGCGAGGGCGCCCGAGGAATCGTCGGAGAACGCGATCTCATGGCCGTCGACGGCGGTGATGCGGAATTCACCGGACGGGCCGATCGAGGCGGTCGCATCGGAAACGCCGAGCTCGACGTTGATCCGATCCACGAGATCCTGAAGGCTCATGTTCTCGGGGTCGACCGCGACCTGATACGTATCTCGCAGGCCGGTCGAGGAGTTGACGACATGCAGCTGGAAGACGCCGTTGCGAACTTCCCACGGAACCCCGGAAGCGTCGGCGTTGAGCGATTCGGTCGCATCGATACCGGTGACGGAACCGATCACCTCCGCCCGGTGGTGGATGCCCTGCCCTTGTGAATGGACCGCGTTGACCTGGAACGCGAGCTGGGACGCGAATTCGTCGATCGTCTCCATCGCCGGGAGAATGGTCTCCTCCCGCTGTTGCTGCAGGGCGCCGATCGACCCGGACCGGATGTCCAGCGTCGTGCCGTCTTCACGGACCCGGATGGAGACCTCGCTGCCGTTCTCTCCGTTCTGCGTTCGCATGGTCAGCCCGCGGCTCTCGCCGGCGAGCACCACGGGGATCGAGCCCACGAGGATGTCGATGCTTCCGTTCTCCTGTTCAACGGTGTCCACTTCGATGTAGTTGGACAACTCGTCGATCAGCTGATCACGCCGGTCCCGAAGGCTGTTGGCACCGCCGCTCGAACCTCCGGCCCCGCCCTCGGCCATCGAAATCTGGCTGTTCAGTTCCGCGATCTCGTCGAGGAGCCCATCCGCTTGTTCCACGGAGACCGAGAGTGCCCGGTCCGCCTCCTCCCGAAGCGTCCCGTACTGATCCCGCAGAAGATTGATGTGATCGGTGAGGCTCACGCCCTGCTGGATGACCACGGTTCGGACCGCGTTGTCCAACGGATTGTTGGCGAGTTCGCTGAAGGCGTTGAAGAACGCCGAGATCTTCGAGGAAAGATCGTTGTCGGTGAGTTCGTTCTGAATGCTCTCGACCGCCGACAGGAACCGCTCGTCGACCATCGCCGAATTCTGATCGCTGATCGCGTCGCGCAGTCGTGACTGGAGCGCGGAATCGATGGCACGATTGATCGTGGCGATTCCGACTCCGGTCCCGACGAACTGGTTGTTACCGATCGGGCTCGACCGATTCGGCGCCAGCGAGGCGAGTTGCCGGTGATATCCGGGCGTCGCCGCGTTGGCCATGTTGTTGCCGGCGACGCTGATCGCGGCCTGGCTCGACAACATCGCCGATCGACCGATTTGCAGAGCTCCGTTCAGTCCCATGTCGAGCTCCTCAAGTGGTCAGGTCAAGACCGCTCGCGAGGGTGGTGCCATCGCGAAGCTGTCCTTGACGACCGTAGACCCCGGTTCCGGAGAGCGCCCCGGTGACGCTCTGCACGATGCCCGCCATGTGGCGAGCAAGTGATTCGGTGGCCGAACGCACCACCGAGTTCTCCTTCTTGGTCTGATCCACCAGGCCGCGAAGCTGCGCCGCAAGCACCGCCAGCTTCGTCCCGCGATCGCCATCGAGGGCGTCCACGATCACGGAGATGGAGGATTCCTCGTCGATCCCGAGGCAGACTGCGAGTCGCCGACCTTGTTGGGTTCGTTGCAGATCAAGCCGATGCAACCGATCGATGATCTTCTCCTCCACGGAAGCGATCTCCGGCACTCGATCGAGATCCGCCCCGCGGATCGCATCACGCTTGCGAGTGATGGCTTCGAGAAAGCGGCGATAGCCTTCGACCTGGGTCGAGAGCGTCTCTTCGAGTTGGCGAAGAAGCACCGGCGTGGTGTCGACGGCGAGATCGCCGTCCTCGCCGAATGGTCCGTCCGATGATGGAAGTCTCGACTGGTTCATGCGGTGAGCCCCGATTCGAGTCTCTGGATCGGCTCCGACGACGATTCGCCGGTCACCCGTTGAAGCAAGCTGCGTTCCACGGCGTCGACCACGTCGAAGCGATGGGCATCCACGATCCGGTCGGCCATGGCGCGATCCACGAGGTGACCGAAACGCTTTTCTCCCGCTCCAGGCGCAAACATTCCGCCGGGCTGCGACGACTCTCGTGCCTCGCGGAGCAGTGGTTCGAGGAAGGCGTCCGGGACGTGTCTTCGAGACGC
>JABABZ010000012.1 GCA_014237965.1 Phycisphaerales bacterium | reverse complement strand
CTGTCAAAGCGGGCGAGGAGGCGCGAACTCCCGACGTTCCGCTTGGAAGGCTGACGCTGTACCAACTGAGCTACACCCGCGGGACGGTCTTCGGCGGTAGTGGTTCCGAGACCAAGGTTCATGATAGCGATCGAAAGCCGCTTTGGGCAAGCGGATCGCTTCCGCGATCCGCCCCCGGCCGGTGGAACGTCGATCACCAACCTTGGAACCGAACCAGAAACTGGTCGTGTTTCACGATGCGATGGCGGCCTTCGCGGCTGCGAGATCAGGCGGTACACCCGCGGGTTCGCTGACCCGTTCGAAGACGCATCCGATCCCCCCCCGGATCGCCGATCGACGGCGATTCCGCCGTCCGCGCCGAGCATCCAGAAAGAAGCACGCCCGGCCGAGAACGGCCGAGCGTGCGGATTCGAACGTGAAGGGTGTGACCGGTCCGCGATCAGGGACAGAAGCCCCACGCGGCCAGCATGATTCCGAGGTCCGCACCGTTGACGGATCCGCTGCCGTCAAAGTCGCCCGACCCGGGACCACCGAACTGCGAAAGCAGGAGACCGAGGTCCCCGCCGTCGACCACGAGGTCGCCGTTGAGGTCGGCGACGCAGACGTCGACGTCCTCGCATTCGACGCCGCCATACACCAGCAGGTCGACGCCGGCCTCGACGAGCGATCCGTCACCGAGGTCACTGGCCTCGAACCGGAGTTGCATCTCGGTCGTGGGAGACAGGAAGTCCTCGATCTCGAACGAGACGAGGACCCAGCTCCCCGCGTTCTCGGCGACCTCTTCGACGAGGGTCCAGGAGGCACCGCCGTCGTTGGAGATCCGGACGAACATCGAGTCGGCGTTCGGGGCCGCGCCCGTGTCGTTGGAGTACCAGCGTCGGTAGGAGACCGACCCTCCGTCGACCGCGGTGCCGTCGAAGAGCGGGCTCAGGAGCGTGGTGGTGCCCCCGTCGACGTCGTTCTCGCCGAGGCTGCCTCCCGGCGAGCCCTGGCCCGTGACGAAGCAGAAGGTTCCGCTCGCGGCGTCCTCGGGCTGGGCGGCGGTTCCGATCGGGTTCACGCGTGTCCAGACGCCGGTGCTCGCATCGTCGCCGGCAACGCCCGCGACCCAGCCACTCTCGACTTCAAGGTCGTCTTCGAACCCGATCACCTGCGTCCCGACCCTCATCGAGAGGGGATTCAGGCTGCCGTTGGAGGGAAACTGGACGGTGCCCATGGTCTCCGCCGAGAGCTGGAAGTAGAAGGAGGGATCCTCGTCGCAGACCACGGTCGGGATCGTCGCCTCGTAGACGTCACCCGAGACGAGCTCCATCGGAACGGATTCGTAGAGCCCCCCGCCGGTGCGAAGCCGCATCTCCCAGGAGCCCGCGACGACCACGTCCTCCCGCGGATCCATTTCCACCAGGACCGTCAGCGACTCGCCGGCCGCGATGAACTCGGGAATCTCCGTCTGAAGATCGATGATGGGGCCGAGGAAGGACGCGTCGAGCGCGGCCTTCACATCGAGCACCCCACCAGTCACCACCACGCCGCTCAGCCCGGGAACCGGACGCACGGTGTTCAAGATGATGTCGATGACGTCCTGGAAGTTCGCGTTCCCGAGGACGGAGTAGACGAGGGCCACGCCTCCGGCGACGTGCGGGGTCGCCATCGAGGTGCCGCTGAACGAGCTGTAACCGTTGTTCGGCGTGGTGCTGAGCACCCCGACGCCCGGGGCCGCGAGGTCGACGTTCGACCCGTACTGACTGAAGCTCGCAAGGTTGTCGTTCGAGTCGGTCGCGGCGACCGACAGGATGTTCGGCTGATCGTAGGCGGCCGGGTAGCTCGCCCCGTTCGATCCACCATTGCCGGCCGCGGCACAGAAGATGTGGTTGTAGTTCGTGCCCGCATTCTGGATGAGCGAGTTGAAGGCACTACTGAAGCCACCGCCGCCGTAGCTGTTGTTCGAAACCTTCGCCCCGTTGACACAGGCGTACTCGAGCGAGTCGAGGATCGCCTGGGTGGAGAGCGACTGGTTTCCGACCCGAAGCGGCATGACGCTGCATAGCCAGTTCACACCGACCACGCCGATGCCGTTGTTGCCACGAGCGCCGACCGTTCCAGCGGTGTGCGTTCCGTGGCCGTTCTGGTCTGCGGGATTCGGATCGTCGTCGTAGTAGTCGTACCCGTTGACGTCGTCGATTTCGCCATTGCCATCGTCGTCGATCCCGTTGCCGGCGATCTCATCGACGTTGACCCAGATGTTCTCCTGGAGATCCGGGTGCCCGGTGTCGGATCCGGAATCGATGATCGCGATGGTGAATTCCTGCACACCGACGTGGTCGTCCCATGCCGCCGCAGCGTTGATCCGCTCGAGACCGTACATGTCCGGATAGCTCGGATCGTTCGGGATGTTGTCGAAGAACTCCATCACGAAGACCGGCTCGATGAACTCGAGCACGTCGCCGCGGTTGGAGAACGCTTCGATCACCGCGGCTTCGTCACCGGCGGTCTCCAGACAGAAGAGACCGGGAACGAGCCGATAGGTGCTCGAGATCGTCGCGTCCATGTCCGTGAGGACCGCATCGAACGCGGCTTCGCCCACGGTCGGACGGAACTTCGCGAAGACCCGGTTCGGGACACGGTCGAAGTCACGCCATGCGGGCTCCGGCACCAGATCGGCGATGGGCGCGGCGTTCCGAACGCCGTTTCGAACCCCCGCGTCCCGGACGGGCGGCGGCGCCGCGATCAGCGAGGTGACGACGGTTCCGGCGAGCAGGCCGACGAGGAGATTCTTCATGCGTAATCCTTCTGCGTCTGTGACGGCGTATTGAACGTGAGACGAATCGTAGGCACGGCTTGGATGATCACGCCGAGGGTTGGTTCCAAGATCTGCGGGTTGACGACCTCAGACCTCGCTCAGGAAGACAGCGGATGAATTAGTCAGGAATTCGCGGCGACGGCGGCCTTCACGGCAGCGAGATCCGGCTGAACACCCGCATCCTCACTCACCCACTCGTAGACGATCTTGCCATCTGTTCCGACCACGAATGCGGCCCGCTTCGCGACGCCTTTCAAACCCATGAGATCATCGTAGAGCGCCCCCCACTCGGACGCCACGGTCTTGTTGAAATCGCTGAGGAGCGGAAATGGCAGATTTTCCGACTCGCGGAACTTGGGAGCCACAAATGGACTGTCCACCGAGATGCCGAAAACCCTGGCGCCCAGATCGGCCCAGGCTGACCAGTCATCCCGCACGGCACAGAATTCCTCGGTGCAGACACTGCTGAAGGCAAGTGGGAAGAAGAGGATGACCACGGGTGCAGCGCCGAACTCGGCACCGACATCGACCATCTGGCCCGGACCCTGGGGAAGGCTGAACTTGGGGGCGAAATCACCAACGGAAAGAGGCATTCGAGACTCCAGAAGAGTGAAGATAGGGAAAATCACGCCTCCCGGCGACCCGTTCTCGGCGTGACATCCGGGATGTTACCGGGCGGGCGGACTCCCGGTCGAACCGACCATTCCGTCGATAGCCTTCATTCCACACTGGCAAAAAGCTTTTTCGAGGTTATTCTCGTAACCGCAGAGCGGCTTTCGTCTCGACGGGCGAAGGCTTCCTTTGCATCGGAAATACCTCTTCTTCGGTCGTTATATCGCCCCTCAGGAGTTCCCAAGAGATGAGTAACAGCAACTGGTTCAGTGGCCTCGCGGTCGCCGCGGGCGTTCTTCTCGCATCGACTGGCGTCAGCCATGCCGATGACACCTCTTCCTGCGGACTTCCGGAATCGGGCGACTGCCTCGAAGACAATGGAACCGCGGGATGTTCAGACGAGACCTGCTGCCTTGAGGTGTGCGCCATCGACCTCTTCTGCTGCAAGGAGGTCTGGGACACGACGTGTGCGGACCTCGCCATCGAGCTCTGCGCCGGTGGTGGCGGTGGCAACTGTGGTGACCCGTCTGCCGGCGACTGCTACGAAGCCAACGGTACTCCCGGGTGCGACGACCTCACCTGCTGCTCGAACGTCTGTGCCGCCGACCCCTACTGCTGCGACACCGCCTGGGACTTCATCTGTGCCGACGCGGCCCAGATCATCTGCTACGACGGTCCCACCCCCGAAAACGACGAGTGCGTCGATGCGATCGATCTCGGAACCGGCGACTCCGTCACTCCCATCCAGACCCTGGGTGCCACCACCAGCGGGCCCGACCTGCCCGCGGAATGCGAGAGTTTCGGCTCGGTGACCATCTACAACGACATCTGGTACACCTGGACCGCGACCACCGACGAAATCGCGACCTTCGCCACCTGCAACGACGTGTCCTTCGACACCCGGCTCGCAGCCTGGACCGGAGACTGCGAGAACCTCGAATTCGTGGCCTGCAACGATGACGGCCTCGGATGCGCCGCCTACTCCTCCTTCATGGTGGTTCCGGTCACTGCCGGCACGACCTACTACATCCAGCTCGGCGGCTTCGCTGCGAACGCCGCCGGCGACGGCAACCTCACGATCTGCGAAGGCGAAGCCTGTCTCGCGGGATGCATTCTCAACTGCGAGAAGACGGACGTTCCGGAGAACGAGCTCTGCGGTGAAGACCTCAATGGTGGCTGCAATGATCCCTCGGGTGGCAACGCCTCCCAGCTGATCGAAGTCGGCGACACCGTCTGCGGCAGCCTCTGGGCCTCCGGCGGAACTCGCGACACCGACTGGTTCGACTTCACGATCGCGGAGCGGTCACGCCTCACCTGGTCAGTCGAATCCAACGTGCCTCTGGTCCTCTTCTTCCTGAGCCCCGAATGCCCACCCGCCATCCAGATCGGCGCCGCGTACGACGCCTGCCCGGCCGTCCACACGGCCTGTCTCGATGCCGGCACGTATCGCGTGTTCGTCGCGGCCAACGGCTTCGACGGCGTGCCTTGTGGTTCGGGCGCCGTGAACACCTACCGAGCGACCCTCACCGCGGAACCCGCCTTCGTTGAAGGCGACACCTGCGACGAGGCCATCGTCATCGGCGACTTCGAAGGTGACGTCGAATTCAGCACCGACTGTGCCTCGACCGACGGCGCCGATCTCCCCACGGAATGCGAGAGCTTCGGCTCGAGCACCATCTACAACGACATCTACATGTCCTGGACCGTCCCCTCGGATGGCGACTGGTTCTTCTCGACCTGCAACCAGGCGACCTTCGACACTCGTCTCGCGGCGTACGCGGGCTGTGACGGTGCGTTGCTCGGATGCAACGATGACGACCTCAACTGCACCGGCTACACGTCCCTGCTCGCGCTGAGTGGACTGACCGCCGGCGAAGAAGTCATCATCCAGGTGGGTGCCTGGGGCAATGGCGTCAGCGGAAGCGGCATCCTCACCATCGGAACCGGTGGTGGCGGCGCCGAGCCGCCGGCCAATGACGATTGTGCCGATGCGATCGCGATCACCGACGGTCTGACCGGAATCTCCACGATCGGCGCAACCACCGATGGCCCGCCGCTTCCCGAGGAATGTGCGAAGTTCGCAAACCCGGAAATCTTCAACGACGTCTGGTTCACCTATGAGGCCACCGTCGATGGATCGGTGACGGCCTCGTTCTGCCCGGCCTTGGATGCGACTTTCGACACCAAGATGGCGGTCTACGCCAACGGTTGCGAAGGTGGAGATCCGATCGCCTGCAACGATGACACGTGCGGCCTGTCTTCCGAGGTCTCCTTCGGCACCGTCTGCGGCGAGACGTACCTGATTCGGATCGGCTCATACAGCGCCACCGGACAGGGCATCGCGACGCTCGACATCAGTGGCGACGGCGAGTCCTGTGGCGGCGGCGGCGGATGTCCCGCCGACCTCAACGACGACGGAATCGTCGACGGCGCCGACTTCGGGCTCCTGCTCGTGGCCTGGGGAGAGTGCAGCGGATGTGCTGCGGATCTCAACGATGACGGCCTGGTCGATGGCGCCGACGTCGGCCTGCTCCTGGTCGCATGGGGTTTCTGCCCCTGATCGACCTGATCTTCGAACCTCGTCCGAATGACGGGTTCAGCTGAAGAATCATCGCCTCCCGGCTTCGGCCGGGGGGCGTTTTCATCGAGATCGCAACGGCGGTGAAATATTAGGAATCAGTCACTTCTTGACCTATAGTTGGAGAGCTGGGAACCCCGCCTTCTCGCGGCCGTACCGGCAACCTCTGGACTGACGAGTTTCCCTGCAAGCCGAACTTCGCCGCCGTGGTGATCAGTGCCTTGTGTCGCCCGACCGTCGACTCGAATCCCTCCCCCCCATGAACAGATCGCGAATCATCTCCATCGAATTGGCCCTCATCGTGATGCTCGCGATGATCGGCCTGACCGCCAACGCACACGCGCAGGTCTGCCCCGGCAAGGAGGGCTGCCTCCTGCCTCATGAGTCGCCGGGATGCGATGACCTGGCCTGCTGCGAGACCGTCTGCCTCGCCGACCCGTTCTGCTGCAAGACCTGGGACACCAACTGCGTGAGCATCGCTCACGCGACCTGTGCCGGCCTCTGCGGTGCCACGGCCAGCGGTTCGTGTTTCGAGGCGAATGATTCGCCCAGTTGCGAGGATGCGACCTGTTGCGACGCGGTCTGCTCGATCGACCCCTTCTGCTGCGACACGTCCTGGGATGGCAACTGCGCCTTCTTCGCCGGGGCCATCTGCGAGTCGGCCGGCGCGGAGTGCGGCGACCCGGACAGTGGTCCCTGTGATGAAGCCAACGGATCGGCCTCCTGCGAAGACGAGGAATGCTGCAACGCCGTCTGCGAGATCGATCCCACTTGCTGTGATCAGGTCTGGGATCTGGTCTGCGCAGCGGTCGCCGCGAACATCTGCGGCGGCCCCTGCACCCTGAGTCCGGAATCCGGGGACCAGGCGGAGATCGAATCCTGCCAGTCGGAGACCAACGATCCTTGCAACGGCGGCACGGCAGAGACCATCTCGGACGGCCGACGATTCACCGGAACCTTCCGAAACGCCGGCGACAAGGATGTCTTCTCGATCGACCTCGCCGCCTTCGACCTCGACGGAGATGGACAGGTTCGCGTTCGGATCTCGATGGGCGCATCCAGCGCCTCTCTCGATCTCCGACCTGCAGGGTGCGACGAGTCCTCGCTCCTGTCGCTCGACTCGGCCGGTTGCCAGGCCACCAGCGGCGTCCTCTGCGTACCCGCGGTTCAGAGCGAACTGATTCTGGCCCCCATCGGCGCCTCGAGCGGCTGTGCCGACCCCGTCTACGCAGCCACGATCGAAGTCATCGACTATTGCGGCGACGCATGCGAGAATCCGATCGACTGCCTCACGCCTCACCAGACGCCGGGCTGCAACGACCCGGAATGCTGCTCGCTCGTCTGCCAGGCCGACCCACTCTGCTGCGACTGGACCTGGGATTCGTTCTGCACCGTGAGTGCGTCGGAGATCTGCGGCGGCCCGGCTCCGATCAACGATCTCTGCTCGGACGCCCTGCCGATCGGTCTGGGTTCGACGCCGTTCCGCCAGCTTCTCGCCACCCGCGAAGGCCCCGAGTCCGAGTGCAACGAGGAGGAGTTCCGGGGCGGCGACGTCTGGTTCGTTCACCGGGTCGCCTGCGACGGCCAGTTCTTCATCGGCACCTGCAGCCTCGCCGACTTCAACACGAGCATCGATGTCTTCCGAGGCGGCTGTGACGCGCTCGAGCCGGTGACCTGCAACGACGACAATCTCTTCTGCGGAACGCAGACCAGCATCGTCACGATCGAAGACGGGGTCTGCGGCGAGCAGCTCTGGATCCGGGTCAGCGGGATCGACGGTGGGACCGGAAGCGGAGACATCTCGATCGAGTGCTTCGGATCCTCCTGCCCCTGCATCGCAGACCTCAACGGAGACGGCCGGGTCGACGGCGCCGACTTCGGCCTGCTGCTGTCCGCCTTCGGGCCCTGTTCCAGAGATTGCGCCGCGGATCTCGATGACAGTGGCAACGTCGATGGAGCGGACATCGGACTGATGTTGGCGTTGTGGGGCGACTGCTGAACGGACCGGGAGTCCCGCGCAGGAACTCAGACGTCGGACAAGGTCTCGGGCGTGAGACTCCGTCGCACGATCTTGCCGGTCGGATTCCGCGGCAGTGCCTTCAGACAACGGATTTCACGGGGAACCTTGAACTGAGCGAGCTGCTCCCGACAGTGGGACCTCAGCGAGGTGTCGTCGAACTCCGCATCGTCCACGAGTTCCACGAACGCCAGAGCCACTTCACCTCGGGATTCATCGGGCGCTCCGATCACCGCCGAACTCTTCACGGAAGGGTGTCGATCGAGCACCTCCTCGATCTCCCGTGGGAAGACGTTCTCGCCGCCGATGATCAGCATCTCCTTGATCCGACCCGTGATCGAGAGGAATCCGTCGGCGTCCATCCGCCCCATGTCTCCGGTCCGGAAGAATCCGTCCTCGTCGAAAGCCGCCGCCGTCTCCTCCGGCCTCTTGAAGTAGCCCGGCATCACGTTGGGGCCCTTGATCCGGATCTCCCCGTCCTCCTCCGGCCCCAGAGTCGTTCCGTCCTCTCCGACGATGCGCTCCTCGATGCCCGGCATCGCCTTTCCGACCTTGTGAGGCCGATACTCCTCGGGACGACACCAATTCGTACAGGGCGCCGTTTCGGTGAGACCGTATCCCTCGCAGATCCGGATTCCGAAGGTCTCGAGGAATCCGTCGCTCACCGCATCGGGAAGCGGCTCGCCACCGGCGACGGTGAATCGAAGGCTTGAGAGATCATCTCGTTTCGCCGACTTTGCAAGTCGCAGCGCATTGAACATCGAGGGAATTCCCACCATCGCGGTCGGCCGATGTTCTCTCGCCAGGTGGAGCACCTTCTTCGGCATGAACTTCGCGGCATACACCGAACGGCAGCCCACGGCCAGCGGCATCAACGTGAGCACCGTCAGTCCGAAGGAGTGGAACTGCGGCAGGACGCCGAGCATCACGTCGCGACGATTGAACCGCACCCACTCCACGATCTGATCGATGTTCGCCGAGAGGTTGTCGACCGTCAGGATCACCCCCTTCGGACGACCCGAGGTTCCCGAGGTGTAGAGGATCACCGCGGGCTCGTCGTCCTTCATCCGAACCCGGCTCGTGCGAGGAGGAAGCCCCTTGTACTTGATCTTCTCGGTTCGGATCACCTTCACGTGTTCCGGCAGCGGGCCTGCGAAGTCGAGCATCGGACCGACCGTGACGACCGCGTCCAACTCGGCATCCTCGATCACGAATGCCAGATCATCCTTCGAGAGAAGGTAGTTGAGGGGCACGACGGTTCGTCCGAGACGCCAGGCCGCCAACAGGGCCACCGGGAAGAGTCCCGACGTCGGAAGCATGACCCCGACCCGAGGCTTGTCCGTGGTCGATTCGATCGCTTTGGCCAGATGAGCCGCGGCGTAGAGCATGCCGAAGCCCCGCCACCTCCGAAAATCGTCGATGGCGATCTCGAAGAACGGGCGACGAAGCAGGGTCCGACGGATTCGGTCGTAGAGTTTCATGACCTCGTACCATACGGGGACATGCCCCTCCTCTGCCGAAGAATCATCTTGATCTGGACTCTGGGACTCCCGGCTCTGTATCTCGCGGGATGTGGGGAAGACGAACTTCGCCGCTATGACGCCTCGGTGCTGGCCCTGTCCGACGGCCGGAACGAAACCGCGCTGGCCGATGCCAGAGCCGTTCTGGGATCTGGAAACGGTTCGCTCCGGACGCAGGCGGCCTTCGTGGCCGGCGTCGCAGCGACTCGTCTCGACGAGCCGACGGCCGCCCGCCGGTATCTGGGGACGGCGGTTCGTTCGAGCGACGCGACGCTCGCCGGTCGAAGTCTGGTCCAACTCGGCGTTCTGGAACGCGATCAGGGAAACCGTCTTGCCGCCGCCCGTGCCTTCGAGGACGCCGCCACGAAACTCCGCGGACAGGAATCCGGACGAGCGCTGCTGCTCGCGGCCGAGGACTATCAGTCGGCCGGACGGCAGACCAAGGCGCGACAATGTCTCGATCGAGCGATGGCCATCTCGGGTGATACCGGGGACCAGGCTCGACGCCGGCTCGACTCCACGGGATATGCGATCCAGTTCGGCAGCTTTGCGCAACGAGGCAATGCGGAGAGACAGGCGGACCGGGTCCGCGCCGAAGTCCAGCGGATCGGACTCGGCCAGGTGCGCATTCGACTCGAAGCCGGGAATTGGAAGGTCCAGGCCGGCACCTTCCCGGATCGAGCCGCCGCCGGGCGAACGCTTCGACGCCTCGGACGCGGCGACGCCGTGGTCGTCGCCATCGGAGGCTGAACGCCGGAGGCGGAAGCCCCTTCCCGTCGTGAAGACTCCCTTCCGGCCACTCCACACGGAACCGGGACCGACTTCGAGCCGAAAATCGAGTGCCGGGCCCTATACTCGTCTCGGTGACTTGCACGAGTTGATCGCCTTCCGGCCCTTCTGGAGCGCACGATGTTGATTCCAACGCTGGCCGTTCTTCTGACCGTCGTTCATCCCTCGATCCCTGCGATCACGGTGCAGGATGCGGGACGCGCCTCCTCGGCCGGAAACGGCATTCATGAACCAGCTCGAATTCCCGAAGAGGGACAGCTTCCGTACATGTGCGATCCCGCGATCTGCGACGGGATCCTCGCCGGGGAGCGAGCCGCCCGCCTCGGCCCCTATCGCGGGATTCTGCAAGACATCGCTCGGACCAACTTCGGACGTCATCGAAATGCCGAGGTCCGATTGAAGGGCATTCGGCGACTGGAAACGCTCAGTGACACCGGCTACCTCTTCGCGATGCCCGACGTCTATCGAAACGAGCAGGACGACGTTCGCCGCGCGGTGATCGATCACCTCGGAAACTCCGGCGAAGTCGGACAGGCCGCGTTGGCCTGGACCGCGGTCTTCAGCAAGAACGCGGACATGCGCGTCGAGGCGACCGCCGCGATTCGAACGCCGGCCTCTCCGGCCGTGCTGGGCGTCATTCAGATCGGTCTCCGGGGTTCGGAACACGCGACCATCGACCAGGCAGGCAGACTCGCCGGCGTCATCGACGCCTGGGCCGCCATTCCACACCTCATCGCCACCCAGTACGCCGCGGATCCCGTCCGGGAGAAGCGTGACCTGGCCTGGATCGCCATCGGCACTCAAAGATCCTACGTTCAGAACCTCATTCCAGTCACTGGCGACGGCGCCGGCGCCTTCCAGCCGGTGATCGGCCAGGTCACCGAGGGCTTCGTGATGCGGGTGACCGATGCCATCGCCATCATCTACCGCACGGAAGTCCATCATGCCCTGGTCGGAATCACCAGCCGAGCGACCGGCACGGACACCAGCGGCAACGGGTGGAGCTTCACCGCCTGGCGCGACTGGTACAACGACGAGTTTCTGGCCATCGCTCGCGCCCGAGCCGACGCGATGACGGACGCGCAAGCTGCCGCCGGATTCGCGGAAGACGAGCGTCGCAAGTCCGATCGCCCGTCGCACCCGGCGGAGTGACCGGAACCGCCGTCGCCTTCACCAGGCCCCAAGAACGCCACGCCCGTTCAGACTCGTGCGATCGGTCGATTTGCACGACGTGATCCGGCCCATCACCGACGGCGAGAGCCTTCGAAGCACCGATGTCTGTCCGCCACCTCCGTGCGAGAAGACGAGCTCGTCGACATGATCGACCAGTGATTCAAGCACCATCGCCGCCCAGGGCAGGTGATGACCTTCCGACCGGACTTCGTGAAACAGCGACTTCAAGTCGACACCACCCCTCAACCCATCGCGTCCATCGCGTCCGCGAGTTTCTCGTAATCATCGACATCGTTGTAGACATGACAGCTGATCCGCAGATGGCGACGTCCTGCGAAATCCATCACGGGAACCTCGACGCGGTGCTTCGCCAGCAGTTCCGCCTGCATCGCTTCCGGAGGCGGGCCGTCTTCCCCGCGTTGCAGCCGATCGGGAAAGGGGATCGTGGCCATGCACCCGAGCATGGAACCATCCAATGGCGAAATCGCGTCGACGCCGAATCTGCCGCAGAGCATCTCCTGCATTCGCGTCGCCAAGGCGTGATTCCGATTGCGAACCAGCTCCCAGCCACCGAACCGGTCCATGAACCGAATCGCTTCACCAGCGAGAAGCCATGGCGTCGGATCGAAGGTTCCCTGCCAGTCGAACTCCGCCGCGAAGGATTCGTCGAGATGGTGACTGATCACCGGCGGCTTGATCCGCTCGACGAAGTCGGAGCGCACACAAAGAACGGCACAGCCTCGGATCGCACACGGCCATTTGTGAAGATTGCCCGTCCATCCGGCGGGATCACCCTCCGCCGCCGGACGATCCAACATCCCCGGCGCATGCGCCCCGTCGACCAGAACCTCGATGTTCAAGGACTTCGCCGCGGCCACGATCTCCGCGACGGGAAACCGCAATGCGGTGGGCGAAGTGATCTGGTCGAGCACGATCAGTCGCGTCTTCGCCGTGCAGGCGGAGACGATCGCGTCGACCACGGCGCCCGAGCCCGGACACGGAAGCGGCAGTTCAACCTTCCGAGGAATGATGCCCCGGCGTTTCGCCACCATCAGCAACGTCTGCCAGACCGCGTTGTAGCCGTGATCGAAATGCAGCACCTCGTCTCCGGATTCCAACGGAAAGGAATCAAGAAACGCATTGACCGCCGCCGTGGCATTGGTCACGAAACCGGTGCCCTCAGGTCGTCCGCCGACGAAATGCGCGACCTCTTCGGCGACTCCACGAATCGCGACCGCACCCGAACGCCAGATCTCCTCGACCGGATTCCGCTCGATCCTGCGACGGACCTCCAGGGCACGATTCTGCAGTTCGCGGGGAACCGCGCCGAATGAACCATGGTTGAGGAACACGAGATCCGGGTCAAGCTCCCAGTGAGATCTGGCCGTCGAACCGAATTCGAACTCACGAGTCGCACTGTTCATGGGCGGGGAGCCTAGCCGACCAATCCCAAACCTGAAGTTCCGCCGAATCTCCGAACCCACCTCGGACGCACCGTACGCTCAGCCCATCACCCCGCCCGACTGTTCGGATGGGAGATGTCGTCTCGCCCAACTGCCCCCAACCTGGCGAGGCGGCATCTTTTTTTTGAGACGATCGCAAATCATGATTCTCGGCACAAAACCCCCATTCTCAACTCCGAACCGGTGTTTTTCCTCGTCAGGATCACCGACTCACCCCGTACGGTTCCTGTTGGGGATAACATCCACCGAACGAATTGTGGAGGCTTACCCGGACATCTTCCGAACAAGATCAGGTCGCGACGGTGCAGTGCGTTTCAGCCCGCCGCTCCATTCAAGGATCAACCCGATGACCATGCCTCTCGTTCAACTCGGCCCTGGCGGCGACTACATCCGACGGATCGTGCCCTCGCCGTCCAGCGATCGACTTCAGTCGGTGACCCGCCCCTTCTCGCTCACCGACGCTCAGGGCCGACTCGTCTCACACCCCAACGGTGCTCCCTCCCGGGTGGGCCCGATCGCCTGGCTTCTCGCCCCGCTTCAAGCCCTCGGCCTCATTCAGCTCCCCGAAACCGATCACGCCACCGCCAAAATCCAACCACGACGACCCCGACGCCGCCGAACCGGCATCTCGAGTCGAACCGCGCGGAAATTCTCCGAGTCATCCCGAGATCAGCTCGTCGCCATCCCGTCGAAGCATCAGGAGATTCTCGAACGAATCATCGGCATGGATCGGGTCGAGCTCAGCACGGAAGCCCTCCGACGATGCCCGGTGCCGATCACCACGGCCGCCCCATCATCGGCCCCTGAACCCCCGCTCGAATCGTCAGGCGTGGAGTTGCTCCACTCCACGCCGACGATTCCGGCCTCGCCGACCGCGGTCATCGACACTCGAAGCCGGCTGGCCCGACTACTCGCCACCGCCACCCTGGAACGCAAGCGACAGGCGATCGGCCGTACCACCCGACGACGAATTCAGAATTCACCCAACGTTTCGCCCCTCGAATCTCCTCGCCAACATCAGACTCAGGAAACTCCGCATGAACCTCACCCCCAAGCAACTCCGCATCCTCGATTTCATTCGGACGTATCGACAGACGCAAGGCTTTTCGCCGACGATGCAGGAGATCGCAGACGAGTTCGAGGTGAGCAAGGTCACGGTGTTCGAACACGTCGAAGCGCTCGTCGCCAAGGGCGCACTCGAACGCGATGCCAACAAGGCTCGCTCTTTATGCCCGGTTGACGAGCCGAGCGAAGACGGGCTTTCCTTCCCACTCGTCGGCCGAATCGCCGCCGGCAGCCCGATCGAGAAATGCGAAGACAACGGCGAACTCAACCTCGGTGAGATCTTCGGTCCCCGAAAGGGACGCCACGGCGAGATGTTCGCGTTGCAGGTGGAAGGAGAATCCATGCGCGACGAGGGCATCTTCGATGGCGACTACGTGATCGTGGAGAAGCGCCAGACGGCCCGAAACGGTGAACGCGTCGTCGCGCTGCTCCCGGAAGGCGAGACCACCCTCAAGACGTTCTTCCGCGAGAAGGACGGCACGATCCGACTTCAGCCGGCGAATCCGGAATTCGAACCGATCATCGTCCGCGATTGCAAGATCCAGGGCGTGGTGACCGGCGTGATGCGTCGGTACTAGCGATCACGCGACGATGGCCCCCACTCCCCGCCCCCGTGGAGGACCCAACCGAGGATCATCCGTCTTCAATCGCCTTCCAGCGCCGCGTCGAGATGCCGTTGAAACTCCGCCGCGACCTCGGGATATCCCGCGGCCCGTCCGATCGAGCGTGTGTTCACCGCTTCGCGAACTTGGAATTCAGAATGCGTCGGTTTGATCGCCCCGCCACGCGATTCCTGATGGCGAAGACAGGATTCGTCCCAGGGAAGATCGAGAAACTCGATGACCCGGCGAATTCCGCGCTCGGGATCACCGGCAAGTTCCTCGTAGACCACATCCAGCCACGGATTCGGAAGCACTCCACGCCAGTGTTCGACCATCCGCTCATGCTCCGCCATCATGGTGGCGATCCAGTCCAAACGGGTCGACCATCCCATGCCATCGGCGCGGAAGGCGTGCGACCAGATTGAAATCGCGACGTCCGCCGGCGCCCGAGTGAGGTTGATGACTTTCGCCTTTGGGAAGCACCGACCCGCAATGCCTAGAAGCCGCGTGAGCCGAAGATCTTTACTGACGATCCGCTCCTGACGACCGGCCAGACTCGCCAGTTCGACTAACGCGGCCCTTCGTATTTTCTCCAACTGATCGTGTTCGACGGTGGCGACGGAATGCACCTCGATGCCGGACACTCCCGCCCGTCCGAGTTTTTGTGCCTGCAAGACGGCGTGGCCGAGAAATTGCGACTCGCCGACGCCGTGCGCCGCAGGATGTGCCGCGATGATCCGCTCGAGCAACGTCGTCCCGCTGCGTGGCATGCCGAGAATGAACACCGGCACCTCAGAGTTGGAAGAATCACTCTCCACGAGAGATTCGAATCGCTCAGCCTGCCAGATGGATTGGATTTGCCGATTCAATGCCTTCGCATTCTCGGGTTCGAAAGAAACCGAACCACCCGCATGCATCTGACGAATGACTTCAACTGCCTCAGGCTGCCTCTTGAGCCGCTCCAGCGCCGCGGCATGCATCATCCCGATGTCTCGTCGGGCATCGCGACCAACTTTGCTGTTGGATTCTGGAGGAAGCGACGCGGCGATCCGAATCGTCTCCTCCCAGTTCTTCAGGTGATGGTGCGCTTCCACAATCGCCTGGAACATGGGCAGCGTGATCTTTTTAGCCTCGATTCGAGGTTGCAGCATCTCGAGGACGTCGTCGAACTGACCGTTCCATACCATCGCGTTGGCCAGCAATCCGATTGCTTCCTCACTTTTCGGGGCGGCCGAAGTGGCCTTCTTCGCGAACCGCACCGCCTCGGGGAACCTGCCCTGGATCTTGCAAAGTTGCACGGTATCGATCCAGACCTGCGAATCACCCGGCGAGATCTTCTGGGCCTTCCCGATCAACTGGGCGGCCTCGGCGATCTTGTTGGCCCGCCGACAAATCAACGAAAGCAACCGAATGATGCCGACGTGCCGTGGGTTTTTCTTGAGCAACCTTCGGGTGGTCGCTTCCGCCGCATCCAACCGCCCTGAATTCATCATGGACGCGGCTTTGGATATCTCCTGCTGCAAGTTTACTGATGGCATGTGCCGAGGATACCTCGTCGATCGGTTCCAGCGTCATAGCAAACGGCGTCGCCGACCTGACCATGCTCCCGAATGGAGCTCGAATCAATGCTCGCGACCGTCGACGGAGATGATCAGCCTTCGGTCGCCCAGCGATCGAGAAGGCGGCCGAGATCAAGCCCGTTGACCACGCCGTCGCCGTTGAGGTCCGCATCCGAGGACTTCTTCACCGCACCCCATCCCGCGATCATGAGCCCGATGTCGGCTGCTTCAACACTCCCGCTGCCATTCAGATCCGCGGTTCGGAAGACCGTGATGCTTCCATCGATCACTTCGAGGGTGGGAATCGAGAAGTCGTAGTTGAAGAACTGGACGTTGGCGAGCAGAATCGGGATCACCGTGCCCGGCTCGAGAAAATCCGGAACCTCGATGACCAGGCCCACGAGAGGATGGTCGCCGGGAGCGATCTGATCTTCGGTGAAGATGCACGCCGCATCGACTCGGACGTTGTCGGAAGGCGCGGTGTCCCAACCTTCCCAACCATTGCTGAAGATCGGCCCGTTGTAGAGCACCTCGTCGACCGAGAGGCCGACCGGCATCGCGTTGAAGCCGAACGCTCCGATGATGTCCATGGTCTCGGCGCCGACCGGCACCGCCACGGTCTGCCCGCGAGTCGCATTCACATTGGCGACCTTGAGAATGGCGCCGCCATCGCCCGCAAATGCCGGGATCGAAGACGCGAGAAGCAAGCTGGCGATCAGTGTGTGGTTCGACATTCGAGATACCCCTTAGAAAAATCCGTGAATCAAGTCCGATCCTGACGTTCACCCGAAGGACCGGAAGCAACGCCTTCGACGCGTCAAGACTTCCGTGATGCTCCATCGATCGGTTCCTGAAGACTGATCCTTGGAGACGCTTTTCAAGAAACAGGGTACTCGCCGGACATCGGAATCAAGGGACTGATGTCCAGATCCTCCAAAGGAATTCCGGTTCCAGGCCGCTCTCGGACGCTGGAGGCCCCATCACCCGCCCGGCACTGCGTCACCCCGCCTCATTCAACCTCGCTGGCCCCGCGTCACCCGTGGGCGGCGGACGCCATGGGCGCGATGAAATTCATGGCCGCGTCGCCGGGGTCTTCTCCGGCTCGAGAAGCGACGTCGATCGCTCGAACCAACGCAGAGCCGATGATCGCGGCGTCGGCGTCGCAGACCACCGAAGCGACGTGCTCCGGTGTCGAGATCCCGAATCCGGCAGCCAGCGGAAGGTCCGTGATCTTGCGAATCTCCGCGACGCGGTTCCGTAGTTCCGGTGCGTCGCGATGCTCGCCGGTCAGCCCCTTCCGTGCGAGGAGATAGATGAATTCGCGTGCCATGGACGTGATGACGCCGGTGCGTTCCGGCGTGGTATCGGGAGCCAGCAAGGTGCTGAATGCCAGATCATGTTCTTCCGCGGCCTCCAACAATGGGGCGACGACGGACAGATCCGCGTCCGGAACGATCAGTCCGTCGAAGCCGGCGGTGGCGAGTGACGCGATGAACCCGGCCCCTCCAAGTCGATCCACGATCGACACGCTCACCATTGCGAGAATCGGCATCTCCAGCGATGGTCGGATCTTCGCCACCTCCGCCAGAATCGCGTCGATCGTGACGCCGAGTTCCAAGGCATCATGCATCGCCGCCGCGATGAGCGGCCCGTCGGCGATGGGATCGCTGAACGGCAAGCCGATCTCGACCGCATCCGCTCCCCCCCGCTCGAGACCGCGAAGGACAGGGCCCAGTTGCGAGAGCGTCGGGTGACCGGCCACCACGAACGGCATCACTGCGGAAGAGCCCGCCGACGCTCGCGACGCGAACATGTCTCCAAGTCGTCCCATGGAATCGACATCGTACCGCCCAACCCCCGAAGGAGGTGCCGGAGGAGGCTCTGATTCCCGGACCCGTCGCCCCGATTCGACGCTCGGCGCCTCACCCGTCGATCCATTTGAACTGGCTCCGCTGATCGACCGATATCACTGACATGCCAGATCGTTCCGCCATCACGAACAAGACCATCACCACCGTGCTGATTCTCGCCGGCGTCGTGGGAACCGCCGCGGTGCTGCTCGGCGGAAGACTCGCCTCCCGGTGGGACGATGCAAGCGCCATCGGTCACCACTGGCGTTCCCTCGCGACGAAATGGGGCGAGCCCGACTGCAGCGCCCGCGACGTACGTCTGGACACGCGGGAGAGCGCATCGCGCCCCACCGCTCTGGGAGGCGGCCTCGTGATTCCTCACCTGGAACTCATCCTCGTGAATCCCGCGCCGACGAGCGGACCCTCCACCTGCAACTCGCACCGAACGTTCGTCTGGAGCGACGACGCCGCCGTGGACCGCCACACCCGGCGTGTCACGGTCGGTGATCTTCGAACCATCGGAATGGAGACGCGGATCGCCGTGGATCGATCCAAACCGGTCAAGATCGTCCGGATCGACTCCGCCGGAAACGTGATCAAGGTCGATTCCGTGCGTCCCGTCTTCGTCACGGTCCTGCCCGACTGACCATCGCCACGCGACACGGCGGCTCGAATCATCACTCACTCGAGACCGCTCCTTTCCTCGAGCTCCGCGATCAGGATCGGCGGGGACCCATGGATGCTGGCAGATAAGAACCCCTCCTGACGGGCTCCAACCCGCTGACGCCACATGGATCTTGATCCATGGCCGCCGCGTGATATCTTGAATGGTGAGAGAATCCCCCACGCCTCCATCCCGCGAAAGAGAGCGAGTGATCCATGCGCGAATCCCTCCTTACCACGACCGCTCTGGCCTTCGTCTTTTCGGCACCATCGCTCGGTGACACCGTGACGGTCGACGCCGGCGGATCCGGCGACTACACCACCATCCAGTCGGCGATCGACGCCGTTCCCGACGAGTCGACGATCCTGGTCTCACCGGGCATCTACAACGAGACGATCGACCTCGGCATCAAGAATCTCGTGATCTCGGGCATCGGAAAGGATGCCTCGAAGACCGTGATCGACGGCTCCGGGCTCACATCTTCGGTCATCCGTATCAGCGGGGAACAGACCCAGGACACCGTGGTGAGTCTCCTGACGATCGCCAACGGAGTCGCCGGCTCTCGCCTCCCCGGAAACGCGAACATTCTCGCGGGCGGCGGCCTTCTGACCATCGACTCGGACCCGCGAATCGAATTCTGCCGCTTCGTCGCAAACCGTTCCGGCTTCGGCGGTGGCGCGTATCTGCTTCGAAGCGACTCCACGATCGCGGACTGCGTGTTCATCGACAACTTCGCCAGCGCCGACGGCGGAGGCCTGTTCGCCTTCAACGGCGCCGCACGAATCGTCGGGACCGACTTCATCGACAATCGCGCCGTGAATCACGGCGGTGCGACCAAGTTCGTCCTGGGCGAACCATTCGTCCATGACTGCACCATGACCGAGAACGTCGCCTACCAGGGCGGCGGGGTCTACTGGTTCGCGAACTCGCGAACCGAACCCATGGTCGTCGAGGACACCGTGATCACGTTCAACCACGCCAACAAGATCGGCGGCGGGATCAAGACCCGTTTCGGATCACCTCCGATCGCGCTCGGAGGGGTGACCGTCTGTGACAACACGTCCGACGAGATCAACGGACCGTTCGTCGATCTCGGCGGGAACTCCCTCTGCATCTGCCCGGGCGATCTGAGCGGAGACGGCCAGGTGAGCGGCTCGGATCTCGGCGTGCTGCTCGCGCTCTGGGGCGATTGCCCGTCTTCGGACTGCCCTCCCGATCTGAACGGCGATGGATTCGTCAACGGCGCCGACCTCGGCCTGCTGCTCGGACTCTGGGGGCCCTGCCCTTGAGAATCGGGATGTCGACTCGAACCAGCCGAGAACGCTAATCTGATCGTGTGCCAGACCAGCCCCCCACTCTTCCGAACCTCGAACTCGACGGCCAGCAGGCTTCATCCCTCCATCGAAGCTGGACCGGCGTCGCGCTCAAGCTTGTCGCCGCGATGCTGCTTCTCGGGGCCATGTTCCTGATCTGGCAGAATTGGATCGAACCTCAGGAAACCCATCTTGAAGAGGCCTTGAAGCGGCTGGGTCCCTGGGGGCCCGTCATCTTCATCTGCATCTTTCTGGTGGCCACCAGCCTCTTCTTCCCGGAGTCGGTGCTTGCCATCGCCGCCGGGACCATCTTCGGACTCTGGTGGGGACTGCTCTGGGTCGTGGTCGCCGGCACGGTGACCGCGGTCGCGATCTTCTGGCTCGGCGGCCGAGTGTTGCGGAAACCCGTGACTCGAATCCTCTCCAGACATCCGAAGATCAACGCGATCGATGATGCCGCGTCGAGCAGCGGACTCAAGTTGATCTTTCTGCTTCGGCTCGCCCCACTCAACTACACCCTTCTCTGCTGGTTGCTCTCGGTCAGCAGGGTTCGTTTCCGCACCTATCTCATCAGTTGCCTCGGAATGTTTCCGGGAAACTTCTCGACGGTCTATCTGGGTTTCGCCGCACGTCATACCGCGGATCTGGCGACCAGGTTGAAGGACGGCGATCCTCCGGTGGCAGGCGATTCCCTGGTGCACGAGATCACCCTCTACAGCGGCCTCCTGATCTCCATTCTGGTGAGCCTCATGGTCGCGCGAATCGCGATGAAGGCGATTCACCAGTCTTCGACGACGGAGGCCGAGGCGACCACCGGATGATCCGCCTTCTCGCCATCGTGGTGGGCCTCGTTCCGATGTCACCGGCCGTCGCGGATGATCCGAAGCCGCCGAACGTCATTCTCTTCGTCTCCGACGATCATCGCGCCGACGTGCTCGGCTGCGCCGGCCACCCCATCGTGCAGACGCCGAACATCGACCGACTGGCGGCAAAGGGAGTCCGTTTTGAAAACGCCTTCGTCACCACCAGCATCTGCGCCGCGAGCCGCGCATCGATTCTGACCGGCCTTCCCGAACGTTCCCATCAGTTCACCTTCGGTCGTCCGCCGCTGTCCGCGGCCCTGGCCGCATCGACCTATCCGGCGATTCTTCGCGACTCCGGCTATCACACGGCATTCATCGGCAAGCTGGGGATTTCAATCCGCGGTGGCCGAGCATCCATCGACGCGATGTTCGACGAGTTCACGCCATTGTCCCGGAGCCCGTACTTCAAGACACTCGAAGACGGCACCACCCGACATGTCACCGACATCACGGGCGACGAGGCCGTCGCCTTCATTCGCCGCCAGTCGAAGGAGAAGCCGTTCTGTCTGTCCGTGAGTTTCAACGCCGGACACGCGGAGGACGGTGATCTCGAAGACCACTATCCGCCGCCTCCCGACGAGGCCGGACTCCATGCCGGGGTCACGATGCCACGACCACGGCTGGACGGCACTTCGATCTTCGAGGCGCAACCGACGTTCCTGCGACAGTCCATGAATCGGGATCGATACCACTGGCGCTGGGACGAACCCGAGAAGTACGACCGGAATCTCCGCGGGTACTTTCAGATGCTCGCCTCGCTTGATCGGAACATCGGGCGTGTACTCGAAGCGCTCGAACTGACGGGGCTCGCCGAAGACACCATCGTGATCTTCATCGGTGACAACGGGTACTACATGGGCGAACGCGGCTTCGCCGGGAAGTGGTCGCATTACGAGGAATCCCTGCGGGTGCCGCTGGTCATCTTCGACCCCCGTCTCCCGGAATCGTCCGCAGGTCGTGTTCTGACGGAGACCGCCCTCAACATCGACCTCGCACCCACCATCCTCGACGTCGCCGGCGCCAGAACCACCGGATCCGGAACCTCACTCGCCAGGGCCTTGAACGACGAAGGCGGACCCGCGCGAACCGGATTCTTCTGCGAACACGGCATGAAACATCCCCGCATCCCGCGCTGGGAAGGCTACCGAACCGATCGGTTCAAGTACGTCCGCTACCTCGACCAGTCTGAAGACGCCGAGTTTCTGCACGACCTCCAAGCCGACCCGGATGAACTGGTCAACCTGGCGACGAACCCCGGTCACGCTGAAGCACTGGAACGCCTTCGCAACGCGTGTGACGAAGCGGTCTCCGACGCCGTCGGCCAGGCGCCCTCGCTTCCCCGGGTGCTCCTGCTCGGCGACTCGATCTCGAGGGGCTACCACGCGAGCGTGGTCGCCGGACTGGATGACGAAGCGACGGTCGTCCGACCGGGCGAGAACTGCGAAGGAACCACGAAGGGAATTCGACGTATCGCAGACTGGCTCGAGCTGGATGGCGGCGACTTCGACGTCGTGCACTTCAATTTCGGCCTCCATGATCTCAAGCGAGTCGATGCCGATCGACGGAACTCCGACGATCCGTCCGATCCCCCGCAAGCGGACATCGAGACCTACGAACGAAACCTGCGGAGCATCGCCCGGACAATTCTCGCCAGCAGCGCCACACCGGTCTTCTGCACCACCACCCCCGTTCCCGAGGGCGGCGTCCGCCCCCATCGCGACCCCGCCGACGTCGATCTCTACAACCGAATCGCACGGACGGTGATGGCCGAACTCGGGATTCAAGTGAACGACCTTCACTCGTTCGCGGCGGAACGCCTCGAAGACATCCAGCGACCCGTCAACGTCCACTTCAACCGCCCGGGCTCGATCGCCCTGGGGGGCCAGGTGACCGGGAACATTCGAAAGACGCTTCGAGCGGGCCGATGACGCCGGCTCGCCGAGACGCTTCGGACTCAGACCAGCGCCAGCACTCGGGCCGGACCACCGGTACCGCCCTTGAACTTGGGCGCTCCGACGATGATGGTCGCACCGGCCTCTGGAACCTTCGACAAGTCCTTGAGGTTCTCGACCCCCCACCGATTTTCAGGCAACCAGATCAAATGAACGTCCAACCCGTTCGAGCGGGTGTTGTCGAAACTGAGCGTGTCGACGCCGAGTCCCACCACATCACGGTCCTCGAGAAGCATGGTGGCGGTGTCCGGATGAAATGCCGGCTGTCGCGAGACGACTCTTCCGTCACCCAGATCTTCCGAAGCAAAAAAAGCCTTCCGATCGTGTACCTTGTCCGCCCATCCGCTGTTCATGGCGACGAAGCAACATGGCGGCAGCAGGCCGTGGAGAGCTTCCCATTTTCGAATGTGCTCAGGCGTGACTTGAGCCAACGGATCTTCCGCGGCCTCGGCCCGGATGTCGATGACCACCAGCGGCGAGACCAGTTGCTCGGGCGGAATCTCATCGACTGAACTCCCGTGACTGCAATGACTGGCCGCGTCGACGTGGGTTCCAACATGCTCCCAGTAACTGACCTTCTTGAGCGCGAATGGCGTCTCCTCATCGATCACGAACTCGTCGTCCAGAGTCAGGCTGGCGGGCGCGGTCCGCCCCATGATGTCCTCGCCCTCCGAGAACCATGCCGGAAAATCCGGGGTGAGTGTGTGCGTGAGATCAACCGTTCGGCTGAACGTCGTCGGAGGCCGGTAGCCGGGGGCCGGTCTCGGCGTTTCTGCAGCAGCGACCGTCGACGCCCCCAGACCTGCGGCCGCGGCACAGGAACCGACCGCCGATTTCAGGAAGCGACGCCGATCCGCGATGACGCGATCGACCTCGGCCATGACGATGGGTGAGCACATTCGAATTCTCCTCGAAGTGGATCCTGACGCGATTCTCCTGCTCGTCGAGGATATCGAGTCATCCCCCGCCGAGCGAGGAATTCGACATGGGATCCGTTGGGGCGGAACAGCGACCGCATGTGCAACGAACCGAATCCACATGCGATCCCCGCGTCCCGACCTAGCCCTGGGCGCTCGGAGCCGGCCCGAACCTGTTCTCGCCGGCCGTCCCCTTGAGGCAGAAGAAGACGAGAAGGACAATCTGGCCGACGATCGACAGGAGAAACATGAACAGCCAGTAGCCACTCCTGTCCGTGTCATGCAATCGACGGACGGCCACCCGGATGAACGGAAGGACACAACCGATCGCCCAAGATGGACTGGGGCTAGGCGATCGAACCATCAAAGACGAACTTGGTGATGGCGGCGCCCGCCAAGTAGAGCATGACGACGACGAGCGTGAATATCCAATATTCGGCTCGACACGACCGCCCCTTGAATCTGTCCACCCTGGAGAGCGCTTTCAAGAACCAGCTCATGACTTCGACTTCTCTTCTTTGACCGCCTCGTCCTTCCAGCACGCCGCAAACAGGGACGCGAGCTGGTTCTTCTGTTCGGTCATTGGTCTTTCCTTCTTTGAGACAGTGGCGTCAAGGAGTCGGCTGGATTCGAGCCTTAGTCATTGCAACACGCATTACCCCCCGAATGTGATTCTCCATCTCCTTTACCCCCCGCCGCGTTGCTCAACTCTTCATCTGAGAGTTCCACTGAGCCGCTGGGCGGTGCAGGCATCGTGATGTGCACGCAGTTGTCGGCGTTCTCCACCACCTTCACATCCATCCCATCAGGAACCGGCATGTCGTACTCGGCCAAGACGGCCTTGGGGTCAGCCATCAAACGAGCCTTCAGGGCCTCGTCCTTCCAACACGCCGCAAACAGCGACGCGAGCTGGTTCTTCTGTTCGGTCATTGATCTTTCCTTTTTTGAGACAGTGGTGTCAAGGAGTTGGCTGGAATCGTTCAGTCAACACGCGTCAACAGGTCTGTTCTGGCGGGAGTCTACGAACTCAAGCCAACGGAACGTCGTCGATCGTACCCCCACGAAGGCCATTGATACGCCAGAAACGGCGGCAATGTTCGCGAATGGGGTCGACGAGCCAGGGTGAGAGATCGGTCGTATCTGGCACCGATGGAAGCCATCGACCACTCTTCTGATCTCGATGGCACGGATGACAAAGGCGCCGCATGCCCGACCCGTCCTCAGGAGATCAGCAATGCGGTTCTTCCCGCATTGGACGAATCCGATCTTGCAGTGACTCTACGTTGCAAGCAGCAGATCACCGGTTCGAGACCGGTACGCTGCATTCGATCGATGGCGTTCCGGCCCCGGGAACATTCCCATGAACTGTGTCGTAGGATGAGGATGAACTTCAATCCTCACCCGTCTCTTTCAAGGCCATGAACAATGACTGAACAGAAGAACCAACTCGCGTCCCTGTTTGCCGCCTGCTGGAAGGACGAAGCCCTGAAGGCTCGCTTCATGGCTGACCCCAAGGCGGTCCTGGCCGAGTACGACATGCCGGTTCCTGAGGGAATGGATGTGAAGGTGGTGGAGAACGCGGACAACTGCGTGCACATCACGATGCCTGCACCGCCCAACGACTCCGCAGAGCTCAGCGATGCGGAACTCCGCGGCGCGGCCGGCGGCGAGGCTGGCGGCATCTCCTGCGCAGGCTGCCCCCACACTCGACACGTGGTCTACCCCAATGGCGTTGTCCACACCAACTGCTGATCCGAACCTCGGCCGGAGCATCCGATCGTCGAGTCATCGGATCAAGGTGACCAGTCGACCGGGCCCGAACCCGGTTTCGCCGTAAGACCTCGCCCAGCAAGAAGACCATGCCAGGAACGACTCACCTCACCTCGTGGACTCGTGGACACATCCACTCGGCGGAGATGCGGTCGAAGGCCGGCCGACCGTGCTTCGAGGCCATTCGGCGGCGATACCTGCCGATGGCCGCGTGCCTCGCGGCGGCGTTGACCGTCTGCGCCTGCCACACCACGCCGGGCGGGAGCGACGACGCCTCTGCATCCGCACCCACCCTGCGGATCGCGACCTACAACATCCGGCACGGGCGAGGCACGGACGACATACTTGATCTCGATCGCACCGCCCGCGCGATCGCGACCCTCGATGCGGACATCGTGGCCCTGCAGGAGGTTGACGAGAAGGTCGGCCGGAGCGGCGGCGTCGACGAGGCGGCGACGCTTGGTCGAACCCTCGGGATGCACCACGCCTTCGGGTCGTTCATGGACTACGACGGCGGGCGCTACGGCCTGGCGATCCTCTCCCGCTGGCCGATCGAGTCGGCGACCACCTGGCGACTGCCGACCGGAAACGAACCCCGCGTCGCCCTTGCGATCGAAGTCGATCCGCCCGGGATCGGGCCGTGCACGATCGTGGACGTGCACTTCGACTGGGTGAAGGACGACGGCTTCCGGTTCGCCCAGGCCGAGGCGGTCGCCGAGCGTCTCTCGATGCTCGACCGACCGTGGATCCTGCTGGGCGATTTCAACGACTCGCCCGGCACCCGCACCCGTCGCCTGCTCGGGGGCCTCGGGATCGAGGGACGGGGGCCCGAGGGTGGATCGGCCACTTGGCCCGCCACCGCGCCGACCGTGGACATCGACACGATCATCGCCGGCCCCGGCGAGACGTGGCACGCCTTCGAAAAGCGGATCGATCCCGAAGAGACCGCTTCGGATCATCGCCCCGTGGTGGCCGACCTCCCCACTCCCCGGCGCCCGTGACGCCCCGCCCCCGATCCGGGATACTGACGACATGTCGAACGAGCCCTCCACAACGTCGCCCGCACCGTACACGGTGTCCCTCGCCGATCTCCTGCTGTCCTCACTCGCCGTCGTGGCGTTCGCGATGGCCCTGCTCCAACTGACCGGAATCCTCTCCGCCAGCAACGAGATGCCACGCCTGCTGGACCTGATGGACCTTGGGATCTGCGGGTTCTTCCTGCTTGACTTCTTGCGTTCGTTCGCGAAGGCGCCGAACAAGTGGCACTACTTCCGCACCTGGGGCTGGTTCGATCTCCTGAGCTCGGTCCCGCTCATTCTGGTTCCGGGCTCGACCCTCAACTACACCCCCATCGCCCTGCGGATCGCCCGCCTCGCTCGGGTTCTTCGCGCCATCAGGTCGGTCCGGATGATCGTGCAGATCGCACGTCACGACCGATCGAGTGCAGTCCTCACCGGGATTCTGCTCTTCAGCGTGGTGATCTCGGTGGGTAGTTGCATCGGCGTGCTCTGGGCGGAGACCAGGCCGGATCTGCCGGCCGAGATCAAGAGCAAGGTCACGCTCGACACCGCGGATGAAATCCTCTGGTGGGCCGTGGTGACCTGCTCGACGGTCGGCTACGGTGACGCCGCCCCGGTGACCAGCGCCGGACGAATCTTCGCGATCGGACTCATGCTGGTGGGCATCGGCGCGTTCGGCACCGTGACCAGCACGCTCGGAATCTTCATCGGAAGACTCCGGGACCCGTCGCCGCCACGGCACGACGAAACCCGTGAACGGCTTGCCCGCATGGAAGCGAGACTTCACGAACTTCTGGATCGCATGCCTGGAGATTCGAAATCATCCGATCGCTCGTCGTGATTCGATCCATCCGGCCGGGGGCGATCGGAACACCCGATGACTTCGATCGGGTGGCGACTCGGAGATCCAGTGGACCCGGGATCGAAGAGGCGAGGCGACGGACCGCCGGTCGGCGCAACTCATCCGCCCTCAACCAAGGAAGAGGCCGTCCATCACGAGCCGCGCACGGCCCGCGACGCGGACGATCCCCTCGTCGGCGTTGGTGGCGTCGACCCGCACCAGACCGCCTCGGGCGGAGGCCTGCCGCGCGAGGAAGATCGGACCGAGTTCGTCCCGCCAGAGCAGTCCGAGACTCGCGTGCAACGAACCGGTGACCGGATCTTCGTCGACCGATACGCCGGGGGCGAAGTAGCGACTGACCACCGAG
>JABABZ010000129.1 GCA_014237965.1 Phycisphaerales bacterium | reverse complement strand
GCCTCGGCGATCACGAAGGAGCAGGGTGAAGACGCCGCACCGTGGCCCGCTCTGCAGGATGCTGGCGAGGCGCCGGGCGGCTTCCTCGGTGAAGTTCGAGGGGAAGTCCGCGATGACCAGGAACCTGTAGGGTTCGGCGATCTCGCCGGCGGCGACGTTGTACGCGTCGATCGAAGTGAATTCGTTGCGCAGATACTTCTGAATCACCGTTTCCATGTGCTCGGTGATGTCGGTGAGCTTCTGTTCGATCTGACGGGGTTCGGTCCAGATGCGTTCTCCGACCAGGCCGGGCATCTCGTCCTCGAGATGCATGAAGCCGGCGAAGTTCTGGCCGAGTCCCACGGGGTCCATGATCGTGAAGCGTGCCTTCCCCGGTGGGATCGTGGTGAGGATTCGCAGCATGGTGGCTCGGAGGAGTTCCATTCCGCGGTCGCGATGTTCCGGATCCACGTCGATCTGCAGGCTTGATCGCGTGGGCAGAGCGATCATGGCGGGGAGTTCGAGGCTCGTCGCTCGGTCCGTGCCCAATCGAGGATCGGCCGGTGGACCGCCGTCGACCGTGGTCCGGTCGTACACGATGCGGCCGAGTGCCACCGCGGGGGGTGCGATCGCGGGAGGCTGCCACGACTTCCAGATCGGATCGGAGAAGTCGACGAAGCGGCGGGAGATGTCGTCGCGAATGGACTCGAGGAGCGTGACGTCGGCGTCGAGACCCTCGAACCATCTCTTCTCAAGGGCGGCCCACCTGGCGGCTCGCTGTCGAGCGTTCTCCGCGACTTGTTCCTGATGTCGAATTCGTTCGGCCTCGACCGCGGCGGCGTGTGCGGCGACCGCCGCCGCCTCGGCCGCTTCGGCGTCGGCATCGACGACCGCGATGCGGGCGGTGCAGATCTCCTCGGCCTCGGCCTTGTGGAACGGGACGCGTCGTTCCAGTTCGACCACGCGCTCTCGGGCCTTCTCGAGGTTTTCCGCGATGAGCGGCTTGAACTTGGCGTTCGCCGCGGCGATGTCGCGATCCCGGGTCGCCGCAAGTTGCTCTTCGAGCGCGGTCCGTACCTTCGTCGACGCCTCGGTGGAGAGTTCGGCCGCACGGCGGATCAGGTTGGCAGAGCGGAAGAAGGGCCGCCAGCCACGGACCACCTGTCGCCGAGCCAGAATGAAGAGCACGACCAGGGCCGGGAGAAACGCGGCGAGTCCGATGGCGCCGCCCGACATGAGCCGGCTCTGTTCGGCGGTGCCGGTCGATGCCGCGATTCCGACGCCCGCTCCGATGAAGAGGGCCACAGGGAGCACCATGATCGGGCCACGGAAGAGCTTCGGGATTCCCAGCCGGCGGAACGAATCGGCCGCGGTGGTGGCGCCGCCGAGTTCGAGCCGGAGCGTCACTTGTGGATTCCGATCGATTCCGGCCAGTTCTTCTTCGGATGGTGCGGTGCTTCGAGGGACCGGCTGCTTGTAGCGTCTGGTCTCGCGGATCATCTTCGACTGGAGTTCGTCCAGCCGGGTCAGGTCCTCCTCGATCTCCTTGCGGCGTTCCTCGAATTCGTCCCGTGGGCGATTCTCGTTGGCTTCGAAGACGGTCTCGGCCAGCCAGACGGCCTCTTCAAGCGCGTCCTTGGCCTTCTTGTCGTTCTCGTGAGCCTTTCTCCGAATCCGAGTCGACATCGATTCGGATTCCTCGTCGATCTCTCGAAGCCGATCGGTGTGGGTCTGTTGTGCCGAAGCCGTCTCGGTGGCGCGATCGCGTACGGCGGTCTCGATCCCCTCGTCGCGTGTTCGTTCGATGTCCGCGGCGTTCTCCGCGTGCGCTCGGCGTTCCGCCTCCTCGGCCCCGTCGCCCTCGGTGGTCGCGGCGATGCTCTCCGCGGAGGTTTCCCGGGTGAGGTCATCGAGTCGGCGTCGAGTGGCACCCATGCTTCCCAGAAGATCGGGAGGTGAGGTGGTTTCGACATCGAGTGAGGGAACAGTGTCGGTCATCGGTCAATCGTCTCCGCAGTCGCGTCGGGCCTGGGCCAGTTCACCTTCGAGTTGTTCCATGGCGGAGGCCGCCGATCGAATGCGACGCTCGATCGGCTGGATGCGTTTCTCATGAAATGCCTTGCTCACCGGGTCGCGCCAGGTCTCGCTCACGCGACGCCAGGCGATGGCGAGTTCCTTGTACTCGCTCTGCATTCTCATTCGGGCGGAGGTGACGCTCATGTCTCGAGCTCCATCCGAGGGTCGTCCTCGGGCTTCGAATCGGGGGTCTCTTCGCCGGTGCGGCGCATCGACGCCTCTTCGGTGGCGGGTTCCTCCGGTGCGATCAGGCGACGCAGGTCCGGCGGCGAGAGATCCAGATACGACTCCAGATTCTCGGTGATCTTCTTGAGCAGTCCGACGGCATGGGGAAGGTCGTGGTCGACGGTCACGCTGAATCCCGACATGGAGGCCTTGAAGGTGATTCGCTGTTGTTCGAGTCTTCTGGCCCACTTCCGTGTCGCCTTGAGTTTCGTCTCGGCCTCCTCGAGCCGGCGCATCGCTCGTTGAAGTGCGACCTTCTCGTCCACCACGCTGGCTCGCCCGTCCTTGGCTCCCGATTGCATCTGTTTTCGGTAGAGATCGCTCTTCGCTCGAGTCACCAGTTCCTGGCGTTTTCGAATCTGTCGTGTCCAGTGGGGCGCCTGTTCTCGCTCCAACCAGATGATGTTGCGATCGAGATCGCTGTCGGCCTCGGTGATGGAGACCCTTCCGGCATCGATGAACTCCACGACCGAAACGCGGAAGCGATCGATCGCATCGATGGATCTGACGTCGGCCCGTTCGTTGCTCATGTCTGGAGAGGGGTTCGCATGGGTTTCGTCATGGGATCACGGGGGACGGCCGGGCCTCTCTGGTGAATCAGGCTCGGCACACAGGCTCCATCGGGCGTCATCGCTGCTGAAGGTACTCCTCGATTCGCTGAGCCTTCCGGAGCAGGAACGGGATATGGACATCGGACGCCTTGATGAAGCGATGGAGGGTCTTGATGGTGGCGTCGAACTCCTCTTCGAACTTGGCCTGCTCCTGGTCACGCCAGCTCTGTGACAAGGTCCCCATCCGGGCCTGAACGCTCTGCATGTTCGACTGGAGTTCGGCGTTGAACCGCTTGAGTTCCTGTGCGAATCGACGAAGTTCCGCCGGGTCGGCGACTGCCTTGGCCATGACATGCCTCCTGAGGGTTTGGGAAAGTGGTTCGAGTGTACCGGGAAGGAGGAGGTTACTCTTCCGGGAAGGGCGATCTCGAGCCATGAAAAGGAGATCAAGATGACGGAAACCAATCTGATCGACGGACGATGGGTGGGAGCCGATTCCGGAGCCTCCTTCGAGATCCGTGATCCAGCCACCGATCGCGTGGTGGGACGGGTCCCGAATGCGGGCGCGGAGGAGGCGCGTCGAGCGGTCGATGCGGCCTTCGGCGCATTTTCGGCGTGGGCGGCGAGACCGGCGGTCGAGCGTGCGGAGGTGCTCGATGCGCTGGCCGCTCGACTGATCTCGGATCGCGACGAGCTCGCGGCGCTGCTGACCGAGGAGCAGGGCAAGCCGCTCTCCGAGGCTCGAGCCGAGATCGACTACGCTCGAAGTTTCTTCGAGGTCTCCGCAAGGACATGCCTGTCGATTCGTGATGAATCGCCGTCGGTTCCCGGGAAGAAGGTCCGCGTCCACCGAAGACCGGTCGGCGTGGCCGCCGCGATCACCCCTTGGAACTTCCCGATCGCGATGCTCGCCAAGAAGATGGCACCGGCGATGGCGGTGGGTTGCACTCAGGTGTTGAAGCCGGCGGAGCAGACGCCGCTCTCGGCGATCGCGTTGCTCGAGCGGGCCATGGATTCGGGGGTTCCATCGGGGGTTCTCAACCTCGTGACGGGCGATCCGTCCGCGATCGGCGCCGCGTGGCTCCAAGATTCCCGGGTGCGGAAATTCTCCTTCACCGGCAGCACCGAGGTGGGGCGTCTCCTGATGCAGGGGGCGGCGACGAATCTGCAACGACTCTCGCTGGAGCTCGGCGGTCATGCCCCGATGATCGTCTTCGAAGATGCGTCGGTCGAGCGGGCAGTGGATATCGCGATGGCGGCGAAGTACCGCAACGGCGGCCAGACATGCATCTGTCCGAATCGATTCCTGATTCATGGGGATCTGCACGATCGGTTCGTCTCGCGACTCGCGAGTCGTTCCGCGGGGCTGGTGTCGGGGCGCGGAGATCGGCCGGGCGTCGACCTCGGGCCGATGATCGACGACGCTGCGATCAGCAAGGTCGAGAGTCATGTGGCGGATGCGATCGATCGTGGGGCCGAAGTGGTCACGGGTGGTGACCGACGCCGGGTCGAGGGACTCGCGGATCGCTTCTTCGCCCCGACCGTGCTCACCGAGTGCACTTCCGGGATGCGGTGCTGGACTGAAGAGACCTGCGGGCCGGTCTGTCCGATTCGGAGGTTCGAGGACGAAGACGAGGCGATGGCGATGGCGAACGACTCGGTGTTCGGCCTGGCGTCCTATGTGGTGACCGATGACCAGGAGCGGATTCGTCGGCTCGGCGACGAATTGCACACGGGCATCATCGGGGTCAACGATCCGGGGCCTGCGGTCGCGAGTGTCCCCTTCGGAGGCGTGAAGCACTCGGGCTTCGGCCGCGAAGGCGGTCGGTGGGGGCTCGAGGAGTATCTCGAGCTGGTGACGGTCTCGACCATCGAGCCGACGTCCGTGTGATCCTCCGGCTGAATGAAAAAAGAGGCCGCGAGCGGATGCTCGCGGCCTCGTGCCATTCGATGATTCCCGGTTCGGATCGACTTCCGGTGGTTTCGATTCACTCGTCGCCGTTGAGGAAGTTCGACAGCCGTTGTCGGCGGATCGGATGCTGCAACTTCCGAATCGCCTTGCTCTCGACCTGACGAACCCGCTCTCGCGTGACCTTGAAGATCCGGCCGACTTCTTCGAGGGTGTAGGTATAACCGTCGCCGATGCCGTAGCGGAGCTTGAGAATCTCCCGCTCGCGATAGGTGAGGGTGCGGAGCACGTCGTTGATCCGCTGGCGAAGCATGTCGCTGGTCGCGGAATCCGAGGGCGACTCCTGACGTTCATCCTCGATGAAGTCGCCGAAGTGGGAGTCCTCGCTCTCGCCGACGGGGCGGTCGAGACTGATCGGATGCCGTGAGATCTTCATGACCCGGCGGGTCTCCTCGATCGGCATCTTGGCCTTCATGGCGATCTCTTCGACGGTGGGTTCGCGTCCGAGTTCCTGAAGAAGGACCTTCTGGATGTTCCGAAGCTTCGACATCGTCTCGATCATGTGCACGGGGACCCGGATGGTCCGAGCGTGGTCGGCGATGGCTCGGGTGATCGCCTGTCGAATCCACCACGTGGCATAGGTGGAGAACTTGTATCCACGCTTGTACTCGTACTTGTCGACCGCTCGCATGAGCCCGGTGTTGCCTTCCTGGATGATGTCGAGGAAGGGGAGACCGCGGTTTCGATACTTCTTGGCGATCGAGACCACCAGTCGGAGGTTGCCTCCGGAGAGGTCCCGCTTGGCCTGCTCGTACTCCTCGAAGACCTTCTCGATCTCGCGGACGCGGGTCGCCAGTTCATCGGGTTCCTCGAGCACCAGGCCACGAAGGCCCGATCGTTCCTCCCGCATGACGAAGACGTCCTCGGGGTCGTAGCGATCCGGATACTTCTCGGCCTTCTCGATGCGCTTGGCCAGGTCCTTCAACTTCTTGTTGACCGCCTGAAGCTTCCGCATGAGGGGCTGGATCCGGCCGGTCCGGAGGCAGCACTCTTCGAGAAGGGTCGCGATCCTCCGACGGCGATCCTCCATGTCGACGCGGAGCGTGGCCTGCTTCGCCGGGGTGCAGTTGGGCTGGTCGATCTGATCCCATCCGTTCTCGTTGAGGTCGATCAGCCGTCGAACCGTCGCCGAGTTGTACGGGATTCGAGTCGCGACCTTCTCCTTCGCGTTCTCTTCGGCGGTGGAGATCCGCATGGTCCGGTCGAAGGGAAGCTGCCCGTCATGGACCTGCTGAAGCGTCTCGATCGCCTGGCGGGCGGCGTAGTCGCTCTCCAGAGTGAGTCGCCGGAAGAACATCCGGGTCGTCTCGATCTTCTTCGCCAGTCGGATCTCCTGCTCGCGGGTCAGCAATGGAATGGTTCCCATCTGCGTGAGATACATCCGGATCGGATCGTCGATTCGCTTCGATCCCTGTTCGGCGATGGCCTGTTCGACTGCGGCCTGGGTCTCGGCGTCGTCCAGAATCTCCGGTTCGTCGGTCGCCGCGGCCTTGGCGGCGGGTGCAGCGGTCTCACCGAGCTCTTCGCCGTCATCGATGTGGACCGGGTTCGGCGAGGACTCGCCGTCTTCGTCCATCATCTGGACCTTCGGCGTTCGGGTCGCCTTGCGGGCGTTGTCGCGCTGGAACTTCAGGTCGGTCTGCAACGCAGCGTCGATCTGCTCGAGGCCGCGCCGGCGACGTTCGATCTCGTCGATCAGCTCGATGCCCTCGAGTCGTGCCAGCGTCGTGAACGCATCGATCGCGTCGGGATCGACGTAGCAGTCCGGGAGACAGGTGTTGACCTCCTCGTAGCAGATCCAGCCGCGTGCGCGACCAGCTTCGACGAGTTCGGTGAGAGCGGGATATGGACTCAGTAGCAAAGGCAGCACGTTGATCTCCTGGAGAGAGGCTGGAGGTGGGCACTCGCTCACTCGTGTGGACCGGCGTCGATCGACGTCGGCATCGATGGATCACCAGTGGATCCATCCGTGAACATTCCGCCGACGCGACCGACGCGTCGACGACCAATGGCGGCCGGATCCGATCCGGACGCCCTGATTCTGTTGATGGCGGCAACGGCCTCGTCCGCGGACGCAACCGGTCGCGATGCCAGATCCGACCGGTCCGCGAGACGACCGTCGCGTTCGATCGCGGCCTGGAGCGTCTCCGCCGCCTGCTGAAGCAGGCCGGCGGTATCGACGTCGGGGACGGAGACTTCTCGAAGTCCCTCGACGAATAGCGCGGAGACGATGCATCCGATTCCTTCGTCCTCGATCGCCGCGATGAGGTCCGGTCCTTCCGGAACCGATCCCGCGGATGCGGTCGCTTCGATGATCCGCCAGGCTTCGCGGCAAGGGGGGTCCTCGAAGCGGGCGTGTTCGAACTGCTCGAGGAGGGTCCGGTCGCCGGTCTCCATCGAGATGGTGCGGGTGAGAAGGGCGGTGTCCGCCAGGGCGAGTCGCACCACCGACTCCTCGGCCTGGCGTCGTCCGCCGGCGGCTCGAATCATCACCGCGAGTTCCTCGGCGTCCACCGGTTCGGAGGATTCCGCCGCACGGGGGGCGTAGCGCCGACTCCCCTGATCCAACATCGAGGCCGTCACGCCCAGAATGCCGGCGATCTGATCGATGATGAACGATCGACGCACGCCGGCCACTCCATCGAGGCCAAGGCCGTTCAGGCGATTGATGACGTCGTCGACGATGCGTTGACGAGCACTGACTCCGCCGGCGGCATCCAATGCCTTCCGGAAATCCGCGAGGAGCGCGACCGGCGCATCGATCGCGGAGGAGATGGCTTTCTCGAACTCCTCAGGGCCGCCTTCTCGGCGGAGGAGTTCGTCCGGATCGAGTCCGTCGGGGAGGGTGCAGAGTTGCACATCGACGGTCGAAGTGAAGAAGACCTCGACGGCCCGATCCGCGGCCCGCTGGCCGGCCAGATCGCCATCGAAGAGAAGAACGACCGTGTCGCAGAAGCGGCCGAGACGATCGGCGTGGTGCCGGGTGAGCGCGGTGCCGAGCGTGGCCACGACGTTCTCGAATCCGGCGGCGTGCAGCGCGATGACGTCGGTGTAGCCCTCGCAGATGATGGCGGTTCGGCTCTTGGATATCGACTTCGCGGCGAGATCGAGACCGTACATCGTCCCGCCCTTGTGGAAGACGTCGCTCTCGGGGCTGTTCAGATACTTCGGTTCGTCTTCGGGATCGATCTTGCGAGCGCCGAAGGCGATGGGACGTCCGAGCTCGTCGCGGATCGCGAAGATGAGCCGATTTCGGAAGGCATCGATCATGGTGCCGCGCTTCGAGGGGCGGACGAGTCCGGCGGCCTCGAAGACTTCGAGGTCCGGGACCTCGTCGCCATCGACCTTGGTTCCGTCTCGTCGAAAGGTCTCGACGCGGTCGACCAGCGTGCTCCATGCATCCGGTGCGATTCCCAGGCCGAATTTCTCGGCGGTGGGTCCGTCGATTCCCCGGGACTCGAGGATCGAACGACCGAGGCGACCGGCATCACCGTCTTCATCGGCGAGCATCCGACTGAAGAACTTCGCCGCCAGGGCGTTGGCTCGAAGGAGAAGCGTTCGGCGTCCGGCCGATGCCCGCCCGTCGCCGCCTCCGGTTCGTGTCAGTTCGATGCCTGCTCGCCCGG
>JABABZ010000128.1 GCA_014237965.1 Phycisphaerales bacterium | reverse complement strand
CGTGGCCTAGAACGCGGGTCGTTCGTTCCGAAACCCAATCGCATGCTTGTCGCCACCTTCTATCGATTCGTCGCGCTCGAGGATCACGCCTCGTTGCAAGGCCCGATCGAAGCGTGCTGCCGAGCGCATGACATTCGAGGGATCATCCTTCTCGCCCCGGAAGGCATCAACGCCACCATCTCGGGCACCCGGGAGGGAGTGATGGCGGTCATCGATCACCTCAAGGAAGATCCCCGCCTCGCGGGCCTGACCTGGAAGGAATCCGAGGCGGCTCGCCAACCATTCCGAAAGATGCGGGTCCGGCTCAAGCGCGAGATCGTCACCATGGGCGTCGAGGGAATCGACCCCGCGCACCTGGCGGGAACCTACGTCAAGCCCGAGGACTGGAACGCGCTGATCAGCGATCCGGACGTCATCGTGATCGACACTCGAAACGACTACGAAGTCGAGATCGGTTCGTTCCGGAACGCCATCGATCCCGACATCGAATCGTTCGGCCAGCTCCCGGAGTGGCTCGACGATCGAATCGACCCGAAACGACAACCTCGGGTCGCCATGTTCTGCACCGGCGGCATTCGTTGCGAGAAATCCACCGCCCTCCTCAAGCAGGCCGGCGTCCGAGAGGTCTATCACCTTGAAGGCGGCATTCTCAAGTACCTCGAACGCATTCCGGAGGAAGAAAGTCTCTGGACCGGCGAATGCTTCGTCTTCGACGAACGGGTCTCCGTCGGCCACGGGCTGAAGGTCGGCGACTACGCGCTCTGCCGTGCCTGTCGGCATCCCATCCGGGACGCCGACCGTGAATCGGATCTGTTCCTGGAAGGCGTGAGCTGCCCACGGTGTCACGATCGCACCACCGATGAACAGAAGGCTCGGTTCGCCGAGCGGCAGAAGCAGGTGAATCTCGCGCGTGGCCGCGGAGAGTCTCATCTGTCCGATCAATCCGAGACTTGAAGGCTGCCAGCAGGCACGTTCAACATGGCTTCCGAGTTTCGGAGTGGATCGAAGAACTTCGGGCAACCGCCCCATTCGAAAGAGGGCAGACCGATCCCGTTTCGCCATTCCATCAAGCCTATCCGGATGGCGTGGCGTACCATTCCAGCATGAGATCCCGGCGACACATCATCGTCCCCATACTTCTCCTGATCGCCGCGTTGCCGCTGGTGGGCGCTGGTCTCCTCGTCGCGGGACTCGGCCTCCTGGGACTCGGGGGCGTGCTGGCGGACGTCAGTCTCGCGGAGAATCGCGCGTTCGGGGTTCAGTTTCTCCTCATGTCGCTTGTCTTGATCGGTCCGGGAATCGTCCTGCTGTCGCTCGCGTTCGTCCTCGGCCGTCGCCGTCCGGACGATGCCCTTGATGCGAGTACGACCTCCGTGGCGTGAAGACCAACTGCCCGGAATGCGGGGGCGAACAACGCGGCGCAGATCCTGATGCCGAAGCAGAAATCTGATCCGACGACGCCGCTTCCGCCGACGATGAAGGGAGACACGAAGGGCGACGCATGCAGGAACTGATCACGACATGGGCGATGGCGATCACGACCCTGACCGCCACGCTCCTGCTGCCCCTGGCGATCTACACCTGGCCGAGAGGCGAACGACGCCGGTGCCCCGGGCACCGAGGCTGGCGGAAACTCTGGAATCCTGCCCGCTGGGTCCGCAGAAGCGACTGCTGGCAGGACCTCACCGGGGTGCCGGTCACATCGACCGACGAGATCCGGTGTCCGGAGTGCGGAAGATCCACACCGATCGATCGCCTCCTTCGTGACGGGCGCCGAATCCGCCTGGGCCTCATCGGCGCCGTCCTCGCCATGCTCGGGGTCGGTTCGCAGATCGGGGTCGCGGCTCATTCCGGCCGACCGCTGCGGTCCGTTCCGACCCTCGCCCTCGTGATGCTCTCCAACACCGCGATCGGTGAACATCGAACCTCGGTCCGCCGGGAAATCGAACAACGCGTCAACGATGGTGCGATCGCCGGATTCAATGCTCGTCGCCTCGCCGGCACGCTCGCCCTCGACCTTCGATCGGACGGGCGGAAGTGGAATGCGAACGAGGCGTTCCAGGTACTCCACCGGCTCTGGCCGGATTCCAAGGATGCGTTGGACCGAGAACTCGTTGAAGGCGACGTCCAGTCGCGGAAGATCGCCGCGGTGATCCTGCGCTCACGCGATCAAACAGGGTCGATGGAGCTCTTCTTTGCGAGCGTGGATGATCTGCGGAACGACAGCGGCAACGGGGCCGGGTGGCTGGCGATACGCAATGCCCGCAATGCCGGTGAGTACCTCGCCGATCACTACTGGGAAGCCCCCGAACGGGTCCGAGCGGTCCTGGATTCCGACGATGCCCAGCAACGCAGATTCGCGAGGGCGATCTGTGGATTCGCCGGTGATGCGACGGTCGTCGAACGCGTCGTTCCGGTTCTCATCGACAGCCTCCGCGACAACGACATCTATGGGGATGCAAGATTCGCGGCGCCGGCTTTGTTCAAGTTCGGGCCACCCGCCATCGAATTCCTCCGTCCATTCGTCGATGATCCCGATCGCCAGCTTCGGGAGACCGTGCGGTCGATCATCGAACGACTCGAACATCCGGATCGGGCCTGGGATGAATGCGAGAACCGACTTCCTCGCATCACCAGCACGACTCATGATCCACTCGCCCTTGATTTCTGGACGGCTGCTGGAGGACAATGAGGTCGTACGACCCTCGTCGCACGACCATCAAGAAGAAACGCTCTTCGAAAACAAATCCCGCCGGACAATGAATGAACTGAACGTCATCATCGACCAGCTGCTCGGACTCGACCGAATGGAAATCGTGTTCTGGGTCTGCGTGGTGCTCGCACCGATCGGTTCCGTCTGGTACCAGTACGACGAAACCAATGACGGATGGCCTCGGATTCTCGCCTGGAGCGCCTTGTGGACCCTTCTCTTCCCCGTCGGCGTCCTCCTTTTCTTCTGGCAGGTCCACCAGCACTTTCCCAGCCCATGGTCCCGGTACTGACGCCCCGGACGCGACTCGGATCATCGCCTCCTCAATCGAGGCATCGAAGATCAAACGGGCTGCGATGTTCCTCGGCGAGGTTCGGTAGGCTCGTCTTCACTTCGTTGCACTCGCGACTCGCATTCCACCACGCCCGGCCCGGCCCACCAGGTCATGGACCCGATCATGAACGCCACCTTCTCACCCATCCGACGGCTTCGACGTGTCTCCCCGGCGATTTCGACGCCTCGAAGAATGCTCTCGGGCTTGAGCCTGGCCCTCCTTGCGACGACGAGCATCGCCGCCGCCCAGCACGACGCTCCGGACGACCACGACTCGTCATCCTCGCCCCCGATCCGGGTCTACATCCTGATGGGTCAGTCGAACATGGTCGGGTTCGGTCGAATCGGCCCGGTGGAGACCGAAGGCACCCTCGAACATCTCGTCAAGACGAAGGGCGAACGACAGGACCTGATCGACGACTCCGGCGATTGGCGGGTGAGAGAGGATGTCTGGTGCGTCCAGGTCACCGCCGGAAATCGTCGCGGCTGGCTGGAACCCGGATTCGGCGCCCGCGCCAACCTGATCGGTCCCGAGCTCGGATTCGGCATCGCGGTCGGTGATCGTCACCACGAGCCGGTCCTCCTCATCAAGGCCTCGCAGGGAAACCGAAGCCTCGGTTGGGACATCCTTCCCCCGGGAAGCGAACGTTTTGAACACGATGGAAGAATCTACGCGGGCTACAAGGACAACCCTTCCTCCTGGACCGAAGATGATCCCGGCAAGCCGGTCGACTGGTATGCCGGCAAGCAGTACGACGACTTCGTGACCGACATCCGGAAGGTCCTCGACAACCTCTCCGACCACACCCCCGCCTCCGACGATCATCCCTGGGAGATCGCGGGCTTCGTCTGGTGGCAGGGCCACAAGGATCAGAATCCGGCGCACGCGAGTCGATACGAGTCGAATCTCGTACGTTTGATCGACTCCCTGCGACGCGAGTTCGATGCGCCGAATGCACCTTTCGTGCTCGCGACCATCGCATTCAATGGCTGGAAACTTGCCGGGGCCGGCCAGACCGTGGCGGAGGCCCAGCTCGCGGTCGACGGCGAATCGGGACGGCATCCCGAACACCAGGGCAACGTGAAGACCGTCGAAGTCCGCGACCATTGGCGCGACTCCACGGCCTCCCCCACCCGTCAGGGGCATCACTACAACCACAACGCCGAGACCTACCTGCTGGTCGGCGAAGCACTCGGCGAGGCGATGATCGCGCTCGAACCGCCGCCGAAGAAGGACACCCGGACCTTCATCCCCGTTCCCGATGAACCGACCTATCACCTGCTCGAGGGGTACGACCCGAAGTGGCGGGGCCAGATTCGGGACGGCGTCGAACTGGCTCGATCGTTCTGGGGGAGCTACGGACCCGCGCACGTCTTCGTGGTCGGGTCCGAAGATGGCGAGACGATCCCGGAGGCGTCGCGCGAGGCATTCCTCGAAGACTACTGCCGGTGGCGGACCCGAGGCACCGGACGAACCACGGCCGAATGCCGGCCGCACGCGACCGAGCGTTTCATCGACGTCGCGGAGCGCGGTGATTCGGAAGCCTATCTCTCGTGGGTCGAGGAGTTCGAGCAACCCGAGGCCGAACTCGTCTTCATCAACGTCCATCAGTGGTACTACGACCGGGATGAGATTCCCGATCCCGTCCTTCGTGGCATCCACGAGTACACCCACGTCTTCCAGAAGGGCTTCGCGACGATGCCGACCTGGATGATGGAGGGTGGCGCGGTCTTCTCCGAAGGCTGGCTTCCGTGGGTCGCCGGCCGGTGTGACTATGACTTCATGGCGACGCGGATGGACCACCTCATGGACCGGGCGCTGACGGTCGACGATCCGGATCTCTCCATCGCCGACATGGAAGACATCGACACCGCACCGGCGAAGGTCCGGAAGTACTACCGGGAGCTTGCGTACGACACCGGCGCGTGGGCGGTCGTGTTCCTGATTCACCAGTCGCCGACGCAGAGCGTCGCCGCGTTCCGTGACGAGTTCCACCCGATGATCACCGAACTCGGCTGGGAAGCGGCGCTCACCCGCTACCTCGGCATCGAGGACAAGGCGGCGTTCTATCGCGGCTTCGAGTCCTTCATGCAGGCGCCGAGAAAGACGCAGATGACGGTGCTCCGCGAACTCCAACCCTGATCACGGTCGGTTCATTCGGCGGACTGGATGACTCTGATCCCGTCGAAATCGAACACCTCGCCGCCGGGAATCGACGGTCATCGCCCGGAAACGCGCGTCGTCCGGTCAGGACAAGACCGCCCCGTACTGCTCGCGATACGCCGCGATCCGACCGCGGTCGTCCGATCCGAGCCGATCACCGAGATGTTCGAGGATCTCGTCGAGGTCGACGATCGATCTGGTCGGCATCGAGAACTCACCGGCGAGTTCGTCGAGCGCGGTCCGCTCGGTCGTTCCCCGCTCCATTCGGTTCACCGAGACGATGAGGCCTGCGAGCTTCACGTCCGCGGCGGCCCGGAGCACGGGCACGGTCTCCCGGATCGAAGTACCGGCGGTGGTCACGTCCTCGACGATCAACACCCGGTCGCCGTCACGCAGCTTTCGACCGACGATCACGCCGCCTTCGCCGTGGTCCTTCGCTTCCTTGCGATTGAAGCAGAACTCGACTTCGCGTCCTCGTCCCGCGAAAGCGGTGGCGACCGCGACCACGAGCGGAATGCCCTTGTACGCCGGCCCGAACAACACGTCGAAGCCGTCGGGGAACGACGCTTCGATCGCGTCGGCGTAGGCTCGACCGAGGGTCGCCATCTGCGAGCCGGACCGGTACAGCCCGGTGTTCACGAAGTACGGCGTCTTTCGGCCGCTCTTGGTGGTGAAGTCACCGAAGGTCAGAACGCCGACGTCGAGCATGAAGTCGATGAAGTCTCGTTGGAAGTCGTGCATGGCGACGTGGATGGTATCGCAACGAGGCCGTCCGACGGATCGAGGTCAGGCATCGATCGGAGCCGAGGGCGATTCAGCCGCATCGGACGGAGAATCGACGGCGTCAGGCGACGATGCCGCGGCCTGCGCCCGGGCGTGCCTGGCGAAGGCCGCCGCGACGAGTTGCCGGGTGAAGCCCTCGTGACCCGCGGGGTCGAGCGAGAGGCAGATGTCGGCGGCCCCGTAGTCCGCCGGTGGGTAGTAGATACCGCAGTTGGCGTTGATCTCCAGCATGTACGGCGTGCCGTCCTTCGAGACGCGAAGATCGCAACGGCCGAAACTCGCCGCCTTGAGCTGCACGAAGAACCGGCCGCACTCGTCCCGAAGCCGATCCGAGAGCACGGGGTCCTCCACTGGGAAGGACTTCAGCCCCTCGTAGATCACCCACTTCACGTCGGAATGCTTGAACTCCTCACCCTTGGGAAACTGATATTGCGCAGGCGTGTAGGTGATCGGCCGCGCGGGGTCTTCTGGATTTTCCGCCACGAGTACCGTGCACTCGATGCCGTCGATGTACTCCTCGATCAATGCCGCGCCGTGCCGGGACATGATCTTCTTCGCCTGGATCCGAAGACCCGCGGGCGTTCGAACGCGTGATCGCCGACTCAGGTCGACGCTCGCATAGCTGCTGTAATGCTTGACGAAGAGCGGGAACTGGAGCGTCTCCGCGGCCCGCTCCACGTCTTCCGGCGTCGATGCCACGACGTAGGCCGGCGTCGCGATCCCGAGGGCCGCGCACGCCTCCTTCATCTCGACCCGCGTGGGTTCGTAACACTCGGAAGTCGCACCGGCGAACGGCACGCCGTGCTTCTCCAGCGTCTCGATGACCTCGATGCCGGGGATGTTCTGATCAGCGGCCCCGTCGCAGAGATTGAAGAAGAGGTCGAACCCCTTCTTGATCAATCGTTCGACCTGACGAACCGATCCCTTCTTCCCCTTGAGGGTCGCGACCGTCCACTCCGCCTCAGGCATGAAGGGGCGAGGATCGCACGGCCAATCGTCCTCCGGGAACGGATCGGCGTCGAGATCCTGCGTCGTCAGCAGGCAGATTCGCGTGGCCTGAAGTTCCGGTTGGATCGCCATCAGAGCACTCTATCAAACCAGCCATGACGGCCTGAGTCCGCAACGTTCCGGTGAAATCCGCGTGCGAGGACGACAAGACTGGACTACCTTGAACCATCATTAATCCACACTTGGAACACCCATGGCAAATCCCCCCATCATCGGCCCGCTACAACTGATCTACTTCTGGTTCAAGAACCGAAGCCGTCGAAAGATGATCGGGAATTGGGCCACATCCAAGGGCCTTCAGTTCGCTCCCGACGCCAAGACGTTCAGCCCTCCCGAAAATCGACACGCGAACGAAGACGCGTCGCATTTCGCGAAGCACAGTGACCGAGCCCAGAGGATCTTCTCACGGATGCTGGGCCTGTCGAAGATTCAAGCCAGCTTCCCGCAATTCGCCGCGAACCGCTTCCGAGGCGATTGGCAGGTCGACAAGAACATCTGCTGGGGTGAGTTCGGAGGAAAGACGGTGGTCGTCTGGGACACCGTGCTGTATGACCTTGATCTGCAGAACGATGACTGGACGGAGGGCATGTACACCTCGATTCTCGTCCTGACCGACATCCCTATTCATCGAACCCTCATCGCCCCGAACAAACTCTTCAAGCGACTGTCGTCGTTTGGAATCGAAGAAGGACGCGGCACTTTCTCGATGAGCACGGTCAAGTTCGAGCTCGAAGCCTTCAACAAGGCGTATCGAGTACGCGGGCGAGATCGTAAATGGACGTTCGATATCATCGACCAGGAGATGATCGATTGGTTGATGAAGAATCAGGGACACACCATCGAGCTCGCGGCCGGGGGAAGCATGATCTCGACCTGGCTCACGCTCACACCCGACCAGATCGACCAGCAGCTTGAATTCGCGACGAAGTTCCTCGACCACATTCCCGAGGACCTCCAGCACGCGTCGCAAGAGAAGAACAGCTGACCAAAGGAGCTTCCGATGCACATGGGAATGACCATCCTTGCGCTTTCACAGGGCCTGATCCTCGCGATCGTGGTCGGAGTCGTGATCCTGATCGCCGCTGGGGTCGTGATCTCGATGTACAACCGACTGGTCAAGGTCCGACAGTTCTGCAAGGAGTCGTGGTCGGATGCCGACACCGAACTTCAGAGACGTCACGACCTGATTCCGAATCTCGTCACGACCGTCAAGGGCTATGCCACGCATGAGACGAAGGTCCTGGAGGATGTGACGCGACTGCGAGCCCAGGCCGTCGCGGACAAGGATGCTGATCCGAAGACCCGTGCCCGGGTCGAAGACCAACTCGGTGCCGCGGCGAAGGGGCTCGTCGCGACGTTCGAGGCCTATCCGGATCTCAAGGCGAACGCGAATTTCCTCAAGCTGCAGGAGGAACTCGGGGAGACCGAGACGCGAATCGCCCGGGCTCGGCGTTTCTACAATTCGAACGT
>JABABZ010000127.1 GCA_014237965.1 Phycisphaerales bacterium | reverse complement strand
ATTCTTCTACCGTTCTTCTCCCCACCTCACCTCGCATTGAACCTCGAAGACGCCGCACGAGGTTGCGGGGGCGCTCGACAGCTCCGTCCTGCGGCGCTTGGTCGGGGGGGCGGCGGCGACCGTCGCGGCGAGGTCTTCGGCGGCGAGATCGGCGTGGGCCCGGCCCGAGGCCACGGCGGAAAAGACCGCGGTGATCGCGACTGCGAGAATCGCCGAGGCGATGACCGATTCGATGAGGGTCAGGCCGCGCGAAGCGACCCGGGGACGAAGTCCGCTCATTTTCTCCTCCTTGGACCGATGTGCCGAGCACGATTCCGGCTGTTTCCAGTATCGGATTGATGTTCGTCGGCCCCTTCCCTCGGCGATTGATCGAGTCGGTTGAAGTTGTTCTCGGCACCTCTCGGCAGGCGCGATCGGCACAGGCCGGATCATCCGAGGTCCGAGAGCAGGGGTGGGCCCTCGGGGGGTGGCTTGCGACTTCGGCGTCGGTTGGCGACGATGGGCGGCATGCCCGGACTGCTCACCCGCTACATGGCGGGAGAACTGCTCAAGACGATCCTGCTCACCACCACCGTCCTCGTGGCGGTGATCGCGTTCGGTACGGCGATCAAGCCCCTCTCCCGGAATCTGCTCGGTGGTGCGGACATCCTCAAGTACGTGTTGTTCGCGATGGTTCCGATGATGGAGTTCGCGTTGCCCTTCGCGGCCGGCTTCGGCTCCACTCTGGTCATGCATCGATTGGCCGGCGACAACGAGATCCTCGCGATGAACTCGTGCGGGCTCTCGCCGCGGCGGATCTTTCGACCGATCTTCGTTCTGGCGGCGGTTCTGTTGCTGGTGATGCTTGCACTGGTCGAATTTCTGGTGCCGGTGTTCTGGACGCGGATGGAGTCGTTGCTGGCACACGACGTGACCCGGCTGCTTGCGTCGTCGGTCGAACGTGGCGAGGCCTTCACGCTGGGCGACACGAGGATCTACGCCGACGAAGTGCTGGTGCAGGAGGCGCCCGAGGGATCGCAGGTCGACACCAGGTTGGTCCTGGTCGGAGTCGCGGCGCTGCAGGTGGACGGGAAGGGACGACCGGAGACGGAATTCACCGCCGAGTACGCGACCATGGATCTCTACCGGGTGGATGGACGATCCATCCTGAAGCTGGTACTCGGTGATGCCACGGTCTTTCGCTCCGGAGACGGATCCCTCGTCCGGGTTCCCACCGCGGAGCCGAGAGCCATCGACCTCGGTCGCGGATTCAGGCTGGGCGTGAAGATGCTGACGCTTCCTGAGATGTTCGAAGTCCAGGCGGCACCTGCGGAGTATCCCAACCTCCGATCCAGTGTCGACGAGATTCGGCGATTGCTCGTGAGGGCGGCGTCGATGCAGCATCTGGCCGGGAGATTCGATGTGGGTGGGCAGGTCGAACTCCGGGACGCGGGCAGAAATCTGACCTGGCGAATCGTCTCCGCGGAGAGTGTGATGCGGAACGACGGTTCCTTCACGCTCGAGGCACCCGTGATCGAGCGGATCGACGAAGCCTCGATTCGACAGCGCACTCGGGCTTCGTCGTTGGTGATCACCGAAGGCTGGCGAGATGGTCGCATGGTCTTCGACGTCGAGTTGTCCATGCCGACGTCGGTCGAGAAATCTCTGATCTCCGGGACTCGATGGCCGACGGAGATCCGAAGTCTGACCCTCCCGGTCTCGGATGCGCCCTTGTTCCAGAACGAGACGCCGACCGAGATCGTGTCGGCGGCCAGGGCCCTGGATGAGACGGAGATCGGATCTCCGGCTCTGGCACGACAGATCACCAAGTCACTGGAACGATTCGACGTCGCGGTCCAACGACTGCTCTGGGACATCGACGGCCGGATGCAACAACGGTTGGCCCAGGCCTGCACCGGGCCGTTGCTGTTCATCCTCGGGTCGATCCTGGCGATCAGACTTCGAGGATCGCCACCCTTGACCGTCTATGTGATTGCATTCATACCGGCGATCCTGGACATCGTCCTCATCTCGGGTGGCGAACAGTCCCTGCGTCGAGGTCAGACGTCCGCCGGGTATCTGCTCATCTGGTCTGGGAACCTGCTCCTGGGTGGTTCCTGCATCGTCGCCTGGTGGCGACTACGAAGAAACTGAGACGAAGACGATGATCCTCATCGACCGACACATCATGGCCCGGTTCTTCGGCAACTTCGTGCTCCTCTTCGGGCTGCTGTTCATCTTCGCCATCTCCATCGACGTCGTGGTGCAGTTCGACAAGTTCCTGGAGGCCGCGGAGATGGTGTCGGAGCGGGACGGGCGGTGGTATCCCCTGGTGTTCATCGAGGGTGTCGTCGAGTTCCACGGGCCGCGGATCTTCCAGTTCTATGCGTTCATGGTGGGCCTCGTCGGAGTCGCGGCCGCGGGCTTCACGATCGTCCAGATGCATCGGAATCGTGAACTGGTCGCGATCATGGCCGCAGGTATTCCGTTGCATCGAGTGGTCGCGGTCATCATGGCCGCTCAGCTCCTGCTGGTGCTGCTTCAGCTCGCCGATCAAGAACTCGTTCTTCCTCGACTCGCGACCCGCCTGGTACGATTCCATGATCGAATCCTTCAACCCGGCGTGGAGACCTTCGAAGTGTCGCTGGCCCGAGATGCCGTCGGCGACCTGATGTACGCCGACTCCGTCGATCCGAATGCGGGGACCGCGACCACGCTCCTGGTTCTGCGGCGTGGTCCGACCGGCGTCGCCGAAGAACGGATCACGGCATCGTCCGCGGTCTGGAACCCCGAGGCCGAGGCATGGGATCTCGAGAACGCGCAAGTGCTCGGGTCGACCACCGCCAACGACGGCCGTATGGCGGTGCGTACGACACTCGATCGCTGGGAGACGGACCTCTCCCCGAGAAAACTCCTGGCGCGTCGCAGCGCGAACTTCGCTCAGATGCTCTCGATCTCGCAGCTTCGAGAGATGCGTGACGAAGAGGCCTCGACCGACGGTGGCCTGGATCGCGTGATCTTCGGGCGATTCAGCGGGGCGTTGGTCAATCTGCTGGTGATGGCCATCGCGACCCCGTTCTTCCTCATCCGGACGGCATCCGCGAACATGCTGATGCAATGCGTGAAGGCCTCTTCGTTGACGATCCCCGTGCTCATCGGAACGCTGGCGGCGACATCGATCTCGTTGGCCGGAATTCCGCCGGGCGTCGGGGCGTTCCTGCCCGTGGTGCTCCTTCTCCCCGTCGCCTTCGGCCGTCTGGCCTATCTGAAGACGTGAGGCCGCCCGGTCACCGTGATCCTCCAAGCGGTGAGAGGCTCCAGCGAAGCGAGGGGTCCAACGCTTCGATTCGTGCTTCCGGCATGAGTCGACGAGCCAGTCGCTCCATCAAGAGCCGCTCGACGGCGAGTCTGGCATCGGCTTCGGCGTCGGCTCGTCCTGCTTCGAAGGTGACGCCCGTGGCCGGCGTTTCCGATTCGACCAGAACGATCAGGACCCGTCCGTCGACTTGAATGGGATCGGAGACGCTGCCGAGGTCCAGTTCGAAGACCTGCTCCCGGAACGCCGTCGGCCACGAGGGATCGAGTCGGCTGATCGGGGAGAGGAGTCCGCCCCTGGCGGCGCTGGCATCGACGCTCGTCTCGGTCGCCACCGTCGCGAACGGCGTGCCGGCCGCAAGGCGGCCCCGCGCTTCCGCCGCGGTGCGGAGATCCTCGACGGCGATGATGCGAGTGACTCTCTTCGGACCGTGCCGGAGATCGTGAGCGCCTCGGGTTACGACCTCGGTGACGTCCACATCCCTGGCGACCAGTCGGCGAAGCATGGCGTTTCTCCGCAGCAGGGCTTCGAAGCGGATCGGTCCGAGTCCCTGACTTCGCCGAAGTTCCTCGAGCAATCGTTCGCCGCGATCCGGATCGTCGGCGAGGTTGGCGACGAGCATCGTCCGTTCACGCTCGACATCCGAAGAATCGATGACGATGCCCTCTCGAGCCGCGGTGCGAGCGAGGGTCACATCGAGCACGTGTTCCTGAACGACGCGGCCACCGATCGCTTCGAGCAGTTCCGGTTCGATCTCCGCGATGGTGATCCGATCGCGGTTCACCAGGGCGATCGGTCGGGAGGGCGGGGGGGCGATCGCCGAAGGGGGGGATGCGACCGTGGTGCTCGGGGACCGGCAGCCCAGAATCAGGAGTTGAAGGGCGCCACCGAGGAGAATCCATCGTCTGGATGCACGATGGAACCCGGGACGGAGGGGTGCGTGGCCGAGCGTGATCGGAAAGTTCATGTCGTCGAGCGTCCCATGATCCGGGGACATTCGTCAAGCGGAGCGAATCCTCGTAGGCTCTCGGCATGAGCGAACCCGACGAGAACGGTCGATCCGGGAAGCCGAAGGTCGTGATCTGCCCCTATTGCGGAAAAGCTCAGGTCGCGGCGGCGACCTGCGCGGCCTGCGCGGGAGAATTCTCGCCTCTGAGTCGTCAGTCGACCCAGAATGAGATGGGCCCCTGGTTCGTTCGGGATGAGAATCAACCATTCCGTCCGGGGATCGCCTACGAGCGGCTGCTGGTGATGATCGACGAAGGGCGGGTGACCCGGTACACGATCCTCCGAGGGCCGACCACCGGCCAGCTCTGGACGGTGGCGCGGCGCGTGCCTTGCGTGTCGCACCATCTCGGAGATTGTCACGCCTGCAACGCGAAGATCGACCCTCATCTCACCTCATGCCCGAAGTGCGAGGTCCGGTTCGGTGCGTGGTTGGATCGAAACCATCTGGGCCTTCCCGAGATTCGTCCCATGCCCTGGGATCCGGACGGCATCGAAGCCGACTGATCGGTTCGATGCGTCGCTCAGAGTTCGATCAGAACGGCCTGGTCGCCGAAACGACGAGCGATCGGTTGCCGTTGAAGGATGGCATCGATGTATCGCGGGTGGAGTTCCTCGGCGAGCCAGCCCGACCTCATCCATCGATCGAGCATCGACAACTGGATGTAGAGGTGGGTGTATCCCCTCGCCTTGAGATCATCGATCGCGGATGCGACCCGCTTCTCAGGGGTCGCGTCGGGGTCTCCAGAGGCGATGGCCTCTTCGAAGGGACCGCGGGTCCAGACCGTCTGGTAGCTGATCCGCGGAAGGCCGTTGGTCGCTTCACCGAAATCAAGTCGGAACGGATCGCTCTTTCCCAGAAGGAGAATCCGCGCTTCGTTGGGCAGTCGGTGATTCAACACGAACGCCGGGCTTGCGTTGCGCAGCAGTTCCGTCCGTCCGGCGACCCCGGCCTCTTCATACGCACTTGCTTCGAAGCCGCCATCAAAGAGCGCCGACGATCCCACGCCGATGGCAGGGAGTCCTTGTCGTTCCAAGGCGTAGACGATCGCCGGTGACGCGGCCGCCATCCACACCAGGATGGCCGTGACCGTTCGCCGGATCAAGGGTGGCTCGGACAGCAGTCTTGCCGCAACGATCGCCACTGGCGCCGCGAGCAGCGGTGCCACCGGCAGGAGGAATCGAGCCTTGGCATGCGAGAACAAGGCCCAGGCCATGATCGTCGCCAGGATCGACCAGAGGATCACCCGGGCCTTGCCACGGTCCTTCCCGCGGATCACGAGCACGGCCAATGCCACCAGTCCGATCAGTGGAAGCCAGGCCCACTGCAGGCGTCGGGGGTCTCCGCCGTGCGGAGACAGCCAGTCCTCGAAGAGGAACTCCGAACCGATCGCTTGCAGGCCGCTGAGCACGCCGTTTCCGTGATGTCCCGTCGTGAACCGCGCCATCTGCTCGGCCGACCAGTCGCCGGAGCCGAGGATCGAGCTTGCAAACGGAAACACCGGGTTCCCCGTCCAGATGCCGTTCCGGAGGAGCCAGGGGATGCAGATGAGGATGCCTGCGACGGCGGTCGCGAGCACGATCGGAAACCAGCAGCGACGAGGTATGGACAGGGCGGCGGCGATCGAGGCCGGAACCACGACCAGCAGGCCGGATGACGCCTTCGCCAGCACGGCCCCGCCCAGCAGGATGCCGAGTACGGCGCCGAACTGAAGATTCGAGGCCGTCGAGGAGTCCGCCGAATCTCCGAGGCTTCCCCGGTGACGCTCGATGATCATGGCGAAGGCCGTGGTGCCGAGCAACAGGACGACCGCTTCGTCATAGGCCAGTGAACCTACGACGATCATCCAGGGCGTCGCAAGCAAGGCGACGAACCCGAGTTGTCGGACGAGGTTCCGACCCTTCGACGTCTCATCACGACCGAGCATCGCCACGGCGAGGTCCCCGGTCGCACCGGCCGCGAGCAGGGCGACGCATGCCACCAGAAGTTGGCACGGAATCGCCGCCTCCGCCGGGTCGCCGATCATCGTCATCACGTGGAAGAACGCGGCTTCGACGCCGTTGGGGAGGTAGCCGTAGGCATTGTGCGGTGTCTCGATGATCGCCCCGGCGATCCACCACTCTCGTGGGAGTTGCAGGTGATAGGACAACGCGTCGAAGCCACCGAACTCGGTTCCCCAGAGCCATCCGGGTGCACTGGCCGCCGCGAGCAAGAGCGTCCCGATGGGGAGACTGGCGGCCAGACCGATGCCGAGCCTGGCGGGCCGAATTCGTCGGCACGACCAGAGTCCGGCCACCGCCAGCAGCCCGGTGAGCACGCGGATCACATTCGTCGAGGCGAGGGCGCCGCTGACGCCGAGAACGAGATCGATGGCGAGAAGGCCGGCGACACCCAGTGCCCAGGTCCGCAGGATTCCGAGTTCGGGTGCGGTTTCTTCTCCACGAGGTTTCAAGAGCCAGGCGAGACCCGAGCCCACGCCTCCAGCGGCAAGAAGCCAGAGGGCGGGTGCCCAGAGTTGATCGAAGATGATTCCAAGCCCCATCAAGCCTGTGAGGGGATCGTCGGAACGAGCGCCAAGGACCAGCATCGTGGCCACGATCAGGGGGATGAGCAGCCAGATCGACGGGATGGATCGGGCGTCTGGAACCAGATTGACTGGCTTTGAGGTCGGTTTCGGCACCGGCGAAGGGTAGGGGATGGCGATGCCGTCGTCGATCGTCACCGCCCATCGGGTGGGAAGCCACCCGGAATTGGCACGCGGTGTGCCTCTCCAAAGCGTCTATTACGGAGGATCCGCATGAAGACGCACTATCTGCGCATTTCGAGTCTTATTCCACTCTTCGTCGGCGCGTTGTCTGCGCTTGCGGGGATTCAGTTGGTTCAGCCGGCCTCGGCACAGAGCCAGCTCCAGACGTTGCTCACCGCCGATTTCGCGCAAACCCAGGACATTTCGGGCGTGGGGCTGGTCACCGGCCTCTCCGGAACCGGCGATGCCAAGGGGAATTTCGCCGCAGCGACCTTGTACGCCCAGCGACTCTCCGCTGCAGGGCTCGGCAACGAGCCGATCGAAGCGATCAATCGCGGCGAAGGCGTCGCGCTGGTCATGGTCACCGCCAAGCTCCCGAACATGTGGAGTGATGGGATGAGTTTCGACTGCCAGGTGGTCGGCGGTGGTGGGGGTGCGAGCTCGCTCGATGGTGGCAGGCTCTGGACGACTCCCTTGAAGCGGTCGGAATCCGACGTCTATCGGGATCGAGAGGGAAATGCGCTTCCCTTCCCGGTGGTGGCGTTCGCCGGCGGTTGGATCGAAGTCCCTGATGCGGAGAATCGACCCCTTGACGGGAGGATCCGCGAGGGTGCTCGCAGTCTGGGGATGCCGGCAGGACTTCGAGAGGTCTACACGGACCGAACCAGCTTCAACCTCCAGATCACCAAGCCCGCCTTCCGAACGGTGGTGGTCACCAAACAGCTCGTCGATCTGATCAACGACAAGATGTCGGAGCAGGGATTCCTGTCCGGGCGTGGATACGCGGAGGTCGCCTCGATGCAGGGCGACGGGATGATCCTGATCAACATTCCGGACGACTCCGACTACGACCCGCTCACGCTCGCCGCGGAGGTGCTCTCCTTCTATCTGGACTTCGGTCAGATCGAGACGCCGGCGGAGATCCGCTGGTCTCGAAGTCGTGGCACGCTGACCATTTCCGCGAATACGGAACTGCTCGATACCGCGATCACGGTGAATGGCCTGACCATTCAGACCGTCTCGCCCGAATCCGAGCCGACCATTCAGAATCCTCGCATCGAGACGGAACGCTTCATCGCGATCAGTGGCACCGAGACGCCTCGGCGTTCATTGCTGGCCTTCAAGCAGCAGCTCGATCGACTGATGATGCCGACGGTCGATCAAGCCGCCGTGTTGCAGCAGATGTGTCAGATGGGTCGTATCAACGGGCGGTTCGTCGACGAGGACCTCAACGGATGAGCGTCACAGAAGCCATCACGACCACTCCTCTGACGGGAATCGGCCGGCAATGGGCCGGCCCGATCCCCGAGCGTTCGGTGGCCGCCGAGCGGCCGGACGCGTCTCCGCCCAACGGCGACGACCAGGCGTCCTTCCTTCGGGCCATGGTCCGACGTCTCGGCGGAGACGGTGACGCGCCGGAGGCGGGAACTCACGA
>JABABZ010000126.1 GCA_014237965.1 Phycisphaerales bacterium | reverse complement strand
CGCTCGGTGAGCAGGCCGCCGCCGACGCGACGTCGCCCTGGGAATGGGTGACCGGCATCTGGCGGGCCAGCGGTGGTGACCTGCCCGACGCCATGGTCAACTGGACCACGCCCCTGCCCGGGGTCGACATGGTGATGGGCGAGTGGATCAACGCCGATGGCATCCGCAGCATCCAGATGGTCGGTTGGAATCCGCACACCGGGCGCCTCACGTCGAACGAATACGGGTCGGACGGCGCGAGCTTCGCCTTCGAATGCGAAGAGTTCCCCCACAGCCGCGCGATGCACGGGACGTACCGAATGCGGGCCGCCGACGGGACCGAGGGAACCGGCGTCGTCAAGATCGTCCGGGAGCGCGACGACCTCCGACGCGAAGTCCGAGATGGTCCGGCAGATCCACCGCAACTACGAAGCGGGGAACCTCGACGCCCTCGGGCCCGCCTTCGCCGACGACTGCGTCTTCAAGTGGGGCGATCACACCGCGCCCGCCGACAAGGCGACCTGGCAGGCGGGGCTCGGCGTCCACCACGACACCTTCCAGGACATCCGGCTCGACAACCTCTACGTCCAGACCGGCGACTACTCCGACGGCAACACCTGGACCACCTCGTGGCTCGAGTGGAACGGCGTGAACAAGGCGACGGGTGAACCCGCCGCCTTCCTGGTGCACACCGCCCACCGCTGGGACGGCGACGTGATCGTCGAGGAGGAGGTCTTCTTCGACATCGGCCGCTTCCAGGACCACGTCGAAGCCGCGGCGGCCGCTTCCGGCAAGTGAACGAGAACGACGGCTCCGGCCGAACCGGGGCCGTCACGAGACATGGGGAGAAAGAGACCGACGGCGAGGCGAATGCCTTGCCGTCGGTCGCGTTTCGGGCGCGTCTCTCACGAAGTCGCGAAGTTCCTCAGGGATTCGAAGACGATCGGTCGAGCTTCGCGAGCACCGGCTCGAGCATCGCTTCCATCCGTTGCCACGTGTCGTGCGGATCCTGCGAATCGAGCGTCTCCCAGATGCTGCTGCATCCGACCCCCTCGGACCGATGCCGCCCCACCGAGGTCGCCTCGGCGCAGATCCCCGCCCAGGTGCAGTGGACTTCGATCCGCTTTCCGGGGATCACTTGGCCACGAATGACCGAGTCGTTGAAACTCTTGAGCAGCATCGCCAGGTACGGCTCGTGCATCGGATGCCGGGCGTCGGACGGGTCGAAGCGGAACTTGGGGTCTTTTGGATCATCTGAATCTTCTGGATCATCGGGATCATCGGGATCAACCGAGATCGCCTCCAGCGCCGACCGTGATTCCTCGACGAAGACCTTGCGGTATTCCTCGAGCTCCGCCGGATCGACCTGGGCGGCGATCTCGACCCAGTACGCCTCGATGTCGGCGGCCAGCGACTCCGGCAGGCCGGCGAGCAGGTCGCAGGTCCGCGACGGTGGTGCGCCCGCGAGTGAGAGGGCGTGGCCCCAACGCAGGATCCGATCGAGGGAAGAATCGTCCAGCTCCCCACCGTTGTCGTAGAGCCAGTCGCCTTCCCAACTCAGAACCACGAAGCACCGGCAGCTACCGGTGTCGTCACCGCAGCTCGGACAGCTTTCGTCGTCCGTGTCGTCGTAGAAGTCCTCGTCGAAGTCCTCGTCCTCTTCTCCGTCGTCACCACCATCGCCTTCACCATCCCCATCGCCGTCCTCGGGGCCATCACCGCCATGGTGGTCATGGCCGTCATCGCCAGCGCCCTCGGAGGTCTGCTGCGCTTCGAGGCCCTCGAGTCCTTCCCGGCCTTCGCTCGACTCGACGCCGTCCTGTTCCAAATCCTGCGCTCGGCCCTGTTCCTGATCGTGTTCCTGGCTCTGTTCCTGATCCGACATTGATGATCTCCCGCATCAAGGGTTCCGAGGACGTGACGCCGATCGATACGTCAGCGGTGGTTCACCGCGATCCGTGATGATGGTCGCGTGCAAACGGCCCGTATCTCGACCGGCGCGGACGGCGTGGTGGTCACATGACCAGCCTGAAATCGCCTCGACGAAGAAAAGCCCGCTTCGTCGCCTGCCGGCCACATCCGAATTCCCGAAGGGAGTCCGAGGCCACCTTGCCCGGGCGGGCAGGTTGGCGCGGGCGTCGGCCCGCTCTTGATGCTTCAGAAACAGGACGCGCCGAGTCGGGAATCCTGAACGATTTCGGGCTGCTTTTTCCTGATGAATCAGAGCAAATTTCGCGTCTCGGAACGTTCACGAATCCGAGGATTCGGGGGGCTCTGGGAAGATCAGATCACGGGTGTCTGCGAGACCCTCTCGATCACGCAGATCGAACTGGTCTCCGAGGGTCGGTCCGCCATCTCGGCGCCGCCACACCCGACCGACCCGGCCTTCCTCGATCGCGATCAGCCGGTGGTCCCGCTGATTCGCGATGTGGTTTCCCCAGACGTTGGCGAATCGCCGGCCGCTATCAACGACACAGAGCTCCTGCCGACACCAATCGGCATCGACCGACGCCCCGGGCATCAAGTCGGGGAAGAGCTGATGCCAGAGCGGTGTGTACCCGTGCGCTTCGAGAAATTCCCGCGACTCCTCCGTCGCCTGTTCACCGATCCAGGGCGCGACCGGCGGTCTTCCCGAGAAATCGAATTCGTCGAGATCGCCCCAGATCCCGGTCAGACGGAGTCGGTCATTCCGGATCTCCCAACAGGCGCACCACGGGCGATCCCGCCACGGCCTGAGCGGACCGCGCGGTTCAGTCGGCGTCACGAGGCGAACACCTTGCCGCTTGAACAACGGATGGAGATCGACGGGCGCCATGTGCCAGTAGCGACCTCCTTCGCGGAAGCGGATGCAATCCAGAAAGATCTCGAGCGGTTTGTGGGTCATTGATTCCTTATCGTGATGGGTGACGCAGTGCCGTCGAACGCGGGTCAGTAGTCGAATGTCTCATTCATCAGGTCGGTGAAGACGTCGTTCATCCACTCGATCTCCGGTTGGCTCGCCGGTGCCAGCAGCTCGACTGAACTTCCAGCTCCCGAGGCCACGGGAAGTTCAGCGTGCACCGGTGCGCATCGGTCCATCCAGTGGATCTCGAACCAGCCGAATTCCGACTCAAGGTGGCACTCGAGCCACGACGCGGCCTCCTCGACGGACGGTGGCGTCGGCACCTTGACGGAAGCGTCGGATCCGGACGTCTGCCCGGAACGCCAGTCCTCGAAGTACTCGCGGAACCACTCCATGACCTCTGCATGAAACGCCTCCGGCGACGCGACCCGGATGATCACCTTCGGAATGAGATCATTCGACCACGCGGCGTCGAAGTCGTTGACCTCGTCGAGCATCTCCTCCATCACCTGTCGTTCCGCCGTCTCGCCGTCGAGCCCTTGCTCGACGAGCTCATCGATGCGGTCGACCATCTCGGAGTTGGTGAAGCCCTGGTGGAGATCCCAACCGGTGTCCATCACGAAGTACCCCTCGGATGGATCCCAGGTCGCACCCGAGAAACTGATCTGGCCGGGCTCGGCCTCGTACATTCGGTCGCGAAACTCACCGTGGTGGAGATAGAACCGGTACTCGAGCATGTTGTCGTCGTCGAGTCCCAGCGTGTTCTCGCGGATCACGCCGGCGTGTTCGGGTCGATAGGTCATTGGTCCACCCCCGAAATCTCGATGGCGAACGGGTCGTCACCCGGGTCGGCGATCCACCAGACCTCGGGAAACGTCCCCGTGAAGAACATCGCTTCAAATGCCGGTTGTCGGGCCATCCAATCGAGACCGGGGTGGCCGGTATGCCGTTCCACCCGTCCTTGCGTCGGCCCGTCGACGGCGAAGCGAAGATGCGCGAGGCACTGTTGGGCCAACTTGAATTCCGAACCATCGAAGCCGATGTACCCCTCTCGATAGCCGGTCCCGAGCAGGAAGCTCGCCACGACCTCGACGTGGTCCTCGAATCCAGGTCGAAAACATGGGGCCAGCCAGAACTCGAGCACCGGCTCGCCCCCCACGATCGCCCGCGTCGTGATCAGACGATGCCCGACGAGAATCGTTTCGCGGCACATCCCGCCCTGCTCGACCGTGCACCGAATCTGCCGCATCGCCTCGAGTGCGGAGGCTGGAAAGATCGCCCGGAATCGCAGGGGCCGCTTGCATGGCGGTGATGTGAATCGAGTGCCGCCGACCGCCTGTTCCTGTGGCGAAGCGCCGGCGTTCAGGTCGAACAGGCCCAGCGACTTGTGCATCCGGGCGAACGGCGCCCAGTACCGACGACATCGCTCATCGTCCGCCGCCACGGCTTCGGCGGCCGGTGCGTGAATGCATCCCGGCCGGATCGACCACGGCTCCTCGATCTTCTGCCGCCCCCGCAGGGGTCGTGCAGCGTTGTCGACGAGTCTGGACCACGGCTCGTGATCTTCATCGCCGAACATCCGCCGCCAGACCGCCGCTTTCGCCTCCTGCTCCGCCCTGGCCGCCGCCGCGAACTTCGCCCGCCGCGCCGCCTGCCGCGCTTTCCTTTCCGATTCGGACTCAGGTTCCGACCTTGCGCCGGAGTCGGGCTCCGGCTCGCTTCCTTCGTGGCCTCGGCCGTCTCCATCATTTTGTTCGTCGTTCATGGCTTGTTTCCTTTCCTGGTTCGTGGTTGAAATCTTCCGTACCCCTGCCATCTCTCTGCCCTGCGGACGGCCCTGCCGCCCGTCTCCCTCAGTCATTCCGGCGCTCCGGAATGGAGGGCGTGAACCCGTCGTCATGCCGGCCGGCCAACCACCAATGAAGGGGCTCGTGACCCGGCAGGTACTGCGCCGCGAACGCCAGGTGGTCGAGACAGGGCTTCGCCAGCGACCAGTCGTCCATGCCGCTCATGAGTCCCTCGCGGTAGCCGTAGCCGCAATGGAACGACGACACGATCTCCCAGCAGTCTTCGAAGTCCGGTCGTTGGGTGCGGGCGAGCCAGAACTCGAAGATCGGCGTGCCCCGTATCGATTCGGCGGTCACCAATCGCCCCCCGAGCAGCGTCGCCTGGCGACACCGCCCACCCTGCTCGATGTTGAAGTTCCCGCAGAACCTCAACTCCGGACCGGCGAAGATCGCGCGGAACCGCAGCGGCCGCTTGAAGGCCGGGGTGGTGTAGGCGAACGGACCACCGACCTGCTCGAGCGGAAGCCCGCCGCTCAGGGGATGGAACTCCTCCGTGAACGAAAGAAGTTCATGCCAGGCGCCGGCCGCCACGTTCATCTCCCGCCACGCGTCGCCGGTGGGCGGCCCGTTTTCCGATCCAGGCCGCGAGATCCACGGGTGTGGGTCGACCTTGATCCGGAACGCCATCTCGTACTCGACCCGTTCCTCCCAGCCTCCACGGCCGATGTCGGGGAGATCGAGCTTCAGACACCTCCTTCGTCTTCGAACGAGACTCGGACTTGGACTCGACCCTTGGCGAGGTCCTTCATGGCTGCAAGGTTCTCGTTGTCCGTGAAACCGTGCGTGGCCGCCCAGATCCTGTTGAGCACCCCGGCATCGGCACCCCCAAGCGTCTGCGAACACCGAGCCTTGAAGTTCGAGTAGTCGAGCCGGGCCATCGATGCCGCCACGACCTGCCCGAACAGTTCCCGGGAGACGACGATCCGGTAGGGATAGTCGTGGTCCGAGGTGATCAGGACCCGGTCATCCACTTCTTCTTCCGTGAGGACGAGGCAGAGCAGGTCGTAGAGATGACCAGCCGAGCGAGAACGCATCAGCAACTCGGCACCCGGGGTGGGGTTGAAGTGCTGTACGACCGAAATGTAACCATCTTGAGTGAATATCCACATAGGCATGCTCCTTCCAGGAGAGAGAAATCTTCGATCAGAGTGGAGCGGACGGGCGCACCGATCGCGGTCCGGAAGGGTGCGACGACCAGAACGGTCGCCACCGGCCTTCAGGCGATGGATCGGGCACGAAGCCACGAACGCTCCCCGGGTTGTTTTCAAGCGAACGAACGAATCAAACGGTCCTGGCCTGCCTCGTCACGAGCACATTCAGTCGACCGGGACGGTCGCGAACGCACCTGGAGCTTCTGAGGAGATCGCAGCCGGCGAAGCACGCCTGCTGATCACTTCATCGAAACCGTGAGGAGAAAAGACCTCGATCTGGCGCTATGCCACTCGGCCCACTGAAGCCATGGCTTCAAGCTGGAGCGAGCCACCGGCGTCGCCCTGCAGGACCACCAGTCCGACCGCGAGACGGACACGCGAACGTGTGCCTCCGAGGTCGCCGAAGACGGCGGGATTCAGGATGGAATGCAGTTCGTTCATAGGCGCACTCCTTTCAAGATCCGGGCTGGGCGAGGACGCTGAAAACAGGCTCACGCGGCGTGTTTTCGAGGCCCTCTTTCGAGATCCTTATTATACCGTTCACCCCTTGTTTTACAAGGGTTTTCGCTCATTTTCGTGCTCAAAACACGGCCGTTTTTCGACGTGTTTCGACCGGCGTTTCAGGGTCGTTCCAGACGCGTTTTCGATGCTGGTTCGGCACGCCATTCCCGCTTCGTCCATCGCCTCGAAGTGACCTCTCCATCACCACGTTTCACACGCGCCGAACCGCGCGATCTGACCAACGTAAATGTTGAATTACAAGCTTCATTTCAACAAGTACGAACCGCGTGACCGACCAGATGACCGACCAAACGACGACGCTCGCTAAACCTTGTCCGAATCGTCCGACGGTGGATGGATGAGGTTGGCGAGCTCATCGCCCAGGTCATGCCCCAGATCCCAATCCTCCGAATCCGCGTATGCGGTGGCGAGGAGCCACCCGCGATACTCATCGCCTTCAAAGAGATCAATCCGTGCGACCGATTCCTTGCGGCATGCTTCGAAGATCTTCTCAGCCTTCGTCTCAAATCCAACGCCGTAGATTCGCACCTGGTATCCCGTCGCCTCCAGGTGCTTGCAGAATTCCTCGAATCGCATCATCGGTCGCGCTCCTTCAAATCGCTCGGTTTCAAGATCCGTTCGCGGCGGACAGCACCAGCGCCCATCACGAATTCGGTCCGTTTGATGTCGAGGCCTCGGTGCTCACGGTCACCGATCTCCACGCTTCCCAAAGGAGGTGGTATCTCAACGTGCGGGAGTTCCCCACATCCGCTTCACGAATGCCGATGGGTTCGAACGTTGAATCGAACATCCGCTTGATCGACTCGGATGTCGCGAGCATGTCCTCGAGCGTCGCATCTCGGGGAATCTCAAGCTGATCTTCAAGATCCTCGAGAATCGGAAATCGGTCCATCCGCGCGGCTTCGAGTGCTTCATCTCTGACGGACGCAGGAAACACGGCGCGCAGGCCTTTGAACGGCCGGTACTTCGCCCGGGCCATGGCGGAGTACTGGTGATGGTGAAGCCGATCCGCCTCGTACGACTGAAGCAGCGTGAACACATACGCGAATCGGCAGACGTCCAGCCCTTGCCCCTCGCGCTCGGCCAGCTGCGTCAAGGATGCATCCGGCCGGGTTCCGAGCAACCAGGTCAGCGAAGCGGCACCGAATTCAGGCCAGGTCATGCTGCGGCTCGGGAGAAGCGGTAAGGCCAAACGGCCGAGGTCCGTACGGTCAAGGACCCCGTTTCCAAAAAGTCGCTCCGCCAACGACTTCTTCGAACGACCACCACCGCGATCACGTTCCCACCACCACCGCGGCGGCCCCATGGCGATCGCCCGCATCCACTCGATCACTTTGGTTGGATCGCCGGTGGGATTCCGCGGGGGCGGATCGAGAAATTGCACGCCGAAGAAGAGGTCCTCCAAATCGATCGCGCCGACCATGGCATTCGTACGGAGCGTCTGATCGATCGCGACGAGTCGGTTCTTCAGATCCTCGATCACCGCACCGAATCGACGCAGTCTGGCGACATGCCGCTTGGCTTTCTGCTGCTCCCACAAATGCGCTTCCGAAAGCACCTCGGCGACCGGTCGATCCGAATCATCATCATGCTCGGCGTACTCGTCGTGACAGACGTTCCACCCGCCGCTGCCCAGTGACTTCAGATCGACTTCACGAAGCCAGGGCGTGCATTCGATGTTTCCATTCGCGGCGAGAATGCGCTCCCGAAAGGAATCCGCATCAACCGGAGATCCGAGTGCCACCAACGGACATGCCGTGCTGAGATCGAGACCCTCGAGGTCCGGAACGTGCTCGAACCAATGAAGCCACCAGTCGACCGGGAGTCGACGCAAAACGATGGACTCCGGTGGGCCCGTCTTCCAGCAGTACGTCAGAAATCTCGTTTCGTGGCTCGCGAACGCCGGCGAAAACGTGAGCCCTCGGGCGAGCTGCGACACCTTCTCTGGATTTCCAAAGTGCATTCGATCGAAGAACGGGACGTTCAGTCCATCCTCGAGGGTCACGACCGCCCCGAACCCACTTGAGAGATAGAACTCTGCACACTCGATCTCCTCGAACATCTCGCCGTCTTCGTTCTGCCCCGTGAAGTAGACGGTGACCATCCCGTCCCTCGGACAGACTCTGAAGTGGATGGAGCTGTCGACGGGGCCGTCCATCCCACCCTGTCTCACACTCATCCAACCTC
>JABABZ010000125.1 GCA_014237965.1 Phycisphaerales bacterium | reverse complement strand
TTCTTCGTCTTCTTTGTCGTCTTTGTCTTCGTCTTCGTCTTCGTCTTCGTCGCCGTCGTCATCGTCTTCGTAGATGTCACGATAATCATCTTCCTCGTCGTCTCCGCTCCACGAGGATCGCACGCCGCACGAGCGCCGCTCCGATGGGTCCTGAAGAAGCGTGATCGCGGCATCGGTTCCAGGCTCCTCCGGATCGCGAGCGGGGAGCGTGGTAGTGAGGTCGTCGTTGGCGAGAAACGTGGTCATCAAGCAAGCCCTTCGCATTCAAGAGTGAGTCGCCCTCGCGGGCCGAGATGGCCAATCATTCCGATCCGCGTCTGACTTTCGGCTGGGTTTTATGCCCGAATCCCGCCGGCTCGTCAAGGTCCATCGGGAGATTCCTTCTCAACGGACCACCGGAGAGGCACCGCATTGACTTCCTGCTCGGTCCCAAGCAACAGCCATCCATCAATGGCTCGACCCCGTTTGTATCGAGACGTCGTAGGCTCGACCTCGAATGGCTGACCGGTGATTCGAAGGCCTGTGTTTGGATCGAGCGTGAAGATCCGGAAGGTATATCGGCCCCGCCCGGGCCGCTGGGAGATCAGCCTCAGGCCCTCCGCCGTCGGAAGGGCGGACCAATCCATGCGATTCGCGTCCGCGATTCGATCCGCCCCGAGAAGTCGTCCGGAGGCGTCGTAGAGCAGGACGCGGTCGGGATAGAGCAGATATCGGTGATCACCATCGGCGAGAATCGAGGCCGGTCCTCCCGGAATCCAGTCAGGATTGCTCGGAATCCGCCATCGCTCTTGATCGATCGCACCCAGTTTCGAGTCGAGAACCATCGGGAGCCCTCGATCGTCGAGCACCACGAGCCGGCCATCTTCGAACCGCCCGAATGACACGCCGAGAAGACGATCATCCGTCCGCGTCCATCGTCGCTGCTCCCCCAGAATCGCCTCGACGGGATCCAGCACGGTGATGGACCGAGTGGTTCCCACCGCAAGTCTCCCAAGTTGATCCGCCGCGAGCCATCGAACGTCTCCACCTGGGATATCCGCTTCGAAGACGGTCCCCCCGGTCAGTGGGTCGATGCTGACGACCCGTCCGATCGAACTTCCGTCAGAAGCCGTCGAGGCCCCATGCAGATGCAGCAGCCCATGAGATCGCGCCACTCCATAGACCCGATCGAGCAGACCGCTCCGGGACCACTTCACCGTACGACCGTCGGCCGCATCCACATTCACCGCGACTCCATCGCGACGGATCAGGACGATCCCATCATCAACGGGGATGGGCAGGACCTCGAAAGGCAGGAATGGTCGGCTGTCGGGTAGGAAGCCATCGGCTCCGACCACGAGCCGATCTGGAGCTGGAAGCAACGACGTCGCCCGAGGAGTCGACCAGAGCAACTCCCCTGTCCGAGGATCGATCGCATTGAGTTGAGGATCGCGGCGATCAGGCCCTTCCCAGAGCAGAAGCGTCGGTTCGTGACGAATGATCTGCGATCCGTTTCCCGCCAGGGGAAGTCGCCAGACCACTTCGAGGCTCGGTCCTTTCCGGAAGACCAGGGTCTTCCCATCGTCCTCGACGAGGTGGACGCCATCGACGGGAGACTCCAGAGCGGCGGTCGAAGACTCCGGGGCCAGGCTTCCCGAGATCGAACGCATGTTCAACGGCGAACCATCGAGTGTCGGCCGACGAATCGTCGTGTCGGGCAATTCCATCCAACCGTCGACCGCCGGAGCCGTGGCCACGGTGGTCTGATCGCCCGCCGCTCGTTGCAACGCCAGACGCATGGATCGTCTTCCGGACTGGGATGCGACCGTCGACGCGAACTCGAGAATCGCGGTTCGATCAGGATCGTCAGGATCAAGATCACGTGCGACCAGCCACGCCACCGCCATGGCCTCGAGCGGAGCGCCTTCGTCCCGAAGAATCTCGATCGCCCGCCGAGCCGCCCGAGTGCTCGCCGGAGCACCGGGGTGGTGGCGAATGACGGAAACGAACACGTCCGCCGTGGCGCGAGCACTCAGTGCCTGCTCGAGCGTGCGTTCCGCCTCGTCATTCAGAACGGCTCGAATGCCGGAGTTTTCGTCGGCCATCTCGGCGATCCGCGATCGAGCCATTCCACCCGCGGTCGCGACCAGGTCCTGGGAGATCGGGATTTCCACGCCGGCAAGGCTCGGTTCCTCAAGCACGGTCGACCACGCCGAGATCGCGTCCTCGAGTCGCCCCTGCTTCGACATCCAATCCCCGACCGCAAGTTCGCGCCGCACCCGATCACTCGACGTCATCGCAACTGCATCCGCGAGCGTGAGGAGGAGCTCACCCTCCGTGGCGTCGATGGTGGTGGCGATCGACTCGAGGATGCGATCAAGCAACTCCGTGCGAAGGGCGGGGTCGTCCTGACGAGCGAGTCCGCCCGCCGCGGCCTTCGCGGCCTCCACCACCAGTTCGCGGTCATCGAGACCTTGAGCGAGTTCGAGGAGGGCGAGGGCTTGCACCACGGAGTCCGGTGACTGCCGGACTCGCGCCCGCAGCGTCGCGATCGCGTCATCGATGGGCATGTACGCGACGAGGCGATCATCTCCCGCCGCGAAGAGACCGGTCGTCGTCGCCGCAGGATTTCCGCCTCCCGGGATCGCGATTCGTCGAACCAATCGGCCGGTGATGCCGTCCAGAACCGCGAGGCCGTCCTTGAATGGGACGAGGACCGCATCTCCAACGACCGTGACCCGACCCCGGATCTCCGATGCGGCCGATGTCGGGTTCGAATCGCGAGCGTCCGCCACCGATCGGGCCAAGGTCCATACCGGCTTCGACGCCGCCGCCCCGACGTCGATCGCCACGACGTCCGTCCCGACGGCAAGCAGAAGATCCCGCCCTTCCGACCGACCCGGAAGTGCGAGGAGGTACCGCACCGCCCCTGCGACGGTCCCGGCCCCCACCGGACGCCGAAGCAACTCCTCACCCGTCTCAGGGTCGAGCAGCACCCAGTTCAGTCCGGCTGGTCCGAGGGTCGCGATTCCGACATCGAGCACCACCGGTCCGGCGATTTCCCATGGTGCCGCAGCGATCCTCGGTGCTCTCAAGGGAACGGTGCCTCGACGAAGCCAACGAACCTGGCCGGTTCGCCCGTCAAGTCGGGCAGCGGCGCCCGCGGCGGAGGCGATGATGATGTCACCCTCGAGTTCCGCGAATCGAGCGAAGGTCCGAGCGCCCCCCATCCGAATACCGCCGCTGGACGCGATCGTCCGGAGCCAGCGAAACGCTCCCGTCGATCGATCCAATCCGAGGGCGAACTCGATGGTCTCGAGACGAGCATTTGATTTCCTGATCGGGAGCGCGACGATGTCATCGACCACCAACGGCGGACCGGACACGAACGCTCCCTCCAGCATGCCGTCGCTGTCCAGACGATCAGGCCGAATTCTCCATCGCTCTCGTCCCGTGACCGGATCGAAGCGAAGCACCTCGCCCGTTCCCTCTCGACCCCCTCCGAAGGCGTGCCCGATCACGGTGTATCCATCGCCGTCAGCAAGGACGATTTCTCCAAGATCCCCCGGCGTACCACTCGGTCGCATCCCGCGAGAGATTCCGAAGTCCCGATACCAACGCATTCGGCCCGTGAAACGATCGAATCCTCGAAGAAGGAACCCTTCATTGACCAGGACCAGATCTCCCGCCAGAACCGGAATCGCCGTCATGCTCGAGGCGGAGGCCAGGGCTCTGGCAGCATTGGATTCGGAGAACGCTTTTCCGTCCACGGAGTCGAAGTACCGGCGTCTGAACAACGTATCCGGAAGGAACTCCTCCCAGATTCTGGTCCAGTCGGCGTCTCGGAGCGCTTCGAGCTCACCCGTTCCGACTTTCCTTCCAGCCTCCGATTCGCGACGACTCGACTCGATGTCCTGCAGACGGCTCGCCGCCTCCGCATCCGAGCGGGCGAGTTCCGCGATCACCTCCTGGGAGAGCGCCCGAAACTCCTCACGATCTCGTGGGCGACGCGCGGTCGACGCGGCGTCGATTCCGGCCAATCCACGGAGAAGAAGAATCCGATTCCGGGCGCTGGATGCCCCGGGCCAGGTCGAGAGTTCCTCCAGGAGTCGCAGTGCTCCTGCAGCCCGACCGGACTCGATCGACCGCTGAGCGAGGCGAAGGCCCGCCTCGAGCCCGGCGTCGGTCAGCGGACGACGGTCGAAGGCGGCTTCGATTCCCTCTTGCTCGAGCAACGCGAAGGCCTGGGATTCGGTGTCTCGACGCCACGCGACCAGAACACCCGGTTCGGCGCGGAGCAGACTGATCGCTTCCGCTCGAACGGATCGAAAGAGGTTCTCGTTTTCCGCAGATGCGACGAGGCGATGACCGTACTCGTCGAGAAGTCCGGCCAGGAGATCCGCCGCCCGAGCGGGATTGTCAGAGGCTTGTGATCTGGCCTCACTGAGAGATCTCGTCGCGACCGGGGAATCGTCGACCGTCACCGCGATGCGATCGTCAAGCTGTTGGGGAACCGCGTCCGCCCCCACGAGCGGGAGGGCGGCGAGAAGGCCGGCCATCAGCGGAAGATGGAGCAGAAGGCCTCGAGGGCGGCCGGGAGAGGATGGAATAGGTTCCGAATACGACATGGGAGCGAGAAGATCGAACGGGCAGTCCCCGGTACAGTATGCCAATGCTCCCCCGAGGTCCGCTTCTCATCCCGTTGCACCGCGTACTCCTCCCGCTGGTGGCGATTCTCCTCCTTGGAGGCTGCGGATCCCCGCCCCGGGTCGAAGCCACGGCCGCCCGTCCGATTTCCCGGACCGAGGATGCCGCCGAGTTCCGGATCGACCTCCGTCTCTCCAACGCGGGCACGAAGGATCTCCCGCTGGAACGCTTCCAGTACTCGCTGACCGTGGAGGGCGTCGGCCGATTCGAAGGCCGGTGGGCGGCCTTGAGGACGATTCCGCCAGGCGGGAAGATCGAGGTGGAGATTCCCGCATCGATCCCGCTACCCGCAGACCTGGCTCAACGAGTCGATCTGGACGCACCGGTCTCCTGGCGAATCGAAGGCGGAGTCCGATATCAGGCTTCCGGACTCCTGGGCCGGATCCTCTTCGATGCGGGAATCAGCCGCCCCACCCATGAATTCGCGGGTTCCGGAACGTTCACGCTCGTTCGACCCGCATCATCCGCAAACGCCGCACGACCCGCAATCGCGTCCGAAGGTTCCACCTTCGAGTCGTCCGACTAAACCCGAGCGGTTCAAGTCAACCCGACCCCTCGCTCCGCCGATGCAGAAGAAGGCAATCGCTTTTTTTCTCCGGTGGAGTGGCTGATGCATCTCAACGACATTCTTCGACAAGCATTCGAACAGGACGCTTCCGATATCCATCTGGTCGCGGGTCACCCGCCGATGGTGCGGGTGCATACCGTGATGAAGGCGATGGAATGCCCGCCGCTCACTCCCGAGGGGCTTCGACGGGCGCTGGAGCAGATGCTCACCCCGGCACAACTCACGGCATTCGATTCGCAGATGGATCTCGACTTCTCCTATGAAGTCGCCGGACTCCAGCGATACCGCGTCAACGCCCACCTTCAGAAGGGTGTGCTCGGCATGGCGCTCCGAGGCATCAAGTGCTCGGTTCCCCCACTCGCCGACCTGAATCTCCCGGAGGTGATCTCACGGTTGACCTACCTCCCCCGGGGGCTCGTCCTCGTGACCGGCGACACCGGTTCGGGAAAGTCGACCACGCTGGCCGCGATGCTCCAGGCGATGAACGAGCGATATCGCAAGCACATCATCACCCTCGAGGACCCGACCGAGTACGTCTTCGAGAGTGACAAGTGCCTCATCGAACAACGCCAGCTCGGCACCGACATGCCGAGTTTCTCGAGCGGCCTCAAGCATGCACTTCGGCAGGATCCGGACATCATCCTGGTCGGTGAGATGCGGGACCTCGAAACCTCGGCGCTCGCGATCAGCGCGGCGGAGACCGGGCATCTGGTCCTCTCCACCCTGCATACCGTCGACGCCTCCCAGACCGTCGAACGGATCATCGACATGTATCCGGCCGGGCAACAGAACCAGATCCGTTCGATGCTCGCCAACACGCTCCAGGCAGTGGTCAGTCAGACGCTGTTCAGCCGGATCGATCGCACCGGAATGGTCCCCGCGATCGAGATCATGCTCTGCACCCCGGCGATCCGGAACATCATCCGCGAAGCGAGGACGTTCGAGATCCCCAATGTCATCGATACGAATCGACAGTTGGGAATGATCAGTCTCGACAACGCCATCGCGGAGCTCTTCTACAACGGAATGATCAGTCGTGAGGACGCGATCGCACAATCCGCCAATCCCGACAAGCTTGAACGCATGATCGCCGCCTGAGGCGAAGGACGGAACCGCAACCATGCCCCAGTACAGCTATCAAGCTCGGAACGGATCGGGAGCAGTCGAAGCAGGCGGAGTCGCCGCCGCCGACGCCGCCACCGCTGCCGCCATGCTCCGAGGCAAGGGGCTGCACGTGATGCAACTCGCCCCTTCGGCATCCGCCGCGAAGTTCGCGAACCTCGGCGAGAAGCTCAGCTGGTCGAGCGGCCCCAGCAAGAAGGACATCCTCGACTTCACGACGCAACTCGCGGTGATGATCCGCGCCGGCATCAGCATCCGCCAGGCGCTCGAGGGAATCTCCGAGCAGACGACGAACGTGAAGTTCAAGAAGATCCTGCTGGAAATCAAAGCCGACATCGAGAGCGGTCGACAGTTCTCCGAAGCCATCTCGAAGCATCCCAAGCTCTTCGGCCCGCTGTATCTCAGCATGGTCCGCGCCTCCGAGATGAGCGGTGCCTTCGCCCGCATGCTCGACCGCATCGCCGCATACCTGCAGCAGGAGCTGGAGACGCGGAAGCTCGTGGTCGGGGCCAGCATCTACCCCGGGATCATCGCGACGATGGCCATCGGGGTCACGGTCTTCCTTCTCACGTTCGTGCTCCCCCGCTTCGCGGGCGTCTTCGAAGGCAAGGAAGAGGCGCTTCCGGGACCGACCAAGTTCCTCATGTCACTGTCCGACTTCATGGTCGGTTACTGGTGGATCATTCTGATCGCGGCCGTCGCGGTGATCGGTGGATTCCTCATGTTCGTCCGAACCGAGCTCGGCGGGTTCTGGTGGGATCGAGCGAAGCTGTCCATGCCGGTCGCCAAGCGGATGTTCCGAGCGCTCTACATCAGCCGCTCGCTCCATACGATGGGCGAACTCCTGAACGCCGGCGTTCCGATGCTCGACACGCTCGCCATCACCGGTGACATCTCCGGCAATCGACTCTTCCGACGCATGTGGCGTTCGGTGCATTCGTCGGTGCGACAGGGACGAAAGATCCAGACTCAACTCGGCAAGTCCAAGCTCCTTCCCAGGTCCGTGATCCAGATGGTCGCGGCGGGCGAGGACTCGGGCAAGCTCGGCGAGGTCCTGGACGAAGTGAGCGACTACTACCACCGTGTCCTCCGAGACGCGATCAAGGCCGTCACGAGCATGATCGAGCCGTTGATGATCGTGCTGATGGGCTCCGTGGTCGGTTTCATCGCGATGGCGATCATCCTGCCCATCTTCAAGATGAGCAGTCTGGTCTCCGGTTGACCGAAGGGAAGGAACGCGTCATGAGACATCGAGACTTCCATCGAACCCACCCCGCCGGCCGCCGCGGATTCACCCTCATCGAATCGGCGCTGGCCACGGTGATCATCGGTACCGGCGTGTTGGCGATGGTCGCGGCACAGCAGACCTTCCACCGGCAGAACGACTGGGCGCAGCATTCCGCGAACGCCATGAGGCTCGCGGGCGAGATCCGCGAACTCACCCTCAACATGCCTTCGCATGATCCGGTGACCGGTGTGGAGTTCTGGGGACCGGAGCCCAACGAGTTGCTGGTGGAAGACTGGGACGACATCGACGATTTCGATGACGCCGTCTTCTCGTTCGATCTCGGGAACGGGCCGATCACCGCCATGAGAACCCCGTTCGAGGCGATGCCCGGGTGGTCACAGCGGGTTCTGGTCTCCAACGTCGATCCGTTCGACATCGGAGTCACCCTTCCCGAAGGAACCAGCGAAATGATCCGAGTCGAGGTCGTCGTCGAGTATCAGGGACCGACCGACCTCGAACCCGCGGAAATCACAAGACTCATCTGGATTCAACCGCGATGAGTTGGAACCGCAGACGTGCGTGAGGCGAGGAACAGAATGATGCCCGACTCGATCCGAAACAAACTTGCTCGCGGTTCCCGACGATTTCATCGCCGCGGTGTCGCAAGCGTTCTGTCGATGATGTTCCTGGTCATCTTCGGATCGCTCGCCGCCGCGATGGCGGTGGTCGCCACCGGCAACGTCCGGACCGCCGACGTCTCCCTGCGAGTCAGTCGATCCACGAGCGCCGCCGAAACCGGCCTGGTGTTCGGAAGTTGGATTCTGCAACGCGAGGCGAAACGCTTCGTGGTGTGGAAGGGAGAGATCGACGCGGACTATGCCGCCGCGCTCTGGAATGGAACCTACGATCAGTCCACGAATGGTGCTGTCGAAATCCTCCCGCCCGATGGATATATCTCGAGCAG